>JAVEEC010000008.1 GCA_030840645.1 Frankiaceae bacterium
GGCATCGGCGTCCTCACCTCCATCCTCGGCATCTTCGCGGTGTCGCCGCGCGATTCCGACCGCAACGGCATGAAGGCGATCAACCGCGGCTTCTTCATCTCCGCGTTCGCGTCCGCGGTCCTCGTCGCGGGGGCCGCGTTCTGGTACCTGCCAGGGAAGTTCAGCGAGCTGAAGGGCGCGGGCCTGTCGCACTTCGACGGCAACCCGCGGGTCATCGCGATCACCGCGACGATCATCGGCCTGGTCCTCGCGTCGGTGATCCAGGTGCTGACGGAGTACTTCACGGCGACCGAGCGCAAGCCCGTCCAGGACATCGCGAAGTCCTCGCTCACCGGGCCCGCCACGACGATCCTGTCGGGCATCTCGGTCGGCCTGGAGTCGTCGGTCTACTCGGCGCTGGTGCTCTGCGCGGCGATCTTCGGGTCGTACCTGCTGGGCCAGGGCAACGAGCAGGTCGCGCTGTACTCCATCGCGCTCACCGGCATGGGCATGCTCACGACCGTCGGCGTCATCGTGTCGATGGATACGTACGGCCCGGTCTCCGACAACGCCCACGGCATCGCCGAGATGTCGGGCGGCCTCGGCGAAGAGGCCGACGAGATCATGGCCGGCCTCGACGCGGTCGGTAACACCACCAAGGCCATCACCAAGGGCATGGCGATCGCGACCGCCGTGCTCGCGGCGACCTCGCTCTTCGGCTCGTTCCGCGAGGCTGTCATCGGCGCGCTGGCGAAGGCCGGCTCGACGGCCAGCTTCTCGCTCTCGATCGACCAGCCCCAGATCCTCATCGGCCTGGTGATCGGCGCGGCGGTGACGTTCCTGTTCTCCGCGCTCGCGATCAACGCCGTGTCACGCGCGGCGGGCCGGGTCGTCTACGAGGTGCGCAAGCAGTTCCGCGAGCACCCCGGGATCATGGACTACACGGAGAAGCCGGACTACGCGGCCGTGGTCGACATCTGCACGCGTGACTCGTTGCGCGAACTGATGACGCCGGGCCTGCTGGCCATCCTCGCGCCGGTCGCGATCGGCTTCGGCCTCGGCTACGGGCCGCTCGGGGCGTACCTCGGCGGCGCCATCGCGGCGGGGCAGCTGATGGCGGTGTTCCTCTCCAACGCCGGTGGCGCGTGGGACAACGCGAAGAAGTACGTCGAGGAGGGCAACCACGGCGGCAAGGGGTCCGACGCGCACACCGCGACGGTCATCGGCGACACCGTCGGCGACCCGTTCAAGGACACGGCAGGACCGGCGCTCAACCCGCTCATCAAGGTGATGAACCTCGTCGCGGTGCTGATCGCGCCGACCGTCGTGAAGTTCTCGGTCGGCGCCGAGAAGAACAACGTCGTCCGCATCACTGTCGCGCTCGTCGCGGGCGCGGTGATCGCGGGCTCGGTCGTCTACAGCAAGCGGCGCGCGGTCGCCTCGGCGACCGACGTCCAGCTCGAGGGCAGCGCCACGTAAGCCGTCGCACCAACGACGGAGGGCGTTCGGCACGGTCGCGACCGCGACCCGGCTGGGCGCCCTCCGCCGTCTCCGCCTTGCCTGCGCCCGGCCTTCGCACGGTGGGTGACAACCACTATCAGGCGTGGCACACTGCGCGCTCGACCAAGTCAATTCGGGGGATTCGATGAAAATTTCGCCGTTTGTCCGGATCGTCGCTGCCGTCTTCGGCGCCACCCTGGTCGCGGCACCCGCGACCTCCGTACCTGCACAAGCAAATGAAGGTTCGGGCTCCATCACGTTCCGGCTCGTCCGTTCGAACGGTGAGTCAGCGTCCAGCGCCGTTGTAGGCGTGATGGTGCCAGGGGCAGGTCATTCAATGACGAGGATCCGGGCGAATGCGAACGGCTTCGTTCGGCTCCCAATCGCTGAGCTGACGCGCATCGCGCTGCCCTCCGATCTCGCACAGCGCCACGTGAACTACATCGTTCGTGCCTACGCGTCGGATGCGCCTCCAACGGAGGCGGGGACGTATCCGGTGGACACTGCCTACGTCGGCTTCGTACTCGATACGGTGACCGGGCTGCCCACCACGACACCCACTCCGGACGGCGCGACGTACACGATGCGCCAGCGCTCGCTGGCATTCGCGGATCCGACTAGGTCTTGTGCGGTGCTGAGGCAGGGGGCTTCCGACAATTACGCAACGTGCGAACAGCACACGTACTTCGACGCGGACCTGCAGAGCGTCAAGATCCCCTTCGTCACGAACTACGGCGGGGGCACCGACTGGGCGAGCACTATCACGGTCGAGACCAGCAAAGAAGTCAAGACGGAGTGGATGATCAAGGCCGGCGCCGACGAGTGGGGCAAGGGCGAGGGAAAGCTGACCACGTCCGAGACCGGTCGCTCGACCGTCTCGACCCCAGAGTCGCCGCGAGTCGGCAACACCCACCTCGGCAGGTCAATTGACCAGGACCAGGACTGGCAGTTCGTGCGCGAGACCTCGGAAGTCTGTGTCTTTGTCCACTTGTTCTGCACGAATGACGAGATCGTGCGGCCGTACGAGTGGACTGGTGGGATCATCCCTCATCCGGTTCAAGTGCCTTCGTACCCGTACGACCAGGCTGGGGAGCCGGGGTTCGACAACTTCAACTGCACTCGGCGTTACGAGATGCCCGTCGTCATCACCCATGGTCACGATGAGGAACTCGGTACGACGCTGATGTTCGGAGCTTCTGGTGGTTTCCGCGACGAGATCAGCATCGAGGCCGAGTGGAGCGTGAGCACCACCCAGACCTCGGACCTCTCGCACGCGTACTACATCGTCGACGATTCGCAGCCGATGCACTTCCTCTTCGTGCCGGGCGGTCTCAACGTCGGCTACGTCGATGCGGAGCCTCGTTGCGCGGAGGATGACATCGCTCACGCCTTCAGCGACGCGGACAGTCACGACCTGACGAACGTAGGGCTGGGCGAGACGCCGGACCCGAACCCGAAAGCGATCGACGTGTGCAAGCCGGAGGTTCCCGCGCAGATCAGGAACCTGCTCTGCCCATGACCCGGCGACGACGGGGCGCGCTCGGCCCGCTCGCAGCCGCGATTGGTTGGGCGCTCGTCGCCCTCTCGGGGTGCCAGCGCCCGGTGCCGGTCCGACCGCAGGCGCTGGAGCCGCGGGGCGCGCCGTACAAGACGGGGATCGTGCTCGCCGGTCCGGACTCAGTGTTTATCTACGGGGTCCGCAAGTTCCGCGTAGTCCGGCCAGTGACGCTGCGGTCGTTCGCCCCGGCCGTCGTCCCGGACGGGGTCACCGTGCTGGCGGCGCGGGCGTCCTTCCTCAGGTCCGCGAAGCCGCGGCTCACCCCAGGCGGCTGGCCCGGGGCGTTCTGCACGGATACCTGGCCGATGGCCGGCTTCGGGCCGACGTACGAGATCGACGGGCTGGAGGTCGCTGCCGGCGACTTCGTCGCGTTCACCGTCTACGTCCGCGCCGCCCGGCCCGGCCGGTACGTGCTCGACGGGTACGACCTCACGTACGAGGACCACGGCGAGGGCACGATCGGTGAGCAATCCGGCCAGCGCGCGGACATGCGGGTGCTGGCGCCTGGGGAGCGGACCACCTTGGGGCCCTGCAACGGCCGGGTGCGGGATATCTGGATGGTGCCGCCGCCCTCGCCCCGGCACGCCGCGTCACCGCCCTGACGGGTCCCGGGCCTGGTGGTCTGACCGGCGGCGGCCCCGGTTACGCTGGCCGGGTGAGTTCCGGACAGCTGTCGTTCTTCTCCGCGGGTGCGCGACCCGCGGGTGTCGACGACCTCGAAGGGGTCCTCTGCGGCCCCGGGCAGGTCGTCCGGCAGGGCGACACGGCGCGGGTCTCGGTGATCGTGCACGCCGACTGGCGGGTCGCCGCGCTGCTCGACGCGCTCACCGCGCTCGGCCTCGACGGCGGCACCGCCGAGGCGCACGAGGAGGGCGGCACGACGGTCCGGACGCTGTTCGACCCGCGGCTGGTCCCGCTCGCGACGCGGTGGTCGGGCGGGGGCGCCAAGCGCGCCCCGCTCGACCTCGCGCTGGACGGCCCGCGGCTGCGCTGGTGGGCGCTGGCGGCCGGTCGCGACACCCCGGCAGGCTACGTCCTCCACCTCGGCCCGCAGGACGAGTCCGTCTGGCCGGCGGTCGGCGCCGCGCTGGTCCGCGCGGGCCTCACGGCCGGGCAGATCGGGCCGCGGGCCGACGGCCCGGCGTACCGGATCACCGGCCAGCGCCGCCTCGCGCGGCTGCGCGAGCTGGTCGGCGAACGGCCGCCGGACGTGCCCGCGGAGGCGTGGCCGTAGGGCGGGGCGAGTTGACGCGGTTGGCGCGGCGTGACAACACTGCGCCGCGAGCACTCCGCTCGTACCCCATCCCCCAGCAGTCGTTGGAGAAGCGTGCCCGCGAAGCGTCCGTTGGTGATCGTCGAGTCGCCCGCGAAGGCGAAGACGATCGCCGGCTTCCTCGGCAACGACTACGTGGTCGAGTCGTCCATCGGCCACATCCGCGACCTGCCGCGCAACGCCGCCGACGTGCCCGCCGCGTACAAGGGCACGCCGTGGGCCCGGCTCGGGGTGGACGTCGAGAACGACTTCAAGCCGCTCTACGTCGTCAGCCCGGAGAAGCGTGACCAGGTCCGCAAGCTCAAGGCGCTGCTGAAGGACGCGAGCGAGCTCTACCTCGCGACGGACGAGGACCGCGAGGGCGAGTCGATCGCCTGGCACCTGCGCGAGGTGCTGTCGCCGCCGGACGTGATGCCGGTGAAGCGGATGGTGTTCCACGAGATCACCCGGGCCGCGATCGAGCGCGCGGTGGACGACTGCCGCGACATCGACCAGCACCTGGTGGACGCGCAGGAGGTCCGCCGCATCCTCGACCGCCTCTACGGCTACGAGGTCTCGCCGGTCCTCTGGAAGAAGGTCATGCCGAAGCTCTCGGCCGGCCGGGTCCAGAGCGTCGCGTGCCGGATCATCGTGGAGCGCGAGCGCGCGCGGATGCGGTTCAACGCCGCCGGCTACTGGGACCTCGAAGGGACCTTCGAGCGCGACGGCCAGGCGTTCACGGCGACGCTGGTCGCGCTCGACGGCAAGCGGCTCGCGACTGGCAAGGACTTCGACGAGAGCGGCGCGCTGACGAAGGACGCTGTCCTGCTGGACGAGCCGAACGCCCGCGCCCTCGCGCAGCGGCTCGACGGCCGGACCTACGACGTCCGCTCGACCGAGGAGAAGCCGTTCCGGCGCTCGCCGTACGCGCCGTTCATGACGAGCACGTTGCAGCAGGAGGCGGGGCGCAAGCTGCGCTTCTCCAGCCAGCGCACGATGCAGGTCGCGCAACGCCTGTACGAGAACGGCTACATCACCTACATGCGTACGGACTCCACCAACCTCTCCGAGACCGCGCTGACGGCCGCGCGGCAGCAGGCGCGCGAGCTGTACGGCCCCGCGTACGTCCCCGACAAGCCGCGCGTCTACGTGAAGAAGGTGAAGAACGCGCAGGAGGCGCACGAGGCGATCCGGCCCGCGGGCGACGCGTTCCGCACGCCGGACGACGTGTCGCGCGAGCTCTCGGGCGACGAGCTGCGGCTCTACGACCTCGTGTGGAAGCGCACCGTCGCGTCGCAGATGAGCGACGCGACCGGGCAGTCGTTGCAGGTCCGCATCGGCGCGCGCATGGAGAGCACGGACGCGGCGGGGTTGGGGTCCCCGCCTGCGGAGGAGGCCGGGGTTGGGGCCCCGGCCGGGCTGGTGTACACGGACGCGGAGTTCGCCGCGAGCGGCAAGGTCATCACGTTCCCCGGGTTCATGCGTGCGTACGTCGAGGGCGCGGACGACCCTGAGGCGGAGCTCGAGGACCGCGAGGTCCGGCTGCCGGCGCTGGCGCAGGGCGAGAACGTCGACTGCGCGGGCGTCGAGCCGAAGGGCCACGCGACGCAGCCGCCGGCGCGCTACACGGAGGCGTCGCTGGTGAAGGCGCTGGAGGAGCTCGGCGTTGGCCGGCCGTCCACGTACGCATCCATCATCGGCACCATCCAGGACCGCGGCTACGTCTGGAAGAAGGGGACGGCGCTGATCCCGTCGTTCACCGCGTTCGCCGTCGTGGGCCTGCTCGAGCAGCACTTCGGCCGGCTGGTCGACTACCGCTTCACCGCGTCGATGGAGGACGACCTCGACGGGATCGCGACCGGCGCCGAGGACCCGGTCGCGTGGCTGCGGCAGTTCTACGACGGCGGCGCCGACGACCCCGGCCTGCACCAGCTCGTCTCCGACCACCTCGGCGACATCGACGCGCGCGAGGTCAACTCCATCCCCATCGGTCGGGGCGCCGACGGCGTCGAGATCCTGGTCCGCGTCGGCCGGTACGGGCCGTACCTCCAGCGCGGCGAGGACCGGGCGTCGGTACCCGAGGACCTGCCGCCGGACGAGCTGACGGTCGAGAGGGCGGAGGAGCTGCTGTCGGCGCCGTCGGGCGACCGCGCGCTCGGGGCCACACCCGACGGCCTGCCCGTCGTGGCGAAGGCCGGCCGCTACGGCCCGTACGTCACGACCGTTCCGCCGGAGGGGTCGAAGGACGCGCCGAGGACCGCCAGCCTGTTCAAGTCGATGGACCTCGACACCGTCGACCTCGACACCGCGCTGCGGCTGCTGACGCTGCCGCGCGTCCTCGGCAACGACCCCGCCGACGGCGAGGAGATCGTCGCGAACAACGGCCGGTACGGCCCGTACGTCAAGAAGGGCAGTGACTACCGCAACATCGAGTCCGAGGACGCGCTGTTCACCGTGACGCTGGAGGATGCGCTGGCGATCTTCGCGCAGCCGAAGCAGCGGCGCGGGCAGCGCGAGGCGGCGCCGCCGTTGAAGGAGCTCGGCAACGACCCCGTCTCCGGCAAGCCGATGGTCGTGAAGGAGGGCCGGTTCGGCGCGTACGTCACCGACGGCGAGACGAACGCCTCCCTGCGCAAGGACGACGCCATCGAGTCGCTGACCGACGAGCGCGCCGCCGAGCTGCTCGCCGACCGCCGCGCGCGCGGCCCGGCGCCGAAGAAGCGCACCGCCCGCAAGGCCCCGGCGAAGAAAGCAGCCAAGAAGGCGCCGGCCAAGAAGGCGGCCAAGAAGGCCGCGAACTAGCCCGTCCCGCCCCGCCCAGCCGGTCAGGAACCGTTGTGTGCGGGAAATGACCGGCTAGGGCCTGCAGATCCCGCACACAACGCGAAAGGCGGGGCGGGGGGCGCCGTTAGAGTTGGCGCAACGCCGCGCACGCCACCACTGGAGCCCACATCACTGTCCCGAGCGACCCGGTCAAGCCCGCTCTCACCGAGCTGGCCGCCGCGCAGCTGCCGGAGCCGGACGAGCTGCGCGGGGTGCTGTCGTACCCGAGCTTCCGCCGGCTCTGGCTGGCGCTGTCCCTGTCCAGCCTCGGCGACTGGCTCGGGCTGCTCGCGACGACGGCGCTCGGCGCGGCGCTCGCGGGCGGGTCGGCGACCGGGCGGAAGGCGACGTTCGCGATCGGCGGGGTCCTCATCTTCCGGCTGATGCCGGCGGTGCTGTTCGGGCCGTTCGCCGGGGTGTTCGCGGACCGGTTCGACCGGCGCAAGACGATGGTGGCCTGCGACTGCATGCGCTTCGCGCTGTTCGCGTCGATCCCCCTCGTACGCAGCCTCTGGTACCTGCTCGCGGCGTCGTTCCTCGTCGAGGCGATCAGCCTGTTCTGGATCCCCGCGAAGGAGGCGTCGGTCCCCAACCTGCTGCCACCGGCGAAGCTCGAGGCCGCGAACCAGGTCAGCCTGATCACGACGTACGGCACCGCGCCGCTGGCCGCCGCGGTCTTCGCCGGGCTGGCCGTGCTGTCCAAGACGCTCGGCGCGGCGGTGCCGTTCTTCCGCACCAACCCGGTCGACCTGGCGCTGTACTTCGACGCGGCGACGTTCCTCTTCTCCGCGATGACGGTGTACCGGCTCAAGGACATCCACGGCGCCCGCCGGGCCGCGCCGGTGCCGGCCGAGGGCGATGTGGTCGAGCACCACGGCGTGTTCCGCGACATCGTCGAGGGGTGGCGCTTCGTCGGGTCGACGCCGCTGATCCGCGGCCTCGTCGTCGGGATGCTCGGCGCGTTCGCGGCGGGCGGTACGGCGATCGCGCTGGGGCGGCCGTTCGTCGGCGTGCTGCGCGGCGGCGACGCGGCGTACGGCCTGCTGTTCGGCGCGATCTTCACCGGCCTCGCGCTCGGCATGGCGCTCGGTCCGCGGCTGCTGAGCGACCTGTCCAGGCACCGGCTGTTCGGGCTCGCGATCGTGGCCGCCGGCACGTCGCTCGCGATCATGGCGCTGCTGCCGAACCTCGTGCTCGCGCTGATCGCGACGATGTCGGTGGGGGCGTTCGCGGGCATCGCGTGGATCGTCGGCTACACGCTGCTCGGCCTCGAGGTCGAGGACGACAAGCGTGGCCGGACGTTCGCCACGGTGCAGTCGCTGGTCCGCGTCGACCTGCTCGTCGTGCTCGCCCTCGCGCCGGTCGTCGCGGGCGTGATCGGGAACCACCGCATCCCGCTCGCGCGGGTGTACATCCGCGCCGACGGCATCACGCTGACGCTGTTCTGCGCCGGTCTCGTCGCGGTGCTCGTCGGCGTCGTGTCGTACCGGCAGATGGACGACGGCGAGGTGCCGCTCTGGCGCGAGCTGGTACGCGCGCTGCCGTGGCTGTCGCGGCGGCGGCCGTCGCTGCCGGGCCTGCTGATCGCGTTCGAGGGCGGCGAGGGCGCGGGGAAGTCGACGCAGGCCGCGCTGCTCGCCGACTGGCTGCGGAGCCGGCGCGCGGACGTGGTGGTGACGTTCGAGCCGGGCGCGACCAGGGCGGGCACCGCGATCCGCCAGCTCCTCCTCTCGCCCGCGCACAGCGACCTCTCACCCCGGGCCGAGGCGATGCTGTACGCCGCCGACCGGGCTCACCACGTCGTCAACGTCATCCGCCCCGCTCTCGAACGCGGCGCCATCGTCGTGACCGACCGCTACGTCGACTCCTCCCTCGCCTACCAGGCCGGTGGTCGCGAGCTGCCGATGGACGAGATCCGCGCGCTGTCGCGGTGGGCGACCGGCGGCATCCGCCCCGACCTCACGCTGCTGCTCGACCTCGACCCCGAGGTCGGGCTACGGCGTTCCGGCGGCACGCCGGACCGGATCGAGGCCGAGTCGCTGGCGTTCCACGAACGCGTCCGCGCGACGTTCCGCGCGCTCGCCGCGGCGGGCGGCTCGCGCTACGTCGTCTGCGACGCGACGCTGCCGGCCGAGGAGATCGCGGCCAAGGTCCGCAAGGAGGTCGAGCACCGGCTCGGCCCGCTGCTCGACGGCCGCGGTGAGGCGGCGGCGTGAGCGTCTTCGACCGGCTGACGGGCCAGCGCGACGTGGTCACGGCGCTGCGCGCGGCGGTCGCGGGCGACGGCATGACGCACGCCTGGCTGTTCACCGGTCCGCCGGGCTCGGGGCGGTCCGTCGCCGCGCGGGCGTTCGCGTCGGCGCTGCTCTGCGCCGACGGCGGCTGCGGCACGTGTACGTCCTGCCGCCAGTCGGCGGCGACCACGCACCCGAACCTCGTCGTCGTCGCGCCCGCAGGGCTGTCGATCTCCGTGGACGAGGCGCGCCGCGTCGTCCGCCAGGCCGCGCTGTCCGCAGCGGGGGGGAGTACCCACGTCGTCGTGGTCGAGGACGCCGACAGGCTGACCGAGCAGGCCGCGAACGCCTGGCTCAAGGCGATCGAGGAGCCGGAGGCCGGGTGCGTGTTCCTGCTCTGCGCGCCGAGCCCGGAGGACCTGCCGCCGACGATCCGGTCCCGGTGCCGGCTGGTGACGTTGCGGCTGCCGAGCGCGGACGACGTTGCCGAGGTGCTCGAACGCTCCGGTGTGGACGCGCCCACCGCCCGCTGGGCCGCGGCGGCCGCGCAGGGCCACGTCGGCCGCGCCCGCGCGCTCGCCGTCGACGCGGCCGCACGGGAGCAGCGGGAGCAGGCGTTGCGCGTCCCGGCCCGGCTCGCCACGGTCGGCGAGGCGCTGGCCGCCGCCGCCGACCTGGTCGAGGCGGCCGAGGCGGAGGCGGACCGGCGGACCAAGGAGGCGGCGGCGGCCGAGACCGAGTCGTTCGTGGAGACGGTCGGCAAGGGGCGGGGGACCGCCGGGCTCTACAGCGACCTGGCGAAGAAGCAGCGGTCTCGGGAGACCCGCGCCCGGCGCGACTCGCTCGACCGCGCGCTGGTGGACCTCGCGGCGTGGTACCGCGACGTGCTGGCGTTGCAGGTCGGGTCGACGGTCGGGCTCGTCAACACCGACCAGGCCGATGCGATCCGCCTCGCCGCCGCCGACGGCGCGCCGGAGTCCACGATGCGCCGGATCGAGGCGGTGCTCTCCTGCCGCGAAGCGATCGCCGCGAACGTCACGCCGTTGCTCGCCGTCGAGCAGCTCACCCTCGCGCTGCGAAGCGCGTGACCTAGAGTTCGTCCATGGGCATGGTCTGCGCCGTGTCGTTCGAGCGGTACGGGCGCCTCTACTACCTCGACCCGGGAACGCACGCCCCGAAGGTCGGCGACCTGGTGCTCGTGCCGACCGACGACGGGCCCGAGGTCGCGGAGTGCGTGTGGGCGCCGCAGTACGTCGCCGACGACATCGGCGGGCTGCCGGTCCTCGCCGGCATCGCCGGCGCCGACGACCTGCGCCGTGACGAGCGCAACCGCCGCAAGCGGGCCGAGGCGAAGGTCGCGGCGAAGCGGCTGATCCGCGAGCACGCGTTGCCGATGAAGGTCGTCGCCGTCGACTACGCGGGGGCGCGCAACCGGCACACGATCTACTTCAACGCGGACGGCCGGGTCGACTTCCGCGCGCTGGTCCGCGACCTCGCCAAGACGCTTGGCGGCCGGGTCGAGCTGCGGCAGATCGGGGCGCGCGACACCGCGCGGGTGCAGGGCGGCATCGGGCCGTGCGGTCGCGACCTCTGCTGCGCGACGTTCCTCAAGGACTTCGAGCCGGTGTCGATCCGGATGGCGAAGGACCAGGACCTACCGGTCAACCCGCTCAAGATCAGCGGCGCGTGCGGCCGGCTGATGTGCTGCCTCAAGTACGAGCACCCGCTGTACCAGGAGTTCAAGGCGACCGCGCCCAGGCTCGGTGAGCAGGTGGACTCGCCCGAGGGGCCGGGCACCGTCGTCGGCCACCACGTCCCCGCCGGCAACGTCGTCGTCCGCGTCGCCGCGACCGGCCGCCGGTGCGACTGCTCCGTCGCGTCGGTCTGCGGCTCGCGGCAGGAGTACGACGCCGGCGTCGCCGGCGGTCAGCGACCCGGGCCGGACGCCGAGTGAACGCCAGGAGGACAGCCGCGGTCGCCGCGGCGGCGCTGCTGCTGTCGGGCTGCCACGTCGGCCGCGTCCGGCGCGCGGTCCCGACGGGGACGGCGACGGCCGCGACCGTGCCGTCCGCGACCACATCGCCCGCGCCCGCGCTCGCCGCGACGATCGCGAGGTACGGCGCCGCCACGCTGAGCTGGAAGGGCTGCGGCGACGGCTTCGAGTGCGCGCGGCTCACGGTCCCGCGCGACTACGCCGCTCCGGCCGGCGGCGACGTCACGATCTCGGTGATCCGGCTCAAGGCGCGGCAGCAGTCGCGGCGGATCGGCTCGCTCGTCCTCAACCCCGGCGGCCCCGGCGGCTCCGGCATCGAGTTCGCGCGCGGCGCCCGGCAGCTCCTGCCGAACGAGATCCTGGACCGGTTCGACACGGTGTCGTTCGACCCACGCGGGGTGGGGGAGAGCACGCCGGTCGACTGCCTCGACGACGCGCAGCTCGACAGGCTGGTCGCCGCCGACCCGACGCCGGACACTCCGGCGGAGCGGGCGGCGTTGTTCGACCTGAGCCGCGAGGAGGCGCTGGCCTGCGGGCGCAAGAGCGGGCCGCTGCTGCCGTTCGTCGCGACGGTCGACACGGCCAAGGACCTCGACGTCCTGCGGGCGGCGCTGCGCGACCAGAAGCTCACCTACGTCGGCTTCTCCTACGGCACGCTGCTCGGCGCGCGGTACGCGGAGCAGTTCCCGGGACACATCCGTGCCCTGGTTCTCGACGGCGCGGTCGACCCGATGCTGACGCCGCGGCAGACGACGCTGGCGCAGGCGCTCGGCTTCGAGCGCGCGCTGGCCGCGTTCCTCGCGGACTGCGAGCAGCAGCGGTGCGCGTTCGCGTCGCACGGCCCGATCGGGGACACGTTCGACACGCTGATGGCGCGCGTCGAACGCGACCCGATCCCGGCGAGCCAGTACCCGGGCCGGCTGCTCGGTCCCAGCGAGGCGCTGTTCGGCGTCGCGGCCGCGCTGTACTCGCGCGAGGGCGGCTGGCCGCTGCTGCGCGACGCGCTGGAGTCGGCGTACTCCGCGAAGGACGCGTCGGGGCTGTTCGCGCTCTTCGACAACCTCGTCGAACGCGACCGCGACGGCCACTACTCGAACTCCCTCGAAGCGCAGGCGGCGATCTCCTGCGTCGACAGCGCGTACCCGCGCGACCCGGCGGCGTACGACGCCGACGCGGTCGCGTTCAAGAAGCAGGCGCCGCGCTTCGGCGAGGCGCTGGCCTACGGGCCGGTCGCCTGCGCCTACTGGCCGGTGCCGCCGGTCTCGAAGCCGGGTCCGGTCAAGGCGCCGGGCGCGCCGAAGGTGCTGGTCGTCGGCACCACCCGTGACCCCGCGACGCCGTACGCGTGGAGCGTCTCGCTGGCCAAGCAGCTCGCCGCCGAGCTGCTCACCCACGTCGGCGACGGGCACACGGCGTACGGCTACTCGCGGAGCTCCTGCGTCGACCGCGAGGTGGACGCGTACCTGCTCGCGCTGGCCCTGCCGAAGCCGGGCACGCGCTGTCCGTGACCCGGTAGAGTCTCCCCGTTCCACGCCGCCCTAGCTCAGTCGGCAGAGCATCTCACTCGTAATGAGAAGGTCGTCGGTTCGATTCCGACGGGCGGCTCCACGCACGGCGAGACCGGCGCCCGGCGGGCGCCGTGTGAAATTCGGGGCAAACTAGTCCTGGTCGGACGGCCTCACACCGGGCACACTTCCGCGTACGGCGCCGGGTACCCAGAGGCGCTGTAGGTGTACACGCCCAGGCAGTCCGGCGCGGCTGCCCGGTCCGGACGCGGCGACGGCGCGACCGGGAGTGTCACCAGCAGGAGCGCGAGGAGGGGGAGGGTGAGCGGCTTGACCACGATGGACCTTCCGACGTCGAACGTGCTTCCGACTACTACTGCACGTACGGCGCCCGCGAGCGTTACCGCGTACCGGCTCGGCGAGGTCTGGCCGGAGGTCTCCGCGCGGCTCGACCGGATGCTCGCGAGCCGCGGCGTCGACCCGGTGCAGCGCCAGGACATCGCGCAGGAGGTGGCGTTGCGCGCGCTGGACAAGCAGGTGCCGTTCACCGACCCGGGCGACCTGTACCGCTGGGCCGCGACGACCGCCAGGAACCTGCACGTCGACCTGCTCCGTACCGGCGGCCGGACCACCGGCGACGACGCGCTCGTCGTCGTCGCCGACCCGTCCGACGTCGCGCACACGGCCGAGCGCCGCGTCGCGCTGGGTCACGTGTGGCGGGCGCTCGCACTGATGCGGCCGGACCAGCAGGAGGCGATCCTCGAGTCGCTCGACGAGGACCGGCACGCGCGCTCGTCCCAGCTGCTGGTACGGCGGCACCGCGCGCGGGCGACGTTGCGCCGCGCGGTCGGCGGCGTGCTCGCCGGCGTGGGCGCCGCGCGCCTGCGGCTGCGGACGCTGGGTGCCGCGGCGCCCGCGGTCACCTCCATGGCGGCGGTCGCGGTGCTCGCGCCGGTGCTCGCGCTCGACCTCGCGAGACCCGCTATCCACCGACCTGCGGTCGTACCCGCCCCTGCCCTCACCGTCCTGGACGGCGCCGCCCGGCCCGCGACGGTCGCCGTACGGAACCCGGCGACCCGGCAGGCCGCCGTGGCGCGTCGGGCCGCCGTCCCGTCACGGCGGAGAGCCCAGCCGCCCGGCGCTACGCGGAAGCCGATCGCCGCGGTCGCGGCACCGGGTGGGTGGGGCGCCAGCGCCGAGCAGCGGCCCAACCCGGGCGGCGACAGGCGCGGCTGCGTCGGCAGCGCGCACGACCCGGAGATCGAGGTCTGCGCCCGTCCCGGCAGCTTCGTACCGCAGTTCCCGCCGGTGCCCTGACCGCTCGGCGAAGAAAACCTGCGCGCCGACCTGTAATGCAGGTGGCCCGCCACCGTGTACATACCGGTGCGGCCGATGACGCCGTGCCCGCCCGCCCGTGCGCCGCCACCCCCCCGGCGGCGCCCGGCGGGCGCACGGACGGCTCGGCCCGCGTTCCGGCTCACCGGCGCGAGCCGGGCCGTCCCTCTCCGCCCCGGCGTTCCCCGCGTCCCTTCACCGAACGCAGCAGGACTATGCGTCGCGGGCGCGGAGGCGGGCGTACGAACGGTCGATCTCCGCCTCCGCCTCGGCCCGACCGACCCAGGTCGCGCCCTCCACCGACTTCCCCGGCTCGAGGTCCTTGTACGTCTCGAAGAAGTGCTGGATCTCGAGCTGGTCGAACTGCGGCACGTGGAAGATGTCCTGGAGGTGCGAGTGGCGCGGGTCGTGCGCGGGCACCGCGAGGACCTTGTCGTCGCCGCCCTTCTCGTCCCGCATCCGGTACATGCCGATCGCGCGGCACTCGACCAGGCACCCGGGGAACGTCGGTTCGTCGAGCAGCACCAGCACGTCCAGCGGGTCGCCGTCCTCGCCGAGGGTGTTCTCGATGAACCCGTAGTCGGCCGGGTACCGCGTCGACGTGAACAGCATCCGGTCCAGCCGGATGCGACCGGACACGTGGTCCATCTCGTACTTGTTGCGCTGGCCCTTCGGGATCTCGACCGTGACGTCGAAGTTCACTGCGCATCTCCTCGCTGCAGGTGCTCCAGTTAGTCTGCCCCGTGGCCAGCATCGGGCGCGTGTTCGCCGTCGTCGGCACCGCGGTCGCGGTGGTCGGGGGTGGCGGCGCGGGCGTCGCCGCCTACCGCGCCGCGCAGTCGCCCGCCGTTCCCTCGGCGTCACCGTCGTCGTCGCCGATGCCGACGGCCGTGCGGTCCCCGGCCCGGTCGCCGTTCGACCTCGACGCAACGCCCTCCGCCGGGCCGGCCGCCGTACCCTCCGGCGTCGCCCGCGCACTCGCCGGGCCGCTCGCGGTGCCCACCCTCGGCGCCCGCGTCGACGCGACGGTCGCCGACGCGACGAGCGGCGCGACGCTCTACGACCGCGGCGGCGCGGTCGCCGTCGTGCCCGCGTCGACGGCGAAGCTGTTCACGGCCGCCGCCGCGCTGCACGCCCTCGGCGCGCAACGCCGCCTGGCGACCCGCGTCCTGGCCACCGGCCCCGTCGAGAGCGGGGTGCTGCGCGGCGACCTGGTCGTCGTCGGTGGCGGCGACCCGACCCTGGCGGCGACCGGCGGGACGTCGTACCCGCGGCCCGCGAGCCTCGCCGAGCTGGCCCGCCGGGTCCGCGCCGCGGGGGTCGCGCGGGTGACCGGCGGGGTGGTCGTGGACACGTCGCTGTTCGCGACGCCGGGCCTCGGACCGGGCTGGAAGCCGACGTACGTCAGCGAGGGGTCGGTCGCGCCGGTGACGGCGTTCGAGGTCGACGGCGGCCGGTCCGTCAGGGCCGGCTCGGGCCGGGCGGCGCGGCCCGACCTCGCCGGCGGCGCGCGGCTGCGCGACGCGCTGCGCCGGGCCGGGGTGAGCCTGGGCAACGCCGTCAGGACCGGCTCCGCGCCCGGCGGCGCCACCGAGGTCGCGAGCGTCCAGTCGCCGACCGTCGCGGCGCTCGTCGAACGCATGCTGACCCGCAGCGACAACGACCTCGCCGAGGCGCTCGCGCGCCACGTCGCGCTCGCGCGCGGGCTGCGTACCGACTTCGCGGGCGCCGCGGCCGCGGTCGCCGCGACGGTCCGCGACCTCGGGCTGGTCGCGCCCGCCCTGGTCGACGCGTGCGGCCTCTCGCCCCGGAACCGCGTGACCCCGGCCCAGCTCGTCGCGCTGCTCGCCCTCGCGACCCGCGACGCGACGCTGGCGCCGTTGGTGCAGGGGCTGCCGGTGGCCGGCTTCACCGGCACCCTCGCCTCCCGCTACGCCAAGGGCGCGGCGGCGCGCGCGGCCGGCTGGGTCCGCGCCAAGACCGGCTCGCTCGACAACGTCGCCACGCTGGCCGGGATCGTCGAGACGCGGTCCGGACGGCTGCTGGTGTTCGCGTTCGCGGCCGACCGGCTGCCGACGCGGTTCGTCGGCGCCGCGGCGAAGGCCCTCGACGTCGCGGCCGCCGCGCTCGCCGCGTGCGGCTGCGGGTGACCCGGATACCATCGACCGACAGTCCGCAACGACGCTCGTAAAGGACCTGCCGATGTCGCCCCGCCACCCCGTCCGTGCCGCGTCCGTTCTCGCGACGACCGTCGCGACGACGCTGCTGCTCGCGTTCTGCGGTACGGCGTTCGCGCAGCCGGACATCCCCCCGGGCCACAAGGATCTCAAGAACGGCCGCCCGTGGACGTTCAAGTTCAACGACATGATCGTCGCGGGCGCGGTGCTGCTGCTCGTCGCGATCGTCGTCGGCTACCTGGTCAAGTCCCGCGACTTCCGCGCCAACGCCAAGCGGGGCGGCAGCAAGTAGTGGCGTCGCCCGGGATGATCGACTGGGACGTCGCTGTCGCCACCGCCCGCGCCCTGGTCCGTCCGGGGCCCGACGTCACCCCGGCCGAGGCCCGGGCCGTCGCGACCGAGCTGCGCGCGCTGGTGCCCGACGCCGAACGCCACGTGGCGGCGTTCGCCCGACTGACCATCCCGGATACCCACGTCCCCGTCGCGATCGTCGACCGGGTCGGCTGGGTGAGGGCGAACGTCGACGGCTTCCAGGTCGCCCTCGAACCCCTCGTCGGCAAGATCGCCGAGAAGCGCCGGGCCGAGCCGGGTCCGGTCGTTCGGGCCGTCGGCTCGCGGGTCACCGGGGTCCAGGTCGGCACCGTCATGGCGTACCTCGCGGCCCGGGTGCTCGGCCAGTTCGAGCTGTTCCTGCCGCCGGGCGAGGGCGACAACGGCCGCCTCACGCTCGTCGCCCCGAACATCGTCGAGACCGAACGCCGCCTCGGCGTCGACCCGCACGACTTCCGGCTCTGGGTGACGTTGCACGAGGTCACGCACCGGACGCAGTTCACCGCGGTGCCGTGGCTGCGCGGGTACTTCACCGGGCAGGTCAAGGAGTACATCGACGCCGCCGACCTCGACCCGGCGCAGCTGCTGCACCGCCTCCGCGACGCGGCCGGCGCCGTCCGCGGGGCGGTGACGGGCGGCGACGGCGGCAGCCTGCTGGAGGCGTTGCAGACGCCCGAGCAGCGGGAGATCGTCGCGCGGCTGCAGGCGTTGATGAGCCTGCTCGAAGGCCACGGCGACTACGTCATGGACGGCGTGGGGCCGGCCGTCGTGCCGACGGCGGAGACGATCCGCGAACGCTTCGACGAGCGCCGCAAGGGCTCCGGCCCGGTGGACCGGATGATCCGGCGGCTGTTCGGCCTCGACCTCAAGATGCGGCAGTACGCCGAGGGCGAGAAGTTCGTGCGGTCCGTCGCGGACGCCGTCGGCATGGACGGGTTCAACCGCGTCTGGGCCTCGCCGGAGACGCTGCCGACCCCGGCCGAGATCACCGACCCGGCGGCCTGGGTCGCCCGGGTGGCGGCGCCCGCGCTCGGGGCGACGGAGGATGGCGGGGCCTGACCCGGCGGTCGCCGACGTCCGCCGGGCCGTCCGGGCGTTCCTCGCAACGACGCCGCCCGGCTCGCTGACCGTCGCCGCCGTCTCCGGCGGCGCCGACTCGCTCGCGCTGCTCGCCGCCCTGGCCTGGGAGGCGCCGCGCAACGACCGCCGCGCCGCCGCCGTCACGGTCGACCACGGCTTGCACAGAGGCTCGGCCACGCAGGCCGCGGCCGTCGTCGCCCAGGCCGCCGCGCTCGGCCTCGACTGCGAAGTCCTGACCGTTGCTCCCGACGGGCGGAACGAGGCCGATGCGCGCCGCGCCCGCTACGCCGCCCTCGACGCCGTCGACGCCGGCGCCGTCCTGCTCGGCCACACCCGCGACGACCAGGCCGAGTCGGTCCTGCTCGGCCTCGCCCGCGGCTCCGGCGCGCGTTCGCTGTCGGGCATGCCGGCGACCCGGGGCCGGTACGCGCGGCCGTTCCTCGACCTCACCCGCGTCACCACGGAACGCGCCTGCGCCGCCCTCGGCCTCGTTCCCTGGGCCGACCCCGCCAACGACGACCCGCGCTTCGCACGCAACCGCGTCCGGCACCGTGTCCTCCCGGTCCTGGAGGCCGAGCTCGGCCCCGGCGTTGCCGCCGCCCTGGCCAGGACCGCCGGGCTGCTGCGGGCCGACGCGGACCTGCTCGACGCCCTGACGCCGGAGCTCGCTGCGCCGTTCGATGTCGCCGTCCTGGCCGTCCTGCC
This sequence comes from Frankiaceae bacterium, assembly GCA_030840645.1. Taxonomy (GTDB): domain Bacteria; phylum Actinomycetota; class Actinomycetes; order BP-191; family BP-191; genus BP-191. The sequence continues at coordinate 18,472 of JAVEEC010000008.1, forward strand.
CAGCGCGTTCCGGACCCGCGTCCTGCGCCGCGGCGCGGTCGCCGCGGGCAGCCCGGCGAACGACCTCACCGCCGCCCACGTCGTCGCTATGGACGCATTGGTCACGGAGTGGCACGGCCAGCGGGGCGTCGACCTGCCCGGCGGCTTGGCGGCGGTGCGGACGTGTGACACGGTGGCGTTCCGCCCGCAGGCATAGCTCACGAGCTGGAGCCCCGTGTACGACGACGCCATCGACAAGATCCTCATCACCGAGGACGAGATCCGCGACAAGATCGGCGAGATGGCGAAGCAGATCAGCGCCGACTACGACGGTCGCGAGATCCGCATGGTGGGCGTGCTCAAGGGTGCGTTCATGGTCATCAGCGACCTCGCCCGCGCCCTCTCCGTACCGCTGTCCATCGACTTCATGTCGGTGGCGTCGTACGGCAGCGGCACGTCCACGTCCGGCGTCGTCCGCATCCTCAAGGACCTGGACCGCGACGTCGCCGGGCAGCACGTCCTGGTGGTCGAGGACGTCATCGACTCGGGGCTGACCCTCAACTGGCTGCTCCGCAACCTCCGCGCCCGCCAGCCCGCCTCGATCGAGGTCGCCGCGCTGCTCCGCAAGCCCTCGGCCGCCCAGGTCGAGGTGCCGGTGAAGTACGTGGGGTTCGACCTGGAGAACGTGTTCGTCGTCGGCTACGGCCTCGACTACGCCGAGCAGTACCGCAACCTGCCGTTCATCGGCACCCTCAAGCCGGGGATCGCCCCGGGCACGTAGGGCGTGTCTCTCAATCCGCGATCGTCGCGAGCGGCGTCCAGGGCGGTGCATCGCAAGGCGGAGGAGGGGTCGAGAGCAGCGAACTCGGCGCCGACGACAACGCCGCGAGGCGCCGTGCTGGGCGTCGCGCAGCAGATCAGCGGATCGGGAGACACGCCCTAGGCCGTCGGGTCGACCGCGTCGAGACAGTCGGTGATCTGCCCCAACGCCTCGCGTGCTCCGTCGGTGTCCTTCGTCGCGCGCAGCGCGGCGACCAGGTCGCGGCCGACGACGGCGAGCTGGTCGGCGAGCACGGCATTTCTGGCCGGCCGCTGCGGGACGTGGTGAGGCGCCGGGCGGCCCTCGGCCTGCTGGCCCGCCGCGGCCAGCGTCGCGACCAGCCGGGCGACGTGGTCCGCCCTCGTCGCGCCCCCGGCCTCGCCGGCCCACCACTGCGGCGAACGGCGGCTGACCCGTTTCACCGCCTCTGTCAAGGCGTCGTCCACAGCCGAGATCGCTGTCCACAGATCCCTCGCCGGCTGCGCCGCGGCCATGTGGCGACGTTACCGTGACCTCGTGATCTTCTCCTCGCCGCCGACCGCTCCGGGCCGGGCACGCGCCCGGCTCCTGCCCGTCGCGCTCGCCCTGCCGTTGCTCGTCTCGGGCTGCTCCGGCACCCACCGCGCCGCGCCGACCGGCTCCCCCACCCCGGGCGCCCCGACGTCGAGCCCACCGACCTCGACCGCACCGGTCACCCCGTCCACCCGGCCGGCGAGCGTGCGGCCGTCCGCGACCGCCGCGGCGTGCCGCACGACGTACGCCGCACCCGACCCCGACCGGCCGGTCGTCGCGCTGTCGTTCGTCGTCGCCGACAGCAAGGCGTCGGTCCGCGGGACGGAGCGGGTGACGTTCCGGCCTGACCTGCCCGTCGACCGCCTGGTGTTCCGCCTCTGGGCGAACGAGCCCGCCGCCCGCCGCGGCGGCGGCCACACGGAGGTCACCGCGCTCTCCGTCGACGGCACCGCCAGCGCGTTCGCCGTCAGCGGCGACCGGACCACGGTGACGGTCCGGCTCGGCGGCACCCGGCCCGCGCGGTCGCGGATCGTCGTGGACCTCGCGTTCGCGCTCACCCTGCCCGGCGGCGTCAACGAGCGGCTCGGCCACTCGGGCCGCGTCGCGTGGTTCGGCTCCGGGTTCCCGCTGCTCGCGTGGGAGCGCGGCCGGGGATGGGCGACCGAGCCGCCGACGTCGGCGTTCGCGGAGGCCGCGACCAGCGAGTCGTTCCAGCTCGACCTCAGCGTCGACACGGCCCCTGGCGACACCGTCCTCGGCACCGGCGTGCCGATCAGCACGACGGGACGGATTCGGCACCGCACCGCGGACGCGGTCCGCGACGTGGTCGTGGCGGTCGGGCCGTTCCACGTCGCGCGCGGACGGGCCGGCGCCACGCCCGTCGCGGTCGGCGTCGCGCCCGGGCTGTCCGACAGCGCGGAGCGGCTGCTGCCGATGCACGTCGACGCGATCGCCGCGCACGCGGCGCGGTACGGACCGTTCCCGTACGCCTCCCTCGACGTCGCCGTGCTGCCGGACATCGAGGGCGGCATTGAGTTCCCCGGCGGCATCCTGCTCGGGCACAACCAGGACAAGGACGCCACGCTGGTCCACGAGGTCGCGCACCAGTGGTTCTACGGGCTGGTCGGCGACGACCAGGGCCGCGACCCCTGGCTGGACGAGGCGTTCGCGACGTACGCCGAGGCCCTGGTCCGCGGGACGGGGGGCACGTACGCGAGCCTGTCCGTCCCCGCGTCCGGGCGGCGCCGGGTCGGCGCGCCGATGGCGTACTGGGAGCCGCGGACGTCGGTGTACTACCGGTCCGTCTACGTGCAGGGCGCGGCCGCGCTGCTCCGCGCCCGACGAACCGTCGGGGCGACCGCCTGGGACCGGGCGATCCGCTGCTACGTCGCCACGAACGCCCACCGGATCGCCACGCCGGCCGACCTCGCACGCGCGCTCGCGGGCCTGCCTGCCGCCGTTGCCGTGCTGCGCGGCGTGGGGGCGCTACCGCCGCGCTGAGCCCCGCGGGAGTGGCCAACTCAGGTCTTGCCGAGCAGGTCCGGCAGGGGCATCGTGTGCGCATGGACCGCTGACGCGCACCCGGGAGGTCGCATGTCCTTGCACCACTCGTTGGAGACCCACCAGAACCTGCTCGAGCGGATTCCAGAGGTCACCGGGCGGCACCTGCCCCAGTGGTTCGAGGCCATCGAGAACGGACCGGCCCTGCTGCGCTTCGAGGAGCGCGTGTCCTGGCTGAAGGACGAGCACGACATCCCCCACGGCTACGCCACCGCGCTGGTCTACGAGCACGACCAGCGCCGCCGCGCGGTCTAAGAGGGCTCTGCGAAACGCCTGCTCGGCCCGCCACCGCGAGCGCGCTACTTGTCCGCGGTGATGCGCCACACCTCGCCGCTGGACGACGCGAGGTACACCTCGCCGTGCCCGTCGACCCCGAACGACACCGGCGAGCCCCCGCGGAACCCGAGCGTCGTCACGGCCGGGTTCGACTCGGTCCCCGCCGCGAACGACCAGACGTCGCCGGAGCAGTAGTCGGCGAACAGGTACCGCCCGCGTAGCGCCGCCACGCTCCCCCCGTACACGACCCCGCCGGTGACCGAGCAGCGGCCGCCGCTGTGGCCGTAGGTGTGCACCGGCGTCACGGTCTGGCCGCCGGGCGTGAGCGAGCCGCCCTTGAACCGCGTCCGCCCCTCGTAGATCGACCACCCGTAGTTCGCGCCGGACTGGCGGGCTGCGGGCACGACGTCGACCTCCTCGACGGAGCCCTGGCCCACGTCGGCGACGTAGAGGTCGCCGTTCGCCGGGTCGAAGGAGAACCGCCACGGGTTACGGAGGCCGTACGCCCAGATCTCGGGCCGGGCGCCGGACTTGCCGACGAACGGGTTGTCCGGCGGGATCCCGTACGGCTTCCCGCCGGAGGGGCGCGGGTCGATGCGCAGCAGCTTGCCGAGCAGGTCGCCGAGGTTCTGCGCGCGGTTGTCCGGGTCGCCGCCCGAGCCCCCGTCGCCGAAGCCGATGATCAGCCGCCCGCTCGGGTCGAACACGAGCAGGCCGCCGTTGTGGTTCGGGTACGGCTGACCGACCTTGAGCAGCTCGCGCCGGCTCCCGGGGTCGGCCCGGTCGGCGTTCCCGGTGGCCACGCGGTACTCGACGATCCGGCTGTCGCCGCTCGTGTCGGTGTAGTCGACGTAGAAGAGCCCGGACTTCGCGTAGTCGGGCGCGAACGCCATCGAGAGCACCCCGCGTTCGCCGCCGCTGCCGACCAGGGACGCGATGTCGAGGAACGTCGCCGGCGCCCGCCCCGCATGCAGCACCTTGATCCGGCCCGCCTGCTCGACCACGAACACCCGCGCGTCGCCCGCCGGGGCGGTGACGTAGACGGGCGAGTCGAACGTCCCGACCTGCGCGAGCCGCGGGGGCCCGGTGAGCGCCGGCGGGCGCGACGACCCGGCGGCGGAGGGAACGGCGGACGGCGTCGCGGACCCGGACGCGGACGCGGGCGCGGACGAGCCGCTCGGCGACGGCCGGGCGCCGGACCCCCCGGAGGAGCACCCGGCGGCGAGCGCTGCGGTGAGCAGAATGACGGGGACACGGCGCATGGGATCATCGTCACACGTCGAGCAACGGAGGCGACATGGACGCCGAGCAGCTCCGCGAGTTCGTCAGGAAGAACCACCGCGCGGTCCTCGCGACCACCCGGTCGGACGGCCGGCCGCAGCTCTCCCCGGTCCTGGTCGCCCTCGCGCCGGACGGGCGGCTGGTGGTCTCGACCCGCGAGACCGCGGTCAAGGCCAAGAACGTCCGGCGGGACCCGTACGCCTCCCTCTGCGTCCTCAACGACAGGTTCTTCGGCGACTGGGCGCAGGTCGAGGGCGCGGCCGAGATCGTCGCGCTGCCCGAGGCGATGGACCTGCTCGTCCAGTACTACCGCGACACGGGTGGTGAGCACCCGGACTGGGACGAGTACCGGGCGGCCATGGAGCGCGAGCGCCGCGTCGCCCTGCTCGTCAGCATCGACCGGGTCGGCCCGACCGTCAGCGGCTGACGGTCGGCGGCGGCCGTGCGGTCTCAGCGCGGCGCGAGTTCCAGGACCAGCAGCGGGGTGAGTTCGGCGGCGGGCACCGGCCGGCCGAGCAGGTGGCCCTGCGCGCGCACGCAGCCGAGGCGGCGCAGCGCGCGGAGCTGTTCGGGGCGTTCGACGCCGTCGGCGACGACGACCAGCCGCAGGCTCTGACCCATCGCGATGACGGCCTCGCACAGCGCGGCGCGGCGTTCGCCGCGGTCGAGGCCGTCGACGAACGTCTTCGCGACCTTCAGCACGTCGAACGGCAGGTCGCCGACGTGGCTCAACGGCGCGTACCCGGTGCCGAAGTCGTCGACGGCCAGCCGCACGCCGAGGCTCTTCAGCGCGGACAACGTCTCCCGCCAGCCGTCGGCGTCGCCACCGAGCGCGGCGGAGGCGATCTCCAGCACCAGCGAGGCGGCGTCGACGCCGCTGCGGGCGACCGCGTCGGCGACCTCTGCCGTGAACGACGACTGCCTGAGCTGCGCGGTGGCGACCTGCACGCTCATCGACAGGGCGCGGCCCGGGTCGGCGTCCTGCCAGGCGCGGAGCTGCTCGCACGCGGTACGCAGCACGCGACCGCCAATCACGCCGGCCAGCCCCATCTCCTCGGCCAGCGGCAGGAACTCGCCGGGCAGCAGCAGGCCGCGGGCCGGGTGCCGCCAGCGGACCAGCGCCTCGGCGCCGGTGACCGCGCCGGTCTCGACGTCGACGACCGGCTGGTAGTGCACGACGAACTCGTCGCGGTCGACCGCGCGCTGGAGGTCGGCCTTCAGCGTGTGCCGCGCGCTGACCTGCTCGTGCATGCCGGCGTCGTAGATCTCGAACCTGCTCTTGCCCTTCATCTTCGCCATGTACATCGCGACGTCGGCGCGGCGCAGCAGCTCGGCCGTCTCCCCAGCCTCGCCGTCCTGAATCGCGACGCCGATGCTGCCGCGGACCCACATCGGCCGGCCCTCGACGACGATCGGCGTGGCCAGCGAGTCCAGCAGCCGGGAGGCGACCAGCGTCACTTCCTGCGGGTCGCGGACGGCGGGCAGGCAGACGGCGAACTCGTCGCCGCCGAGCCGGGCCGCGGTGTCGGTCGGCCGCAGCGCGGCGCGGACCAGTCCGGCGACCTGCGCGAGCAGCTCGTCACCCGCGGCGTGGCCCATGGTGTCGTTCACGGTCTTGAAGTCGTCGAGGTCGATGAACAGCACGGCCACCCGCGACCCGGCGTCGACCGGCGCGGCGAGGGCCTGGTCCACCCGGGACGTGAACAGCGCGCGGTTGGCGAGGCCGGTGAGCGGGTCGTGGAACGCCTGGTGGCTCAGCTCGTCCTTCAGCTCGGTGAGCCGGCTGACGTGCGTCTCGAGCCGGCCGTTGTCGAGCGCGGTACGGACGTGGCCGGCCAGGGTCAGGAACAGCGTCCGGTCGCCGGGGCCGAAGCCGCTCGCGACGCGGCCGAGCCGGTTCGCGACGAGCAGCATGCCGAGCACCGTGCCGTCGGCGGTGAGCCGGACGAGCATCGCCTCGCGAACGCCGCGCGCGTGCAGGATCGCGGCGAGCGGGCCGTCGTCGTCCGCCTGCACGACCGTGCACTCGCTCCGGTCGCCCGCGCCGAGGAACTCCACCTCCGCCTCGTCGAGCTGGACCGAACGCATCGCCTCGCGACGCCCACCCGGTCCCACGGTGGTCCGCACGCCCATCGACGCGTCCGGGCGCCCGACCAGGACCAGCTCCGCCAGCTCGGCGCGGAAGCGCCCGGTGACCTCGTCCAGCAGCGACAGCACGACCGTGTCGAAGCCGGCGTCCGCGCTGAGCTTGCGGCTGGCCTCGTAGAGGAAGCTGAGGCTCTGCTGCCGCTCGCGGCTGGACACGATCTCCCGGTACGCCGCCACGAGCAGCGCCCACGTGCAGAGCAGCAGCCAGAGCGAGCCCGGCGCGATGGCGACGATGAGGACCGCGGACAGCGACATCGTCGTGACGGCGACCCCGCCCGCGAGGTCGAGCAGGTGCGGCAGGAACACGTCCCGCAGCCGGGCGGTGTCGTCCATCGTGCGGATCACGACCGAGATGGCAACGGTGCCCACCGTGCTCTGCGCGACCACCGCGACCAGGGCGGCGAGCCACGCGCGCTGCCCGATCTGCGCAGGCGCGCCCGCGACCGCATGGAACACGATCAGCGCCAGCTCGGCCTCGAGGCTGTACAGGGCGACGTTGAACAGCAGCTTCTGCGGCGGCTGGCGGCGGCGCAGGGCGAACGCCAGCGCGACGCCGACGAACTGCGTGCCGACGAGCGCGAGCGGCGGGAGGAAGAACAGGCCGATGACGAGCGGCACCTCGCAGAGCGCGAACGTCGTCGCCTGGCCGCGGAACTCGACGTGCGCGCACGCCTCCTCGGTGCAGAAGAACGCCGCCGCGAACACGAGCAGCCAGAGCGGCCCGCGCGCGGTACCGAGGTCCGGCGCAGGCAGCCGGCCCACCCAGCCGAGCAGGCCGGCCGAGACGGCCCAGAGGGCGGCCACGATGACCCAGACGCAGGTGGAAGGGCTGAGCCGCGGTCGCCGCATGTCAGATGTATCGGCACGCGCGGCGTCTTACGTGCTAGTCATTCAGGGTCAAATCGGGGCGCCCGGGCGGTGGGCGGGACCGGTCCGCAGTACCGTCGCGCCGGTGCCGACCAACCCAACCCCCGCGTGAGCGACGGCGGCGTCCTGCGGCTCGATGACGGGCGCGACCTCTCGTGGCGGGCGAGCGGGCCGCGCGCCGCCGCACCTCTGCTCTGGCTGCACGGCAGCACCGGGAGCAGCCGCACCGCCCCGATTCAGGACTCCGCCCGGGTGCTTGCGTACGACCGCCCCGGCTACGGCGGCTCCTCGGTCCATCCAGGACGGACGTTGCGGAGTGACGTCGCGGACGCCCTCGCGCTGCTGGACGCGCAACACGTCGACCGCACGGCGGTGCTGGCCTTCTCCGGCGGTGCGGCGGTCGGGTACGCCCTCGCGGCGCTCGCCCCCGACCGCGTCTCCCGGCTCGGCGTCGTCTCCGGCGCGACGTGGCCGGTCGGCCCGCCGCCACCCGACGCGGCGCTGCGCGACGCCGGTGCCACGCTCCGGGCGGCAGATCCGGCGGCCACGGTGGCCGCGCTGGCGGCGGACGCCCCGCCGCTCGACCGGCAGGCCCTCCTGGACCCCGGTCTCGCGACGCGCCTGCGGCTCGGCGTGGAGGACGCGGTGCGAAGCGGTATCGAGGGCTGGGTGGCCGAGGCGCGCGTGGTCCGTACCGAGTGGCCGTTCCTGCCGCGGGACGTTCGTTGCCCCGTGCTGCTCTGGCACGGACGGGAGGACGCGGCGGTCCCGTTGGCGGCTGCCGAGACCACCGCGAGAACGCTGCCGGTCGCCCGCCTGCACACGCTGCCCGGCGCCGGTCACCTGGGCTGGCTGGCGCGGGAGGACAGCATCACCGCCGCGATGGTGAGCGGGCGGCAGGCACCGAGCAGGTGAACGGGCTCGCACGGCGTATTCCTGCCGCCATGACCCGACCCCTCGCCATCGCCGCCCTGCTCGCCGGTGCGTTCTTCGCCGGCGCGCCCGCCCACGCCGACCCGATCGTGCCGCAGACGTGCCACTACTGGACCGACTACGGCTTCTGCACGCCGGCCGTGAACAACCCGGTCAAGCCGCGCTGCTTCTACTGGACCGACTACCCGTTCTGCGTCCCGCCGGCGTAGCCCGCTTCCGGGGGAACGTGCCCACGGAGCCCGGCTCGTTCTGTGAAGATCACCACGCTCAAGCAGGGGCGGGTGGGCTGCACAGAACGCGACGGGAGGGGGCCGACGGCCTCAGCGCCTGGCGCGGAGCCGCTTCCGTTGGAGCGTGACGAGCACGGCAACGGCGCCGAGCAGCAGGACCGCGACGGCCGGCACCCGCCCGCGCCGGTCCGGCCGGGTGCTCACCGGCGCCGCCGCTCCCGTGTCCGGGAACGTGACGGTGGCCCGCGCGACGTGTTCGACCAGCCCGCTCCGCAGGGTGATCTCGGCGTTCCACGGTCCGGCGGGCAGCCGCGGGTCCAGGCCGATGGTGACCGGCTCCGTGTCGCCGACCGCCAGGGTGGTGCCGAGGTTGGCGGGGAACGGTCCGGCGCTGAGCCCGCCCGGGCCGGCCGAGAGTCGCAGCGTCCCGGTCATGTCGAGCGCCCGACGCCCGGTGTTGCGCACGGTCGCGACGATGGTGGGCCGGCCGGCAGCGGATCGTTCCGCGGTCAGCGAGTCGATCGCGAAGCCGGGCGCGGGCAGCCCGCCGGTTCCGACGGACACGTACAGGCGGATGCCCACGCGGCTGACCTGCGTGACACCGCCACGCTCCACCGAGCGCGCCTCGGCCCAGACCACGCCGTACCGTTCGCCGGGGGTCGCGTCGCGCGGGACGGAGAGCGTCACGACGGCCGTGACGCGTCCATCGGCCGGGAGGTCGGACGCGTCCGGGCTGACGGACGTCCACGTGGACAGGTCGTTGGCGGTGTGTCCGGCCGCGCCCAGGAACGTTCCCTTTGCGAGAGTGGCGGCGGCGGCGTAGAGGCCGACGTGCGTGGTCGAGCCCGCAGTGCTCGAGACCTCGACCCGGCGCTGGACGGCCGTCCCCGGCGCGAGGTGGTCGACGATGTAGAGCCGCGCTCGGGGGTCGCTCTGGGCCGTCAGCGGGACGTCGACGAGCCGAAGCCCGATGCCGCCAGGAGACGCGCCGGCCGGGGTCACGGACACGGCGGTCGAAGTGGCGAGAAGCGCGCACGAGAAGAACCGCGCCGCCCGACCGTTCCTAGACAACGGAGTGCGTGATCTCCGCGGAATAGACGCCGGCGGCCAGGCCCCCGGGAACGGCAACGTTGATGGTGGGGTTCCAGGTCGCGGAATTGTCGCCGGTGATCCCGGTCGCGGTGACCGCGGAGGCGACGCCGGTGAGGCTGGCGGGGTTGTTCGCCGTGTAGGTCGCCGTACCCACCTTGGTGATCGTTCCCGCGGTGTAGCTGACCGCGCTGGCGGCGATCGCCGGCCCCGTCGGCGGGGTGAACGCGGTGGAGATCGCGCTCGCGACCCAGCCGGAGCCCGCGGCCGCGCTGCGCGCGTCGTTCACCTGAACCTGGCCCAGCGAGCCGCTGATCGTGCCGCCGCCGACGGTGTTCGCCCGGGTCCCGAGGCTGCCGGCGTCCGCGGGGACGGTGATCGAGAGAGCGCCGCCCTGCAGGGTGATCGTCGCGGTGCTGACCCCTGGCCCGTCCGCCGATGCGGGTGCTGCGACCCCCACCGCGAGCAGCGCGGCAATCGTCGCGATAAACGTGCCGCGCATTATCATCAGATATTCTTCGTTCTGTCAGCGTTTGGCAGAGAAACGGGTCCGCTCTCTGCGACGTTCTTCGACGCCTGAAACCGGTGCCTGAAGCACGTTCGGGTATGTAAACCACACCTCGGCAGGATTCTTGCGCCCGCGCTATATCGGCAGCGGACATGCCGTACCCACCGGAACGCGACGCGGACTGCGGTGCCCCCGGCGGGAGTCGAACCCGCACCTGAGCCGATTTTAAGTCGGCCGCCTCTGCCGGTTGGGCCACGGGGGCCGGGCCAGTGTCCCGCGCGGCGCTACTTGGCGCGCGCGATCTCGACGGCGCGCCCGAACACCGCGTCGAGCATCGGCTCGGTGAGCCGCCCGGTGAACGCGTTCTGCTGGCTCGGGTGGTAGCAGCCGAGGACGACGGGACCGGTGTGGCCCAACGGCACCTCGGCGCCGTGGCCGAACCGCGGGTTGCCGGCCGGCGGCGGGTAGCCGACCGCGACCGCCGCGGGGAACGTCGCGGCCCACGCGAACCCGCCCAGCACGACGATCGCCCGCAGCGTCGGCGCGAGCAGCTCCAGGTCGCGTTCCAGCCAGGGGCGGCAGGCGTCGCGCTCGGCGGGCAGCGGCTTGTTCGCCGGCGGGGCGCAGTGGACCGCCGCCACGAGCCGGGTGTCGATCAGCCGCTGGCCGTCGCCCGCGTGCGTCGAGAACGGCTTGGCGGCGAGACCGGCGCGGTGCAGGGCGGCGTAGAGCCAGTCGCCGGACCGGTCGCCGGTGAACATCCGCCCGGTACGGTTCCCGCCGTGCGCCGCGGGCGCCAGCCCGACGACCGCGATCCGCGCGCGTCCGGGACCCCACGACGGCACCGGGCGACCCCAGTACGTCTCCCCGGCGAACGCCGCCCGCTTGTCGTCGGCGACGCGCTCCCGCCACTCGACCAGCCGCGGGCAGGCGCGGCAGACCGACATCCGCGAGTCGAGGTGGCCGAGGCTGACGGCCGACGCGGCGAGCCGGGCGACGTCCGGCGGCGTGTACGCGACCGGCGTCTGCTTCGTCGCCACCTCGGCGGGGTGTTCCGAGCCGGGGGCCACCGCCCCCATCAGGTCACGTCGCGGCGCTGGAACGTCCCGTAGAAGATCCCCAGCAGGACGCCGAGGTAGATCGCGAGCGTGATCGCGCCCCGGGCGGCCGTGAGGTGGTAGCTCAACAGCGAGGTGTCGCCGCTGAACACGCTGCCGTGCGGGTGCGCCGCGGTCACCGCGACCTTCTTCGCCATCACGGCGCTGACGTTCGGCGTGACGAGGAAGCGCTGCCAGCCTGGGCGCAGCCCGAGGATGAGGTTCTCGACGATGACGAAGTAGACGAACGCCGCCACGATCGCCGCCACGGTGTTGCGCGCCAGCCCGGCGATGGCGTAGCCGAGCAGCGCCGTGATCGAGACGACGGCCATGCCGCGCAGCACCAGCAGCAGGATCGACGTCTGGATGCCGGCGGTGAGGCCCTCGGTCGAGCCCCGGGTGGCCGCGATCAGGTAGAGGCCGCCGTAGCAGAACACCTGCAGCGCAGCGGTTATCACCACGACCCCGGTGACCAGCCCGACGGCCTTGGCGAGCAGCACCCGCCCCCGCCGCGGCTCCCAGAACAGCAGCGCCTGCATCGTCCCGGCGTTCCACTCCGCCCCGATGAAGCTGGCCCCGATGACGACCGCGAAGATCGCCATCGCGACCGCGACGGCCTGCGCCCCCTGTCGCAGGGCGGTGCGCGCGAACATCCGCGGGTCCTGGTAGAAGTTCGCGGCGTCGAGCGCCGCGCCGTCCCGGGGCCCGAACTCCGGCGGGATCCAGGTCGAGCAGTCGGTCTGCGGGTCGATCGAGCCCGCCGTCTTGCGGGCCGCGCAGTCCTCGGCGAACTGTCCCCGCAGCCCGCCGGTCACCTTCTCGGCCTGGCGTTCGGCCTTGCGGTGCGCGCCGGCGACGTCGCGGTTCGAGAGGAAGAACACCCTGATCTGGACGATCAGCAGGATGGCGAACGCGAGCAGCACGACGATCCGCACCAGCCGCCGCGACCGGAACCGCAGCAGCTCCGCACTCAGCAGGCCGCGCATCAGGCGCCCCCGGTCAGCTCGAGGAACACGCTCTCCAGGTTGGCCATCAACGGCACCAGCTCGGAAACGTAGAGCCGCTTCTCGGCGAGCGCCCGCGACACGAGCGACGGGTCGGTGACGTTGCTCACGATCAGGTGGTCAGGACCCGCGGTGACGGCCATGCCGGCGGTACGCAGCACCTCGGCCGCCGCGCCGAGGTCGCCGACGCGCACGCGGACCTCACCGGTCGCCTTGGTGGCCAGCACCTCGTCCACGCTGCCTGACGCGATCTTGCGGCCGCGGACCAGGATGTCGACGGTGTCGCAGACCTGCTCGACCTCGCCGAGCAGGTGCGAGGAGAGGAACACCGTCACGCCGTGGGTGCCGAGGGTACGGATCAGCTCGCGCACCTCGCGGATGCCGGCCGGGTCGAGGCCGTTGCTCGGCTCGTCCAGGATGAGCAGCGTCGGCCGTTTCATCAACGCCGCCGCGATGCCGAGCCGCTGCCGCATGCCGAGCGAGTACCCCTTGACCCGGTCACCGCCGCGGTCGGCGAGGCCGACGCGTTCGAGCGCCTCGGCCACGCGCTCGTCGGGCAGGCCCGCGACGCGGGCCAGCAGCTCGAGGTTGCGGCGGCCGGAGAACTGCGGGAAGAACAGCGGCGTCTCGACCAGCGCCCCGATCTGCCCGATCGTCTCGGGCAGCGCCTCGGGGACGGGCCGGCCGAGTACCGAGATCTGCCCCTCGTCGGGGCGGACGAGGCCGAGCAGCAGGCGGATCGTCGTCGTCTTGCCGGAGCCGTTCGGGCCGAGGAAGCCGTGCACGCCGCCCTCGGCGACCGAGAGGTCGAGCCCGTCGACCGCGGCCTGCGGGGGCCGCCGGAAACGCCGGTACGTCTTGCGCGCACCGACCAGCTCGATCACCGCCGTCACGCGCGATACCTCAGTGCAGACGCCCGCGCAGCAGCGCGAGCGTCCGGTCCAGCGCGAGCCCGGTCGCCGCGGCGTCGTGCACCTCGGGGCGGGTGTCGTTGACGAACGCGTGCTCGGTGCCGGGGTAGTCGTAGACGTCGACCGTGCCGCCGGCCGCCTCGATCGCACTCTTGGCCTGCTGGATGCCCTCGGCCTGCGACCCGCCGTCGCCCTCGGACGTGTGGATCGCCGCGGCCTTGCCTTCGTAGGACCCCCAGTCGGGGCTCATGCGTTCCCACGGGACCGCGGGGTAGAAGCCGACCGCGACGGTGATCTCCGGCGCGAGCGTCGCGGACCAGAGCGCGAGGCTGCCGCCCATGCAGAAGCCGACCGCGCCGACGGCCTCGCCGGTCGTGTCGTCCCGGCCGGTCAGGTACCTCGCCGCCCCCGCGATGTCCTTGGCGGCGCGGTCCATCGCCAGCCCCATGAGCAGCCGCATGGCCTCGTCGGGCTCGCCGGTCTTGGCGCCGTGGTAGAGGTCGGGCGCGAGCGTCACGAACCCCTCGCGCGCGAACCGGTCGGCCAGGTCGGTGATGTGCGGCACCAGGCCCCACCACTCCTGGATCAGGATGACGCCGGGGCCGGAGCCACCGGGCGGCAGCGCGAGGTACCCCTCCGCCGTGTCGCCGTTGCTCGCGAACGTCACCTGCTCGCCCATGTCACGCTCCCTCGTCCGGACCGGTGCGGCCGACCCTAGCGGAAGCGATGCCGTACGCGATCCCGTCGAGGATGTCGCGCTCGCTCGCGACGACCTCGGGCAGCGACCAGCGGCGCATCGTCTCGCGCAGCACCAGCGCGCCCGCGGCGATCACGTCGACCCGGCCGGGGTGCATCACCGGCAGCGCGGCGCGCTCCTCGCGGGTCGCCGCCAGCAGCATCGCCGTCACCTCCTCGACGGCGAGCGCGGGGATGCGCGCGAGGTGGATCGCGTGCGGGTCGTACGCAGGGAGGTCGAGCGCCAGCGCCGCGACCGTCGTGACCGAGCCGGCCAGGCCGACGAACGTCCGCCCCCGCGCCACGTCCACGGCGGCGTCGACGACACGCAGCGCCCGGCCGATCGCGTCGACAGCCGCCACGACCTCGACGGCGGTGGGCGGGTCCGCACGCAGCAGGCGTTCGGTCAGGCGGACGCAGCCGACGTCGACGCTCGCGCTCTGCGCGACGTCACCGGTCCCGAGCACCACCTCGGTCGAGCCGCCGCCGATGTCGCAGACGACGTACGGCGCGGCGAAGCCCACCAGCTCCGCCGTCGCGCCGCGGAACGACAGCCGCGCCTCCTCCGCACCCGACACGACCTGCGGCGCGACGCCGAGGATCGCGGTGCAGCCGGTGACGAACTCCGCGGCGTTCGCCGCGTCGCGGGTCGCCGACGTCGCGACCATGCGGACGCGTTCGGTGCGGGTCTCCAGGCAGATCGACGCGTAGTCCCGCAGCGCCGCGAACGTCCGCTCGAGCGCCTCCGGCGCGAGCCGCCCGGTCTCGTCCACGCCCTGCCCGAGCCGGACGACCCGCATCTCGCGGTGCACGTCCACCAGCGTGTCGCCGTCGACGTCCGCGACGAGCAGCCGGACCGAGTTGGTGCCGCAGTCGACGGCTCCGACGCGGGTCACGGCGTGACGCAGGGACCGCCGGAGCCCCAGTCCCCCAGCAGTTCCAGCGCCTCGCGGCCGAGCGGGTTGGCGCCGGGCACGGCCAGCTCGTGCGCGACCAGGACGTGCAGGCACTTCACCCGCGACGGCATCCCGCCGGCACTCGGCGCGCCGGGCAGCGGACGTACGGCGTCGCGTCGCGCGAGGTAGTCGTCGTGCGCCGCCGCGTACGCCGTCGCGAGGTCCGGCTCGTCCGCGAGCCGTCGCGTCATCTCCGCCATCAGCCCCGATGCTTCGAGCCGCCCGACCGCCGACGCCGCGCGCGGGCAGGTCAGGTAGTACAGCGTCGGGAACGGCGTGCCGTCGGCCAGCACGGGATCGGTCTCGACCACGTCGGGCAGCCCGCAGGTACAACGGTGCGCCACCGAACGCAGGCCGCGCGGCGGCCGACCGAGCTGCGCCTCGACCGTTGCGCGGTCCGCCTCGGCGGTCACGGCTTCCGGACGGGCGCGCGGCCCGCCGTGTCGACGGTCCCCCAGAGCCGGGAGTACCACGGCCCGGTGCCGTCGACCTTCGCGACGCCGGGCGCGGCCGGCTTGGCGGGGACCGGCGCCGGCGTCGGCGTGAGCATGATGTACGGCACCTCGCCTGGCCGCACGAAGTGCAGCCGCTCGCGGGCCAGCCGCTCGATGTACGCGGGGTCCTGGAGCTGCCGCTTGCGCGCCTCCAGCGCGTCCACCCTGGCCTGCGCCTGGGTCTGCGTGGCGCGCAGCCGCGCGACCCGGCCGCGCTGGGCGACGTACTGCCGCAACGGCACCGTCAACGCCAGCGCGAGGACGCAGACGACGACGCCGAGGATCGCGGCCCTGCTGGTGACCGCGGTCCGCCGCGCGGCGGGGTCCGGCTTCCTCGCGGCCGGTGTCCCGACGCCGGTCGTGCGCCGCCGCTGGTCGGGTCGCCGTGCGGCGCTGGCCCTGCGCGCGGTCGCGGGTGTCCGCGACCCGCCAGGCTTCGGCCCGCCGCGCGCCATCTACGCCTTGACCTCGAACCGCGGGAACGCCGCCCGCCCCGCGTACCGCGCCGCGTCGTCCAGCTCCTCCTCGATCCGCAGCAGCTGGTTGTACTTGGCGACGCGCTCGCTGCGCGCGGGGGCGCCGGACTTCATCTGGCCGCAGCCCAGCGCGACCGCGAGGTCGGCGATCGTCGTGTCCTCGGTCTCGCCGGAGCGGTGGCTCATCATCGTCGTGTACCCGGCGCGGTGCGCCATCGAGACTGCGTCGATCGTCTCGGTCAGCGTGCCGATCTGGTTGACCTTGACGAGCAGGGAGTTGGCGCAGCGCTCGGTGATGCCGCGCGCGAGCCGGGACGGGTTGGTCACGAACAGGTCGTCGCCGACGAGCTGCACGGCCGCGCCGAGCTCCTCGGTCAGCCCGCGCCAGCCGTCCCAGTCGTCCTCAGCAAGCGGGTCCTCGAACGACACGATCGGGAAGTCGCGCAGCAGTCCCGCGTAGTACGCCGCCATCTCGGTCGACGTCTTGGGACCGCCCTCGAACACGTACGCGCCGTCGCGGTAGAACTCCGTCGCCGCGACGTCGAGCGCCAGCGCCACGTCCTGCCCGGGTACGAAGCCGGCCTTCTCGATCGCCTCGACGATCAGCTCCAGCGCGTCGCGGTTGGCGGGCAGGTCCGGCGCGAAGCCGCCCTCGTCGCCGACGGCCGTCACGAGGCCGCGCGACTAAAGCACGCTCTTGAGCGCGTGGTAGACCTCGGACCCCCAGCGCAGCGCCTCGCGGAACGTCGCCGCCCCCACCGGCGCGACCATGAACTCCTGGACGTCGACGTTGGTGTCCGCGTGCGCCCCGCCGTTGAGGATGTTCAGCATCGGCACCGGCAGCAGGTTGGCGGTCGGCCCGCCGAGGTAGCGGAACAGCGGCAGCCCCGCCGACTCGGCCCCGGCCTTCGCGACTGCCAGCGACGCGCCGAGGATCGCGTTGGCGCCCAGGCGGCTCTTGTCCGGCGTGCCGTCGAGGTCGAGCAGCGCCTGGTCGACGAGCCGCTGCTCGCTGGCGTCGTAGCCGAGCAGCTCGTCGGCGATCTCGTTCTCGACGGCGTGCACCGCCTTGGCGACGCCCTTGCCGCCGTACCTGTCGTCGCCGTCACGCAGCTCGACCGCCTCGAACGCGCCGGTGCTCGCGCCGCTCGGCACCGCCGCGCGGGCGATCGTGCCGTCGTCCAGAGCGACCTCGACCTCGACGGTGGGGTTGCCCCTGGAGTCCAGGATCTCCCGAGCGGCAACGGCCTCGATCGACGCCACGCGCACGCACCTACTTCGTCTCGACGGTCCGCCAAGACTACCGCCGCGCCCTCGTCGCGCTGCCGCACGCCGCACCCGCTGTCGCGGCCGAGGAGGCTACTGCGGCTCGACCGGAGGCAGGCCGCGCAGCGCGAACGGCAGGAGCACCAGCGCGAGCCCGAAGCCGCCGACCAGCCCGATGCCGCCGCCGTTGCGCATCGCCGCCGCCGTCCCCGCGACGAAGATCGGCCCGCCGATGACCAGCGAGAGCGTCCGCCAGATCGCACCCTGCATGTCGCGCTCCCTAGTCGACCGGTGGTAGCGCGGCAGCGTCCCACACCTCGCGCCACGCCGCCTCGTCCCACTCGGCCAGCGGCACGCCGGTCGCGCGCGCCGTCTCCTCGGCCGCCTCGAACGCCGCGCGGAACTCCCGCGACACCCCGCGCAACGCCGCCTCGGCGTCGACGTCGAACGTGCGCGCCAGCGCCACGACCGCGAACAGCAGCCGCCCCACCGCGGCGGCCCTGTCCTCCGGCGCCGAGCGTTCGATCGCCGCGAGCGCGTCGTCGGCGTACGGCAGCAACGCGGCGGGCAGGCCGGCCTTGGTCGCGCGCTTCTGCAGCTTCGCCGCGAGCGCGGTCGCGGGCTGCCCGAGGGGTACGCCGTGCAGCGCGCCCGCGCCCTCCGCGCGTTCGCCCGCCTTGATGACGTCCCAGTTGTGCACGACCTCCTCCGCGCCGGAGACCGACACGTCGCCGAACACGTGCGGGTGGCGGCGCACCAGCTTCGCCACGATGCCGCCCGCGACATCGTCGATGGTCCACGCGGTCTCGTCGGTCCGCTCCTGCGCGACCCGCGCGTGGAACACCACCTGCAGGAGAACGTCACCCAGCTCGTCGCGCAGCGCGTCGAGGTCGCCGTTCTCGACGGCTTCGAGCGCCTCGTACGTCTCCTCGACCAGATAGGGAGCGAGCGACGAGTGCGTCTGCTCCGCGTCCCACGGGCAGCCGCCCGGCGAGCGCAGCCGGTCCATCGTCGACACGAGGTCGAGCAGCCGCGCGCCCGGCAGGTCGTACGAGCCGTAGACGACCTCCAGCTCGACGCCGCCCTCGCGGGCGGCGACGTCGCCGAGCGCCCGGACGAACGCCGGGTCGCCGCCGGGCGACGCGAGCCAGACCGCCGTACGGCCGTCGCGGGCGCGGTCGCGGAACAGGTGCGCGAGCGCCGCCGCGGACGGGTCACCGCCGCCGAGCAGGTACGACACGGTCTGCCCCGCCGGGCCGTCCTCGGGCCGCAGCACGGTGACCGTGACGCCCGCCGCGTCGAGGAACGGCAGCTGCGGGTGCTCCGGGTCGGCGCAGCAGACGTCGCCGCTGCGCAGCTCGTCCCACGCCGCCCACGAGAGCAGTCCGGGCGCGACGCGGTGGGTGTTGGCGACCAGCACCAGCCGGTCCATCGATCCGCCGAACGCGGGCGTCTCGGTCACGGCCCGCCCGTGGCCGCGGGCGGCGCGGGCTGCGGCTGGTTCTGGCCGGGGCTCGGCGCGGGCGACGAGAGGTCGTCGCCGCTGACCGCGACGACGCCGTTGCCGTTGGGGTCCCAGCCGCCGAAGCGCGGGTTGACCTTGACCTTCAGCCGCTTGGTGAGGTCGGTCATGTAGGCGGCGAGCTTCTGCTCGCGGGCCTGCCCGATGACCGTGCGGCGCAGCTCGTCGCGCGCCTGCGCGAACGTCGTCGTCCGCCGCTCGATCACCTTGACGACCTCGTACCCCGACTCCGCCTTGATCGGCCCGACGATCGAGCCGGTCTGCCCGGTGAAGATCGCCTTCTCGAACGACGCCTGGAACTTGCCGTCGCCGTTGCCGATCTGCCCGAGGTCGCCGCCCTCGGTGTTGGTGTTCGCGTCCTGCGAGTACTTCTTCGCCAGCGCCGCGAAGTCGGCGCCGGGCTTGCGCGCCTCTGTCGCGACGGTCGCCGCGGTCGCGGCGTCCTTCACCAGGATGTGCGCGATGTGCGCGACGTCGAGCTGCGGCAGCGCCTTCGCGTACGCCTCGGTGAGCTGCTTCTCGGTCACGACGACGTCCGCGACCAGCTTGTCCGCGACGGCGTCGCGCAGGACCAGGTCGTGCGTCGCGTCCCGGAGGTCCTCCTTGGCGACGCCCTGCGCCGCTGCCTGGGCCTCGAGCTGCTGCTGGCCGCCGGCGTTGTCGGCGAACCGCTTGAGCTGGGCGTCGACCTGCGCCTCGGTGACCGTGACGCCGAGCCGTTGCGCGGCGACCTCGATGAGGTGCGCGGAGATCAGGCGGTTCAGCCACTGCCGCTGGTACTCGTCCTTGGGGTGGGACTGCGCGAACGCCTTGTTCTCGTAGCCGCGCGTCACGCGGGTCGTCAGCGCCGAGGTCGTGATCCGCGTGTCGCCCACGCGGGCCGCGACACCGGCGCCGGTCCGCGCGCAGCCCGCGAGGGTCAGGCAGGCGAGGGCGAGCGCCCCGAGACGGCGAACGTTCACGTAACGGATCCTTCCGGGACGGGCTGGTCGAGTACGGCGTCGAGCACGTCGGTGCACCACGCCAGGAGGTCAGTGTCGCGTACGTCGGGCCGCGGCACGAGCACGGTCCGCACGGCCTGCTTCACGATCGCCCCCTTGTAGAGGCGCTGCAGCCGCAGCTGCTGGCTCTCCAGCAGCTCCAGCGGCGCGAAGCGGACGGCGCTGCCCTGCACCGAGACCTCGGTGATGCCGAGCCCCCTGGCGCGGTTGCGGAACGCCGCCACGGCCATCAGGTTCTCGACCTGCGCGGGCAGCGGGCCGTACCTGTCGGAGAGCTCCTCGCGGACGGCGTCGAGCGTCGGCGCGTCGTGGGCGGCGGCGATCCGGCCGTACGCCTGGATGCGCAGCCGCTCCTCGGGGATGTAGGAGTGCGGCAGCGCGGCGTCGACGGGGAGGTTGACCTTGACCTCGATCTCCTCCTCGCGCTTCTCCCCCTTGAACTCCGCGACCGCCTCGCCGACGAGGCGCACGTAGAGGTCGAAGCCGACGGCCGCGATGTGCCCGCTCTGCTCGCCGCCGAGCAGGTTGCCCGCGCCGCGGATCTCGAGGTCCTTCAACGCCACCGCCATGCCGGCGCCGAGCTCGGCGTTCTGCGCGATCGTCTGCAGGCGGTCGTACGCGAGCTCCGAGAGCGGCTTCTCCGGCGGGTAGAGGAAGTACGCGTACGCCCGCTCCCGCCCACGGCCGACGCGGCCTCGTAGCTGGTGGAGCTGGGACAGACCGAGGGCGTCGGCGCGCTCCACGATCAACGTGTTCGCGTTGGCGATGTCGAGTCCCGACTCCACGATCGTGGTGCAGACGAGGACGTCGAACTCCTTCTCCCAGAACTCCACCATCACGTGTTCGAGCAGGTCCTCGTTCATCTGGCCGTGCGCGGTGCGGATGCGCGCCTCGGGCACCAGCTCGCGCAGCCGCTGCCCGGCCTTCTCAATCGAGTCGACCCGGTTGTGCACGAAGAACACCTGGCCCTCGCGCAGCAGCTCCCGGCGGATCGCCGCGCCGATCTGCCGCTCGTCGTACGGGCCGACGAACGTCAGCACCGGGTGGCGTTCCTCCGGCGGGGTGTCGATGGTCGACAGCTCGCGGATGCCGGTGATGCTCATCTCCAGCGTCCGCGGGATCGGCGTGGCGCTCATCGTCAGCACGTCGACGCTGGTGCGCAGCCGCTTCAGGTACTCCTTGTGCTCGACGCCGAAGCGCTGCTCCTCGTCCACGACGACCAGCCCGAGGTCCTTGAACTTGGTCGACGTCGAGAGCAGCCGGTGGGTGCCGATGACGACGTCGACGGTGCCGTCCGCGACGCCGTCGAGGATCGCTGCCTGCTCCTTCGCGGAGTTGAACCGGCTGACGCCGCGCACCGCGACGGGGAACTGCGCGAACCGTTCACTGAACGTCTGGAGGTGCTGCTGCGCAAGGAGAGTCGTGGGTACGAGGATGCCGACCTGCTTGCCGTCCATGACCGCCTTGAACGCCGCGCGGACGGCGATCTCCGTCTTGCCGTAGCCGACGTCACCGCAGATGACCCGGTCCATCGGGACCGGCGACTCCATGTCGGCCTTGACCTCGTTGATGGCGGCGAGCTGGTCCGGCGTCTCGTGGTACGGGAACGCGTCCTCCAGCTCCGCCTGCCACGGCGTGTCCGGACCGAACTGGTAGCCGGGGCTCGCCATCCGCGCGCTGTAGAGGCGGATCAGCTCGGCGGCGATCTCGCGGACCGCCTTGCGCGCGCGGCCCTTGGCCTTGGCCCAGTCGCTGCCGCCGATCCGGTGCAGCGTCGGTGCCTCGCCGCCGACGTAGCGGGTGACGAGGTCGAGCGAGTCGGTGGGCACGCGGAGCTGGTCGCCCTTGGCGTACTCCAGGACGAGGTACTCGCGCTCGCCGCCGTTGACCGTGCGCTTCTCCATCTGCACGTACCGGCCGACGCCGTGGGACTCGTGCACGACGTAGTCGCCGGGGCGCAGCGACAGCAGGTCGACGGCGTTGCGCCGCCGGCTCGGCATCCGGCGCATGTCCTTCGTCGCGGAACGCTGCCCGGCGAAGTCGGTCTCCGTGACGACCGCGAGCTTGAGGCCCGGCGCGACGAAGCCGTCGTCGAACACCGCGTTGCTCACGACGATCCCCGGCTCCGGCGGCGCGTCCAGCTCGGCCGTCACCCGGACGCCGAGGTCGTGCTCGCGCAGCACCTCGGCGAGGCGTTCGGCCGGGCCGTGGCCCTCGGTCACGAACACCACGCGCCAGCCGTCGCGCGACCAGTCCCTCGCGTCGTTGACCAGCTTGTCCATGTCGCCGACGTACGGCTCGTGCGCCCGCGCGTCGACCACGTGCTCGGCGTCCTCGTCGGCCGCGAACGGCGACAGCGTCCACCACGCGATGCCCTGCTCCAACGCCGTCGTCCGGACGTCGGCGACCTCGCGGTACGCCGCCGCGCCGAGGTCGACGGGCGCCGTCCCGCCGCCGGCCGCGACCGCCCACGACGCTTCGAGGAACTCCTCGCTGGTCCTGGTCAGCTCCTCGGCCCTGGACCGCACGCGCTCGGGGTCGCAGACGAGGACGTGCGCGCCCGCGGGCAGCTCCTCGACCAGCAGGACCAGGTCGTCGACGAGGACCGGCGCGAGCGCCTCCATGCCCTCGACCGGCGTTCCGTCGGCGAGCTTGTCGAGGATCTCGACCAGCTCTGGATGCTTGTCGGCGAGGTTGCGCGCGCGGTCTCGCACGTCCGGCGTCAGCAGCAGCTCGCGGCACGGCGGCGCCCACAGCCCGTGCTCTGCCTCGCCGAGTGAACGTTGCGTGCCGGCCGCGAAGTAGCGGACGTCCTCGACCTCGTCGCCCCAGAGCTCGATGCGGACCGGGTGCTCCTCGGTCGGCGGGAACACGTCGAGGATGCCGCCGCGGACCGCGAACTCCCCGCGCTTCTCGACCAGGTCGACGCGGCTGTAGCAGTAGTCGACCAGCCGGCCGACGAACGCGTCGAGGTCGACGGTGGCGCCTTTCGCCGTGACGAGCGGCGGCAGGTCGCCGAGGCCCTTCACTTGCGGCTGGAGCAGGCTGCGTACGGGGGCCACGACGACCTTCAACGGGCCGTCGTCGCCCGGGTGAGCGAGGCGTCGTAGCACGGCGATCCGCCGCCCTACGGTGTCGGCCCGGGGGCTGAGCCGTTCGTGGGGCAGCGTCTCCCAGGCCGGGTACTCCGCGACCGACTCGGGCGGCAGCAGGCAGCGCAGCGCAGCGGTCAGGTCCTCGGCCTCGCGGCCGGTGGCGGTGACGGCGACGACGAGGCGTTGCGTCTCGTTCGCCAGGGTCGCGACCGCGAACGGCCGCAGCGGGGCCGGCGCGGTCAGCCCGAGCTCGGGCTCACCCGCCCGCGCGGCGGCGCGGGCGAGCGCGGGCTCGGCCGCGAGCAGCGGGACGAGTCCAGGTACGGCCACGGGGTCCTCTCACGACGAATGCCCCCACGGAGCCAGCGACCGGGGGGTGTCCCTCCAGCCTAACCGGCCCGCGCCACCCCTCTTTCGTTGTGTGCGGGATTCGACCGGCTAGGGCCGTCGAATCCCGCACACAACGGGGATCCGGCCGCTCAGGCGACGGGGACCCGGCCGCGGGCCGCCCACGCGCGGGCCGTCAGCGGGATGGTGCCGTCGGGGGCGGTGGGGAGGCGTTCGCGCAGGGCCTCGCGCAGCGCGTCCCGGCGCTCCTCCGGCAGCCCTGCCAGGTACGTCGGGCCGGGGCCCTGTCCGCCGAGGAACGGCGTCCAGTAGTCGTCGAAGTCGCGGAACACCGTCGGCACGGTGATGGCGCGCGTCTCGACACCGTCGAGCCCGCCGAACAGCGTGCCCAGCGCGCCCGCCTTGCAGAGCGGGAAGCGCACCGCCTCGTCCAGCGAGTGCGCGTCCGGGTCGAGGTCCACTGCGACGTCCCAGAACGTGCGCAGCAGCGCGAGACCGCCGGCGCCGTAGTCCCAGACGTACGCCGCGATCGTCCCGCCCGGGCGGACCGCGCGGCGGATCTCGGTGAGGGCCGCGGCCGGGTCGGGCACGAAGTTGAGGACCAGGCCGGTGACCGCGACGTCGAACGCGTCGTCCTCGACCGGCAGCGCCATCGCGTCGCCGACGCGGAACGTCGCCCGCCGGTCGGGCACGTGCGCTTCGGCGAACGCGACGTAGGCCGGCGCCGGGTCGACGCCGACGACGCTCGCGGGCGCCGCGTCGCGCAGGACGGTCCCGGAGAGCGCGCCGGTGCCGCAGCCGACGTCGAGCCAGCGCAGGTCGGGCGGCGCGCCGAGCCACTCGACGAACTCCGGCGCGACGAGGCGGCTCCACCGGCCGATGAACGGCTCGTACGCGTCTCCGCTCGACCAGCGTTCGCTCATGGGGACTCCACCGTGTGGAAGGTGTTCTGCGCGGTGGCGAGCCCGTCGCGCAGCAGCGACTCGACCGCGTCGGCCGCGCGGTCGAGGAGGAACGGCAGCTCCCGGCGTTCGACCGGGGAGAAGTCGGAGAGCACGTAGTCCGCGGGGTCCTGGCGACCGGGTGGGCGGCCGATGCCGAAGCGGACCCGGTAGTAGTCGCGGGTGCCGAGCGACTTGGTGATCGACTTGAGCCCGTTGTGGCCGTTGTCGCCGCCGCCGAGCTTGAGCCGCAGGGTCGCGAACGGCAGGTCCAGCTCGTCGTAGGCGACGACGATCCGCTCCGCCGGGACCTTCCAGAAGTCGCGCAACGAGGCCAGCGGGCCGCCGGACTCGTTCATGAACGACTTCGGCTTGGCGAGCACGACCCGCTCCGGGCCGAACCGCGTCTCGATGACGTCTGCGCGGCCGCGGTGCGCCTTGAACGAGCCGCCCGCGCGGCGGGCCAGCTCGTCGAGCACCAGGAAGCCGACGTTGTGCCGGTTGCCCGCGTAACGCGGCCCCGGGTTGCCGAGGCCGACGACGAGCGTGGGGGCGTCGGCCACGCGCTACTCCGCGGCCGGGGTCTCGCCCTCGGCAGCGGCAGCGGGCGCCTCGCCACCGGCGGCCTCGGCGGCCTCGGCACGCTCGGCGGCCTCGCCGGCCTCCTCGGCGGCGACGTCGGCCTCGGTGGACGAGCCGACCACGTGGACGACGAGCGCGTCGGGGTCGGTGAGCAGCGTCGTGCCCTGCGGCAGCGGGACGGAGCCGGCGTGGATGCCGTGGCCGCCGACCTCGGAGAGGCCGGAGATGTCGACCTCGAGGACGGTCGGGATGTGCGTGGCCTCGGCCTCGACAGAGAGCATCGTGAGCTGCTGGTCGAGCATGCCGCCGCCCTGCTTCACCGCGGGCGCCTCGCCCGTGAGAACGACGGGGACGTCGACGGAGACCTTCTCGCCACGGCGGACGAGCAGCAGGTCGATGTGCTGGAGGTCGCCGCGCAACGGGTCGCGCTGGACCTGCCGGGGCAGCGCCAGCTCCTCGCCGTCGGGCAGGTCGAGGGAGAGCAGGACGTTCGAGCCGCCCTCGCTCTTGAACGCGTGGGCCAGCTCGCGCGCGGGCAGCGCCAGGTGGCGGACGTCGACGCCGTGGCCGTACAGGACGGCGGGCACCTTGCCGGCCCGGCGGGTGCGGCGCGCGCCGCCCTTGCCGAACTCGGTGCGCGGTTCGGCGGCGATGCGGACCTCGGACACGACTGCTCCTAGCGACGGCGTACGGCGTGGGCCGGCGCGGCGACGACAACGCCTGCGCCCAGGGAGCGGAGTCTAGCCGTGCGGAGCCCCCGCACGAAACCGCGCGTTCCCGGCGAGAGGGTTGGCGTGCTGCCGCGTCGAACACTTCGGGCGGACCAGGAGGCTGGGATGACCCGTCGGACGACGTTCCTCACAACGTTCACCGCGCTCGCGATCGGCGCGTCGATGGCGCTGCCCGCTGGGGCCGCCGCACCGCTGCCGCTACCGTCGAAGTACGGCACCGCCAAGGGCTTCACGCTCGTCGGCCACACCAACCTGGGCAAGCGGGGCACCAACTCCCCCATCGCCGTCGCCGGCACCTGCGTCTACGTCGGCGACCGCTACGACAAGCACGGCATCGCCGTCGTCGACGCCCGCAACCCCGCGAAGCCGAAGCAGGTCGGCACGATCGCCCCGACCAAGGGCTCGACGCAGCGGGAGATCCGCGCGGACGCAGGCCTCGGCATCCTCGTCGTGATGACGTACGCCACCGCGAACGGCGACGCGACGACCGGCAACTTCCTGAAGACGTACGACATCAGGAACTGCGCCAAGCCGGTGCTGCTGTCCACCGTCGACTTCGGCCCGCGTCCGCCGCACGAGTTCTTCCTCTGGAAGGACGCGAAGCACCCGGGCCGCGCGCTCGCCTACGTGACGTTCACGCTCTACTCGCCGGACCTCGAGGTGTACGACCTCGCCGACCCCAAGGCGCCGATGCTCGCCGCGGCGTACGACCTCGGCGCCGACATCGCCGACGTGCAGCGCGGCGCGACCGGCGTCACGTCGTCGAACGGCGGCTACCTGCACTCGGTCTCGGTGAGCGACGACGGGAAGACGGCGTACCTGTCGACGTGGGACTTCGGGCTGATCCTGGCCGACACCTCGACGCTCGCCGACCGGTCCCCCGGCGCCGTCGTCCCGACGTCCGCGCCGCTGCAGTACGACGGCAACGTGCACGGCGCGGTGAAGGTCCCCGGCAAGCCCTACCTCGTCCTCGTCTCCGAGGGGTACGCCAAGACCGCGGACCTGGTGACCAAGGTCGGCGGCTGCCCGTTCGGGTGGCTGCGGATGGCGTCGATCGCCAACCCGGCCGTGCCCGCGCTGACCGGCGGCGAGTTCAAGCTGCGGGAGAACGACTGCGACCGCGCCAAGGCGCTGAACGGCTCGTTCACCTCGCACAACCAGACGGTGTTCCCGGACGTCGCCCTCGTGCCCTGGTACGGCGGCGGGCTGCGCGCGGTCGACATCTCGAACCCGAAGGCCCCGGTCGAGGCGGGGGCGTTCGTGCCGAAGCCGGAGTTCGAGCCGGACGCGCGCGAGGACCGGCTGTACTTCACGACCGCGACGGACCGCTGGACCGGCGCCATGTGGTCGTACCCGGTCGTCGCGAACGGTCTCGTGTACGTCGTCGACATCGACCTCGGCCTCTACGTGCTGCGCTACACCGGCAGGTGGGCGAACGAGGTGTCGCAGGCGAGGTTCGTCGAAGGCAACTCGGCGCCGTCCCGCTACAAGGCGAGCGACCCGGTGATCAAGCGTCCGGCCGTGCCGCCGGGCACGCCAGCCACGTACCTGCGCGACCGCTACGCCGACCGCCCGCTGCCGGCGCGCGCGACGCGGTACGGCTTCTTCTGCGTCCTCTGACGCCCGCGCCTAGTTCGTCCCGTCGAACAGGCCCGACACCGTCGAGTCGTCGAACACCGCGCGGATGGCGTTCGCCAGCATGGGCGCCACCGACAGGACGGTGAGCTTGTCGAACTGCTTGTCCGGCGTGACGGGCAGCGTGTTCGTGACGATGACCTCGGAGATGCGGCTGTTCTTGAGCCGGTCGACGGCGGGGCCGGAGAAGATGCCGTGCGTCGCGGCGACGAGCACCTCGGCCGCGCCCTGGTCGAACAGCGCGTCGGCGGCCTTCACGATCGTCCCGCCGGTGTCGATCATGTCGTCGACGAGGACGCAGCAGCGGCCCTCGACCTGGCCGACGACGTTGAACACCTTGGCGTCGTTGGCGACCCGCGGGTCGCGGCGCTTGTGGATGATCGCCAGCGGCGTGCCGAGGCGGTCGGTGTACTTCTCGGCGACGCGGACCCGGCCGGCGTCGGGCGAGACGATGGTGACGTTGTCGACGTCGCCGCGCGCGGCAATGTGGTCGGACAGCAGCGGCAGCGCGGTGAGGTGGTCGAGCGGCGCGTCGAGGTAGCCCTGGATCTGCGGCGTGTGCAGGTCGATGGCGATGATCCGGTTGGCGCCGGCCGCGCGGAACAGGTCGGCCATCAGCTTCGCCGAGATCGGCTCGCGCGCGAGGGTCTTCTTGTCCTGGCGGGAGTACGGGTAGAACGGCGCGACGACGGTGATCCGCTTGGCGCTCGCGCGCTTCAGCGCGTCGCACATGATGAGCTGCTCCATCACCCACGTGTTGATGGGCACGGTGTGGCTCTGCACGAGGAACGCGTCGCAGCCGCGGACCGACTCCTCGAAGCGGCAGTACGTCTCGCCGTTCGCGAAGTCGTACAACGTCACCGGCGACGGCTGGCAGCCGAGGTGCTCCGCGACCTCCTCCGCCAGCTCGGGGAACCCCCGCCCCGAGAACAGCATCAGGGTCTTGTGGCTGGTGATCTCCAAGCCGGTCACTGCGCCGCTCCCTCGTCGTCGTGTGTCGCGTCCTCCGCGCCGCGCCGTCGCGCGACCCAGCCCTCGACGTTGCGCTGGTACGCCCGGCCGACGCCGAGCGCGCCGGCGGGCACGTCCTTGGTGATCACCGAGCCGGCCGCGGTGTACGCGCCGTCGCCGACCTCGACCGGCGCGACCAGCATCGTGTCGCTGCCGATGCGCACGTCGTCGCCGATCACGGTCGGGTGCTTGGCGACGCCGTCGTAGTTGACGACGACGGTCGCGGCGCCGATGTTGCTGCGTTCGCCGATGGTCGCGTCGCCGACGTAGGACAGGTGCGGGACCTTCGAGTCGGCGCCGACGGTGCTCGACTTGATCTCGACGAAGCCGCCCGCCTTCGCGCGCGGCCCGAGGACCGTGCCGGGACGCAGGTAGGCGTACGGGCCCACGGTCGCGTCCGCGCCGACGACCGCGCCGACGCAGGTGCTCGCACGCACCGTGGCGCCCTCCGAGACGACCGTGTCGGTGAGGTCGGCGTACGGGCCGACCGTCGCGCCGCCCGCGACGCTGGTGGTCCCCCGCAGGACCGTGAAGGGCTCGACGGTCGCGTCCTGAGCCAGCGTGACGGTCGCGTCGACCCAGGTCGTCGCGGGGTCGACGACGGTGACGCCGGCGCGCATCGCCTCGCGCAGCAGCCGGTCGCGCAGCGCCCCGGCCGCCGCCGCGAGCTGGGCGCGGTCGTTGACGTTGTCCACCTCGGCCGCGTCGGTCGTGACGGCGACACCGCCGCCGAGGATCGCGACGACGTCGGTGAGGTACTCCTCGAGCTGCGCGTTCTCCGCCGACACCTTGGTCAACGCGGCCCGCAGGGCGATCGCGTCGAACACGTAGACCCCGGCGTTGATCTCGGTGATCGCCCGCTGCTCGCGGGTCGCGTCGACCTCCTCGACGATGGCGGTCACCCACCCGCCGTCGTCACGCAGGACGCGGCCGTAGCCGGTGGGGTCGGCCAGGTGCGCGGTCAGCACGGTCAGGTCGCCGGTGTGCGCGGCGAGCAGCGCGCGCAGCGTCGCGGTCGTGAGCAGCGGCATGTCGCCGTAGAGGACGAGGACCGGGCCGTCGAGCGACGGCAGGGTCTCCAACGCGAGGCGGACGGCGTGCCCGGTGCCGTTCTGCTCGGCCTGGACGACCGTCTCCGCACCCTCGGGCAGCGCCGCCGCGACCTCGTCCGCGCCGTAGCCGACGACGACGACGAGGCGTTCGGCACCGAGCGGCTCGACCGCGGCGAGGACGTGCCCGATGAGTGGCCGGCCGCAGAGCCGGTGCAGCACCTTCGGCGTCGTGGAGCGCATCCGGGTGCCCTGGCCGGCGGCCAGAACGACGACCGCCGCCGGGCGGGCAGCGGATGTCGGCACGAGGCTCCTCGCGTTGGCGGGTGGAGGCCGAGTGTACCGGGGGTTCACCACGCGGGGGATTGCTCCGGGGGGAGGAATCGAACCTCCGTCGTACTCAGATCCAAAATCTGATCGCCCCTGCCAACAGAGCAACCCCGGAACGTACGCAGCCGATGGTAGCGATGCGGGGTCTCGTCTCGACAGGTTACGGTTGAGTAGGTTACGGTGGCGTAGCCAGCGCGACTCCCCCAGCCACGAGGAACCGCCTCATGACATTGCTCGCCGAACGCCCCATAGCGCCGCCGCCCATCCCGACCGAGCCGAAGAAGCGCTGGGAACAGGTCGCGCTCGTGCTGTTCGTCGTGCTGCCGTTCGCGGCGGTGCTGGCCGCCGGGTTCGTGCTCTGGGGCAACGGCATCGGCTGGACCGACGTCTGGATCGCCGTGCTGATGTACGCCATCGCCGGCCACGGCGTCACGGTCGGCTTCCACCGCTACTTCACGCACGGCTCGTTCAAGGCCAACCGCCCGTTGCGGATCGGCCTCGCGATCGCCGGCTCGCTCGCGATCCAGGGCCCGGTCATCCGCTGGGTCGCCGACCACCGCCGCCACCACGCGTTCAGCGACAAGCCGGGCGACCCGCACTCGCCGCACGAGTACGGCGAGGGTGTCGGCGCGATGCTCAAGGGGCTGTGGCACGCGCACATGGGGTGGCTGTTCGACCCCGAGCAGACCTCGATGGAGAAGTACGCGCCCGACCTGCTCGCCGACAAGGACATCGCCGCGGTACACAAGGCATTCCCGCAGCTCGTGGCGGTCTCGCTGATCGGCCCCGCACTGCTCGGCTTCGCGGTGACCGGTCGCTGGACCGGCGCCGTGTCGGCGTTCTTCTGGGCCAGCCTGGTGCGCGTCGGCGTCCTGCACCACGTGACGTGGAGCATCAACTCGCTCTGCCACACGTTCGGCAACCGACCGTTCAAGACGCGCGACAAGAGCACGAACTTCTGGCCGATGGCCGTCATCTCGATGGGCGAGTCGTGGCACAACCTGCACCACGCCGACCCGACCGCGGCGCGGCACGGCGTCGACCGCGGCCAGGTGGACAGCACGGCGCGCATCATCTGGGCGTTCGAACGTCTCGGCTGGGCCACGGAGGTCCGCTGGCCGACCCGCGAGCGGTTGGCCAAGGCTCGCGCGTGAGACAGTCCCTCGCGTGAGCGAGGAGGCGAAACCGCGGGTACGCATGACCGGGCAGCAGCGCAGAGCGCAGCTGCTCGACGTGTCGCGGACGCTGTTCGCCGAACGTGGCTTCGAGGCAACGTCGATCGAGGAGATCGCCAACCGCGCGGGCGTGTCCAAGCCGATCGTGTACGAGCACTTCGGCACCAAGGAAGGCATCTACGAGGTCGTCAAGGACCGCGAGGTGCAGCGCCTCATGACGCAGGTCAACGACTCCCTCGTCGGCGACCACCCGCGCATCCTGCTGGAGCAGGCCGCGACGGCGCTGCTGACGTACATCGAGACGCAGACCGACGGCTTCCGCATCCTGATCCGCGAGTCGCCGGTCGCGTCGACGACCGGCATCTTCGCGAGCGTCATCGGCGACATCGCGGTGCAGGTCGAGTACATCCTCGCGGGGCAGTTCAAGGCGCGGGGCTACAACACCAAGCTGGCGCCGTTGTACTCGCACGCCCTCGTCGGCATGGTCGCGCTGGTCGGCCAGTGGTGGCTGGACGCGCGCAAGCCGAGCCGCGACGACGTGGCGGCCCACCTGGTCAACCTCGCGTGGAACGGGCTGGGCAACCTCGAACCGAAACCCGAGCTACGGACGAAGCGCAAGTAGGCGCCGCCGGCCGGAGGGCCGCCTCGTCTAAGCCTCGTCGGAAAGGTTGAGCCACTCCTCCTCGGCGGCCGACCGCCGAGCGGCAAGGTCACGCAACTCGGCGTCGAGCTTCGCGACGGCCTCGTAGTCGGTGGCGTTCGCGGCGAGGGCGGCGTGCAGGCGGGTCTCGTCGCGGCCGAGCTTCTCCAGCAGGCGTTCCAGGCGGGTCAGCTCCTTGCGCGCGGCGCGGGAGTCGCCGGAGCGCTCGCGCTTGGCCGGCGCGGCCTCGGGCGGCGCCTGCACCCGCGCGAGGTACTCGTCCACGCCGCCGGGCAGGTCGCGCAGCGTCCCGTCGCCGTACAGCGCCAGGACGCGGTCGGTGGTGCGCTCCAGGAAGTACCTGTCGTGCGAGACGACGACCAGCGTGCCCGGCCAGCCGTCGAGCAGGTCCTCGACGGCGGCGAGGGTCTCGATGTCGAGGTCGTTCGTGGGCTCGTCGAGGAGGAGCAGGTTCGGCTCGGTCATCAGCAGCCGCAGCAGCTGCAGCCGCCGGCGTTCCCCGCCGGACAGGTCCTCGACCGGCGTCCACTGGCGCCCGGCGTCGAAGAGGAACCGTTCGAGCAGCTGCGACGCCGACAGCGACCGCCCCTTGCCGAGGTCGACGTGCCGCGCGACCTCCTCGACGGCTTCGAGTACGCGCTTGCCGGCGGGCAGCCCGCGGACCTCCTGATCCAGGTGCGCGGTACGAACCGTCTGCCCGCGAACGACGCGCCCCGCGCGCGGCGCGAGGTCGCCGGCGAGGACGCGGAGCAGCGTGGTCTTGCCGGATCCATTGACGCCGACGACGCCGACTCGGTCGCCGGGCCCGAGGTGCCAGGTGAGCCGTTCCAGCAAGACGTTGTCCCCCGCGACGACGTCCGCGTCCTCGAGGTCCACGACCGTCTTGCCGAGCCGCGACGTCGCGAAGCGAACGAGGTCCGCGCTGTCGCGGGCGGGCGGCTCGTCGGCGATGAGGGCGTTCGCCGCGTCGATGCGGAACCGCGGCTTCGACGTCCGCGCCGGCGGGCCGCGGCGCAGCCACGCGAGCTCCTTGCGGAGCAGGTTCTGGCGGCGCTGCTCGGTCGCGGCGGCGACGCGTTCGCGCTCGGCGCGGGCGAGGACGTACGCGCTGTACCCGCCCTCGTACTGCCGAACGGCGCCGTCGGCGACCTCCCACGTCGCCGTGCAGACCGCGTCGAGGAACCACCGGTCGTGGGTCACGACGAGCTGCGCGCACCGGCGTTCGGCGAGGTGCGCCGCGAGCCAGGCGATGCCCTCGACGTCGAGGTGGTTGGTCGGCTCGTCCAGGACGAGCAGGTCGTGCTCGCCGGCGAGCAGCGCGGCCAACGCGACCCGGCGGCGTTCGCCACCGGACATCGGGCCGACGACCGCGTCCAGCCGCTCGTGCACCCCGAGGCCGTGCAGGACGGCCCGCACCCGCGCGTCGCCCGCCCACTCGTGCTCGGCCGCGTCGCCGATCACGACGTCGCGCACCGTGGCCGTCGCGGGCAGGTCGACGGCCTGCGGCAGCCAGCCGACCCGCAGCCCGCTGCTGTGGGTCACCCGCCCGGTGTCCGGCGGCTCGGCCCGCATCAGCAGGCGGAGCAGGGTGGTCTTGCCGCCGCCGTTGCGGCCGACGACGCCGATCCGCTCGTCGGCGGCGATGCCGAGGGAGACGTCGTCGAGGACGGTCGTCGTGCCGTACGTCTTGCCGACCGCCTCGACGTTGACGAGGTTCACGAACCGTCGCCCTGGACGCGGGCTCCCGGCACCGGGCCGTACGCCGTCCGCACGCTGCGGCACGCACCCGCCCCGGCGAGCCCGGCCGCGAGCGCGACCGCGTCGCTGCGTGACCTGGCGAGGAACGCGCACGTCGGCCCGGAGCCGCTCACGACCGCGCCCAGCGCGCCGCGTTCGATCCCCGCGTCGAGGGTCCTGCGCAGCCCCGGTCGCAGGCGCAGCGCGGCGGCCTGGAGGTCGTTGTGCAGCGCCCGGCCGAGGGCGACCGCGTCGCCGGCGCGCAGCGCGGCGAGCACGCCGTCCGGCTCGCGTTCGGGCTGCGGGTCGCCGCGGTCGTGCTCCTCGTAGACGGACGCCGTTGCCAGGCCGCGGTCGGCGAACGCGAGCACCCAGTGGAACTGCCCGCGCACCAGCACCGGCGAGAGGCGTTCGCCCCGGCCGACGCCGAGGGCGCTGCCGCCCTGCAGCGCGAACGGCACGTCGCTGCCGAGCGTCGCCGCGAGCGACGCGAGCTCCTCGCGCGGCAGGCCGGCCCCCCAGAGCGCGTCGCACGCCAGCAGCGCGGCGGCCGCGTCGGCCGAGCCGCCGGCCATGCCGCCCGCGACCGGGATGCCCTTGACGACGTGCAGGCGGACACCCCGCTCGACGCCCGCGACGAGGGCGAGGCGCAGCGCGGCCGCGACGGCGAGGTTGCCGGAGTCGCTCGGCAGCTCCCCCGCGCCCTCGCCGGAGACCGTGCACGAGATATCGTCAGGTCCGGGCGTCGCCGTCAGGTCGTCGTAGAGCGACACCGCCTGGAACACCGTCGTGACGTCGTGGTACCCGTCCGCGCGGCGGGCGCCGACGGACAGGTGCAGGTTGACCTTGCCGGGTACCCGGACCGTGACCGGCTCCGGCACGCCGGCCAGACCTCGGCGCTCGGCCAGCACGGGCTCCTCAGGGACGTCCTACGGGTTCAGACCCTAGTGGCGGCCGCGACCCGCGCGAACTCCTCGACCCCGAGCGCCTCGCCGCGCAGCCCCGGGTCGACGCCCGCCGCCCGCAACGCCGCCTCGGCGGCCGCCGGCGACCCGGCCCAGCCGGCGAGCGCGGCCCGCAGCGTCTTGCGGCGCTGCGCGAACGCCGCGTCCACCACGGCGAACGTCGCCGCGCGGTCCCCGCCCGGCGGCTCGCGGCGGGTGAACGCGACCAGCCCGGAGTCGACGTTCGGCACCGGCCAGAACACGCTGCGCGGCACCGACCCGGCCTGCCGCGCGGCGGCGTACCAGGCGAGCTTGACCGAGGGGATGCCGTACGTCCGGGAGCCCGGCGGCGCGGTGAGCCGGTCGGCGACCTCCTGCTGGACCATGACCAGGCCGTGCCGGATCGACGGGAACCGCTCCAGCATCGTGAGCAGGACGGGGACGGCGACGTTGTACGGCAGGTTGGCGACCAGCGCGGTCGGCGGGTCGCCGGGCAGCTCGGTCACCCGCAGCGCGTCCGCGGTGACGACGGTCAGGTCCCCGGGCGAACGTTCGGCCGCCGTCGCCGGCAGCGCGGCCGCGAGGACCGGGTCGACCTCGACCGCGACGACCCGCCGGGCAGCGTCAAGCAGCCCGAGCGTCAACGACCCGAGCCCGGGGCCGACCTCGACCACGACGTCGGCCGGGTCGAGCGCGGCGGCGCGGACGATGCGGCGCACGGTGTTCGCGTCGTGGACGAAGTTCTGGCCGAGCGACTTCGTCGGCCGGACCCCGAGCGAGGTCGCGAGGTCGCGGACCTCGGCCGGGGTGAGCAGGGCGGCGACGGCTAGTGCCCCGTCCGGGAGCGTCGCCCGTCGCGAGCGGCGGTCAGGGGGATGAGCGGCAAGGCCGAGGCGCCGCCGATGGCAGCGTCATCGGCGGCGCCGAGAACGCCGCCGGTCGCCGCCTGGCCGTCGCGCAGCAGGGCGGACGGTGCCGGACGGGGCACTACCCGTCGCCTACAGGAGCCGGCCGCAGTACGGCCACGGCCCGCGGCCCGACCGCAGGTACAGGCGCTTCGCGCGGTACGTCTGCTCCGACACCGAGGCGTCGATCGGGTCGCCGCTGCCGCCGACGCCGCGCCACGTGCTCATCCGGAACTGGTACAGGCCGCGGTACGTCCCGCCGGACGAGACGGCGCGCGGGTTGCCGCCGGACTCGCAGCGCGCGAG
Source organism: Frankiaceae bacterium (assembly GCA_030840645.1). Lineage (GTDB taxonomy): Bacteria > Actinomycetota > Actinomycetes > BP-191 > BP-191 > BP-191. Next base: position 53,588 of record JAVEEC010000008.1, read on the forward strand.
CGCCGACCAGTTCAGGTCGTCGACCGTACGCCGCCGGGTGCCGTAGTAGAGGACCTCGGTCGTGGGCTTGCGGACGGTCTTGACGGTGCTGAGGTTGCGCGCGGTGAGCCGGTGGTTGGTGTAGATCAGCTTCCAGGTCCGCACCTTGATGCCGGGCACGCCGCGCACGGACACGCGGGTGTCGCCGAGCCACATCCGCGAGTCCGCCTTGCGGATCGTCTGGAACGGGATCGCCACGTCCTCGGTCTCGACGCCCGCGCGGACGCGGGTGATGCGGACCGTGAGCCCGTTCAGCGGCAGGATCGTCAACGGCGCCGAGACCTTGTCGGTCTTGGCGAGCGTGATCTTCGCCTGCGCCAGCGTCTCCTTCAACGTCGCCTTCGTGGTGACCACCGTGCGGACGTGGCCGTCGACGAGGAAGTTCACCCGGGCCGGCGTGCGGATCTCCACCGCCATGCCGGACAGCGGGATCTGCCGCGACCGCGACGCGGACACGTACGCGCCCGACGCGTCACGCAGCGCGAGCTGGTCCATCGCCTCGTCCACCGAGAGCGCAGTCACCCAGACGGTACGGGTCTTGCCGTTCAGCTTCAGGGTCAGCTCGCGCCCGCGCCGGACGACGATCCGCGACCCCTCCTTGACCTTCACCTTCGGCGCGGGGGCCACCAGGTCGTGCTGCCCCGCCCGCACGTCGATGTGCGAGAGCACGCCCCCGACCGTGCCCGCGAACGTGCGTACTGCCCTCGGCTGGCCGTCGATCTCGACCTGCACCGTCTTGTCGAATCTCACCCACGCGAACGCCGCGACGAGGAGGAGGGACAGGACCAGCCCCTGGAACAGCGCTCTGCGCACAGTGCTCCGATGCTCGGAGTTTCCGGGCAGGGGGCATGCAGTCGCTCAGCGAAGCTGGGCGCTGGGGCTTCCCCACCCCGGCGATGTGACCTCGAACGGTAGCCAGCCCTAGGCAGGAATGTCCAACCGGACATGGCGTCTGTGGACTACTTCCTTCGCCTGTGGACGGGACGCTTGACAGGGCCGTTGGTCCTCTGCTTGTGCGTGCTCGCCCTCACCAGGTGCCGAAGACCCGCGTCGCGTTCGCGTCGATGGCCGCGGCCAGCGTGTCCTCGTCCGTCCCCCGCACCTCGGCCAGGGCGCGGACGGTCAACGGGATCAGGTACGGCGCGTTCGGCCGCCCGCGGAACGGCATCGGCGTGAGGAACGGCGCGTCCGTCTCGACCAGCAGCAGCTCGGCAGGGGCGAGCGCCGCGGCGGCGCGGAGGTGGCCCGCGTTCTTGAACGTCACGTTGCCGGCGAACGAGAGGTAGTAGCCGTTGGCGACGCAGGTCCTGGCCATCTCCTCGTCGCCGGAGAAGCAGTGGAAGACGGTGCGCTCTGGCGCGCCCTCCTCCGCCAGGACGCGCAGGACGTCGGCGTGGGCCTCCCTGTCGTGGATGACCAGCGCCGTGCCGGTCGCCTTGGCGATGGCGATGTGGGCACGGAACGAGCGCTCCTGGTCGGCGTGGTCGGCCGTGTCGCGATAGTGGTCGAGCCCGGTCTCCCCTACCGCGCGTACCCGGTCGAGCCGGGCGAGCGCCTCGATCTCGCGCAACGCCTCGTCGGTCGCCTCGCCGGCGGAGTTCGGATGGATCGCGGCCGCCGCCAGCACGCCCGGGTGAGAGGCGGCCTGCGACGCGGCGAGGCGCGACGACGGGACGTCCACGCCGATCGTCACGACGCGCGGCACGCCGACCGACGCGGACAGCTCGAGCGCCTCGTCGAGGTCCGTGCCCATCAGGTCGAGGTGGCAGTGCGCGTCCGCGACCGGCGTCCGCAACGGCTCCGGCGCGGGCGGCGCGGCGCCCTCGCGTTCGTACCTGGTCACTCCGTCTCGACCCTGGGGAACAGCCCGTCGCCCTTCGCGACCTTGGTGCCGGCCGGCAACTGGCCCCAGCGCGCGACGTCGGCGACGCGCTGCGCCGCGAGGTCGCCCTCGGCGCCGAGCGCCGACCAGAGCGCGGCGCACGCCTTCGGCATGACGGCGTTGAACAGCACGGCGACCGCGCGCAACGACTCCGCGGTCGCATACAGCACCCGGTCGAGGTCCCCGGACCGCGCGGGGTCCTTCGCGAGCTGCCACGGCTCGTTCTCGGTGACGTAGTTGTTGACCGCGCGGACGAACCCCATCACCGCGCCGATGCCGCCCTGGAAGTCCAGCGCGCAGAAGCGTTCGTCGGCCTCGGCCGCGGCGGTCGCCAGCGCCGACTCCAACGCGGGCTCGGACGCGACCGGCGGGAGCAACCCGTCGCGGTACCGCTCGACCATCGCGAGCAGCCGCGACGCGAGGTTGCCGAGCTGGTCCGAGAGCTCGGACTTGTACCGCGCGTGCATGTCCTCCCACGAGAACGACCCGTCCTGGCCGAACGGGATCGCCCGCATGAAGTAGTACCGGTACGCGTCGCTGCCGAACACGTCGGTGATGACCGAGGGGGCGATGCCGGTCAGCTTGGTCTTGCTCATCTTCTCGCCGCCGACGAGCAGCCAGCCGTTGGCGAACACCTTGCGCGGCAACGGCAGCCCGGCCGCCATCAGCATCGCGGGCCAGATGACCGCGTGGAACCGCAGGATGTCCTTGCCGACGAGGTGGACGTCGGCGGGCCAGCGCTCCTCCCAGCCCGGCTCGGGCCAGCCCGTTGCGTTGAGGTAGTTCTGCAACGCGTCGATCCACACGTAGATGACGTGCTTGTCGTCCCAGGGCACCTTGATGCCCCAGTCGAACGACGACCGGCTCATCGAGATGTCCTGCAGCCCGCCGCGGACGAACGACACCACCTCGTTGCGCGCGCTCTCCGGCTCGACGAACGCGGGGCTGGCCTCGTAGTGCGCGAGCAGCGCGTCGGCGTACTTCGACAGCGGGAAGAAGTAGTTCTCCTCGCTGATCTCCTTCACCGGGCGGCCGTGGATCGGGCAGTTGCCGTCGACGATCTCGGACGGCTGCTTGAACTCCTCGCAGGCAACGCAGTACGGGCCGGTGTACGTGCCGCTGTAGACCTCGCCCTTCTCCCGCAGCGCGAGCCAGAAGTCGCGGACCCGCTCCTCGTGGCGCGCCTCGGTGGTCCTGATGAAGTCGTCGTTGGCGACGTCGATCGTCTGCAGCGCGGGCAGCCACGCGGTGTTGACCATGTGGTCGGTCCACTGCCGCGGCGTCATGCCGTGCTCGGCGGCGGCGGTGAGGATCTTCTCGCCGTGCTCGTCGGTGCCGGTGAGGAACCAGACCCGCTCGCCGCGCTGGCGGTGCCAGCGCGTCAGCACGTCGCCCGCGACGGTCGTGTAGGCGTGGCCGATGTGCGGGACGTCGTTGACGTAGTAGATCGGCGTCGTGACGTAGAACGCCTTCTCGGTCATGGCGCCCAGCCTATCGACGGGCGCGCAGCGCGAAGAGCGGCACCGCAGCGGCGAGCGCGATCCCCGCCACCCCGGCCGCGCGGAACGCCGTCCCCGACGGCCAGGGCACGGCGGCGACGGCGTAGACCGCGAAGCCCGCGAGACCCGCGATCCCGAGAACGACGCCGAGCCCGCGGATGCGCGCGAGCAGGAACGCCCTGTCCACCCGCCGGTCGCTCGGCAGCGACGCCGCCAGGTCGGCCGCTTCGAGGTAGCCGACGATCAGTGCGCCGACGACGGGCGCGCCGAGGTCGAGCGACACCCGGCCGTACGCCAGCGAGGCGCCGTAGTGCGCGGCGAGCGCGACGGCGGACGCGGTGACGAACCCGTCGCGCCACAACGTCAGCGACACGACGACGAGCAGGGCGACGAGGTAGGTGGCCGCCATCATCGCGACCGAGCCCGCGGCGACGGCGCCGTTGCGCGCCAGCACGAGCGCCGCGAGCAGCCCCGCGACGACGCGCGCGATGTCCCTCATCGCAGGGCCAGCCGGGGCCTGGCGTGCAGCCGCGCGACCTCGCCGAGGACGACGTCCAACGTCCCGGGGCCGGCCCACGGCACGACGGGCACGCCGACCTCCGCGAGCCGGTGGATCAGCGCGTCCCGCTCGAGCAGCCAGACCCGCTGCGCGAGGTCGCGCGACCAGGTCGGCGCGGGCGGCAGCAGCGGTCGCGGCGACGTGTCCACGACGACCAGGCCGTAGCCGCGCCTGGCCAGGTCGGCGACGGCGCCGGTCGCGCGGCTGTCCAGCAACGGCGACAGCGCGATGACGAGAGCGCGCGGCGGCAGCGTCCTGGCGGGCAGGATCGAGACGTCCTTGGCGGCGTAGGTGCCGTGGGTCACGGTGCCGATCAGGTGCTCGACGATGCGGTACCGCTGCAGCCGGCCGGTGTCGGCCGTCAGCCAGCGCATGACGCCGCCGAAGCCGACGACGCCGACCCGGTCCATCGACCGCAGGTAGTGCTCGGCGATGCCGACGGCGGCGCGGACGGCGACGTCGAGGGAGGTGTTGCCGAGCGGGCCGCGTTCGACGAACGTGTCGAGGAACAGCACCACCTCGGCGTTGCGCTCGGGCCGGTACTCGGTCACGTGCAGCGCGCCCCGCCGCGCGGTCACCCGCCAGTTGACGCGGCGCAGCGAGTCGCCGTAACGGAACTCGCGGACGCCCACCGGCTCGATCCCCTCGCCCGCCACGCGCGCGACGTGAGTGCCGGACAGCGCGCGGGTGAACGGGTGCGCGCTGGTCGCCTCGAACTCGTGCGCGCGCGGCAGCACCCGCACGGTCTCCTGGGGCGCCTCGACCAGGGCGCCGGTGAGCCGGCCGCTGCCGTACGTCGTCACGAGCGCGGGGCCGATCGGGTACACGCCCCAACGCCGCGGCAGGACGGTGAGCGTGACGTCGCGGCTCTCGCCGTCGCGCACCGAGACGGTCGCGGCCGGCGCGCCCCTCGACACGGCAACGCCCTCAGGCAGGACGACGTTGACGGTCGCGGAGTCGACGTCGCCGAGAACCGCGACGGTGACGGTGACCTGGACGGCGTCGCCCTCGACGATGCGGTCCGCCGAGAGCCGCAGCGCGACGCCGACGGCGGCCGGGCGGCGGGTCAGGCCGTACCCGAGGACGGCGACCGCCGCCGCGCCGAGCGCGACGACCTCGACCCGCCCGGCGATCACGCCGGCGAGCAGGGTGACGACGGCGTACGTCGTCAGCCGGCCCGCGTGCGGCGTGATCCTCACCGGCGCGGCACGACCGTCGGCGGCGTCGGGACGGTGTCGAGCACCTGGCGCACGATGTCGTCGCCGGTCACCCGGCGTACCCACATCTCGGGGCGCAGCGTGATCCGGTGGCCGAGCGCCGGGACCGCGACGGCCTTCACGTCGTCGGGGGTGACGTAGTCGCGGCTGTCGAGCAGCGCCTTGCCGCGCGCGAGCTTGAGCAGCGCCAGCGCGCCACGCGGCGACGCGCCGACCAGCACCTGCGGGTTGGTCCGCGTCGCGGCCGCGAGGTCGACCATGTACCGCCCGACGGTCTCCTCGACGCCGACCTGCTCGACCGCCTCCTGGAGCGCGAGCACCTCCTCGCGCGCGACGACGGCCGGCACGTCGATGGCGTCGACGCGGCGTTCGATGCGCTGGCGCAGCACCTCCCACTCGTCGTCGCGGTCCGGGTAGCCGAGCCGGACGCGGCAGAGGAACCGGTCGAGCTGCGCCTCCGGGAGCGGGTACGTGCCCTCGTACTCGATCGGGTTCTGCGTCGCGAGGACGACGAACGGCGGGTCGAGCGGGAACGTCGTCCCCTCCACCGACACCTGCGACTCCTGCATCACTTCGAGCAGTGCCGCCTGCGTCTTGGGCGGCGTGCGGTTGATCTCGTCGGCGAGCAGCAGGTTGGTGAACAGCGGTCCCTTGCGGAACTCGAACGTCCCCTGCCGCTGGTCGTAGACGTACGACCCGGTGATGTCGGCCGGCAGCAGGTCAGGCGTGAACTGGATCCGCTTGAACTCCAGACCGAGAGCCAGCGCGAACGATCGCGCGACCAGCGTCTTGCCGAGCCCGGGGTTGTCCTCCAGCAGGACGTGGCCGCGGGCGAGGACGCCGAGCAGGACCAGCTCCAACGCCGCCCGCTTGCCGACGACGACGGCGTCGACCGCGTCGAGCACGTCCGCGCAGCGGCGGCGCGCGGCGACGACCGAGAGCGGCTGCGCTACAGCCGTTCCAGCCGGTCGACGAGGTCGCGCAGCCGGGCCGGCGCGGGTGCCGCGACCAGCAGGTCCGCCGGTGCCGAGAAGATCTCCCATAGCTCCTCACCCATCAGGCGCCGCGCCCCGGACGGGTCCGCGGTGACGTCGATCCCGGTGCGCGTCAGCAGGCGTTCGGTGGCGAGCCGGCGCAGCATCGGCCGGGTCACCCGGCTGAACTGCTCGTCCGACTCGGTCGCGCGGACGAGCGACGCGTCGAGCCGCGCCAGCCGCACGTCCTGCTCGTCGGCGGGCGAGAGCTCGCCGTAGTAGTCAGGCGCGCGGGGCGCCCGCGCCTCGGGCCGCGCGCCGACGCCGAGCCGGCGGCGGACGGCGGAGAAGACGTAGACGACGCCGGCCAGGACGACGACCCGGTCGAGGCGGGCGCGCGACGGGGGCACGGCGACGTACACCAGGAGGAACGCGCCGAGCAGCCCGAACGTCGTTCCCGCGACGCGGCGCGGGGTCACGCGTCCACCATCAGCGCGCCCGCGACGGCGTCGACCGAACGCCGCGCGGCCGAGCGCATCTCGTCCGTCACCGGGTGCGTCGAGAACCGCGCCTCGGTGAACAGCGCGGTGAGGCGGCGTACGTCGGCCTCGGGCACGGCCTGTTCGCCGAGGACGCGGGCGAGCAGCTCCAGCGGCGTCTCCGTCACGCCGCGCGGCGACCCCGCGCGGGCGAACGCGCCCTCCATCCGCAGGTAGCACGCGATGACGACCTCGCGCGGGTCGGCGTCGCCGCCGAGGTCGGCGGAGAGCGCGGTCAGCTCCGCCGCGACCCGGTGGCGCAGCACGGTCTCGGCGTCGTCGCGGGACTCCTCGCCGGGGTCGTAGGCCGACGTCGCGGCGCCACCGCCCGACCGGTCGAGGAGCAGCCGGACCAGCCGGGTCAGTACACGCGCGACGCGGTACAGGCCGTAGAGCAGCGCGGCCGCGAGGACGACGAACGCCACGACCTGGAACAGCACGTCGAACACGTGCACGGCCCGGTCCACGCCGCTCGGCGCGGCGTCCGTGACGGGGATCCGCCGGGCGCGGCGGGCGCGCAGCGCCGCCCGGAGCCGGCCCGCGAACGGCTCCGAACGCACGTCCGCGACGAGGAAGGGGCCGGTGCTCGCAGCCGCCGCGGCCAGCGCGCAGCCGAGCGCGAGGGCGGCGACGGCGCGGACCCTGGTCACTGGCCGACCGTAGATCAGTTCGCTCCCCCGGTGGTCACGCCCCGGTATCGATTGGCGAGCGGGCGCGCGCGACGGCGGCGTCGTAGACGACGCGCTTCTGCACGCCGCGGGCGCGGGCCGTCTCGGCGATCGCGTCCTTGCGCGTCGCGCCCGCGGCCTCGCGCGCGGCTACCTCGTCCGCGAGCGCCTCGGGCGTCGCGTCGGCGGCGCGTTCCGGCGCCCCCGCGACGACCAGCGTCAGCTCCCCGCGCACCTCGCCCGCTGCCCACTCCGCGAGGTCGGCGAGCGTGCCGCGGCGGACCTCCTCGTACGTCTTGGTCAGCTCGCGGCAGGCGACGGCCCGGCGTTCCCCGCCGAACGCCGTGGCGAGGTCCGCCAGCGTCGCGCCGAGCCGGTGCGGTGCCTCGAACAGCACCAGCGTCCTGCGCTCCCCGGCGAGCTCCGCGAGCCGCGAGCGCCGCTCCCCCGCCTTGCGCGGCAGGAACCCCTCCATGCACCAACGGTCGCTCGGCAGCCCGGACAGCGCGACCGCCGCCGTGACGGCCGAAGGACCTGGGACGACGGTGACGTCGACGCCCGCCTCGGCCGCCGCCGCGACCAGCCGGAAGCCTGGGTCGGAGACGCCGGGCATGCCCGCGTCGGTGACCAGCGCGACGGTCGCGCCGCCCTCGATCAGCGCGAGCAGCTCGCGCGCGCGGGCGGCCTCGTTGGCGTCGTGGTAGGACACTGTCCGCCTGACCTGGACGCCGAGCTCGCGAACCAGCCGCGCGAGTCGGCGGGTGTCCTCGGCCGCGACCACGTCGGCGTCCGCGAGCGCGCGGGCGAGGCGCGGCGAGGCGTCGGCGACGTTGCCGATGGGCGCGCCGCAGAGGACCAGCCTGCCCCGCGTCGCGTCCTCGGCCATGCCGGACATCCTGGCAGCCGCGCGGCACGTAGCATCCCCGCATGGTGATGACGGACGTCCTGCCCGCGCACGAGCGGGTGGTCGCGCGCGAGCCGCGCCCGCTCTGGCAGGAGATCCCGGGGAGCCGGCTGGTCGGCTGGCTCGGCCCGCTCGGCGTCGCCGTCTTCGCGCTGCTGCTGCGGATACACAACCTCGCCGTACCGGCGAAGGCGGCGTTCGACGAGGTCTACTACGCGTGCGACGCGCAGATGCTGTGGAAGTACGGCTACGAGCACGCCCACCTGAAGGACAACGTCTGCGTCGTCGACTCGACGACGACCGGCGCCGGGTTCGTCGTGCACCCGCCGCTCGGCAAGTGGCTGATCGCGATCGGCGAGTGGATCTACGGCTACGACCCGAACGGCGGCGCCAGGTCGGCATTCGGCTGGCGCATCTCCGCGTGCGTCGTCGGCGCGCTGTCGGTGCTGGTGCTCTGCCGCCTGGGGCGGCGGCTGTTCCGCTCGACGCTGCTCGGCTGCTTCGCCGGCCTGCTGCTCGCGCTCGACGGGCTGCACTTCGTGCAGAGCCGGATGGCGATGCTCGACATCTTCCTGATGTTCTTCGTCGTCGCGGCCGCGGCGTGCCTCGTCGCCGACCGCGACTGGGGCCGGCGGCGGCTGCAGCAACGGCTGACCGAGGACCGGTCGTTCCCAGGACCGTGGCTCGGCGCGCGGCCCTGGCGGATCGCGGCGGCGGTGCTGCTCGGCCTCGCGCTCGGCACCAAGTGGAGCGCGGTGTATCACGTCCCGATCTTCCTGCTGGTGGCGTACGCGTGGGACGTGGGCGCGCGGCGCGCGGCCGGGATCAGGAAGCCGTTCCGCGCGGCGTTGCTCAAGGACGGGCTCTACGCCCTCGGCATCTTCGTCGTCCTGCCGTTCGTCGCGTACGTCGCGACCTGGACCGGCTGGTTCGTCACCGACGGAGGGTGGCGGCGGACCTGCGGCGAGCGCTACCCCACCTCCTGCGGGCCGGTCGCGGGGTTCATCAAGTACCACCGCGAGATCCTCGACTTCCACGTCCACCTGCACTCGCCGCACCCGTACGCGTCGAAGCCGTGGGGGTGGCTGGTCCTCGCGCGGCCCGTCCTCTACGTGTACGAGACGCCGGCGAAGGGCACGTCGCAGGCCGTCCTCGCGATCGGCACCCCGGCGATCTGGTGGGCGTCGGTCCTCGCGCTGCTCGGCTGCGTCTGGGGCTGGATCTCGCGCCGCGACTGGCGGGCGGCGTTCATCCTGGCGGGGTTCGCGGTCGGGTACCTGCCGTGGTTCTGGCCGCCGGACCGGACCGAGTTCTTCTTCTACGCGCTGCCCGCGCTGCCGTTCCTCTGCCTCGCGCTGGCGTACGTCGCGGGCCTGGTCCTCGGCCCGCCCGACGCGAGCCCGACCCGGCGGCACGTCGGCGTGACGATCGTCGGCGCGTACGCGCTGCTCGTCGTCCTCAACTTCTTCTGGCTCTACCCGGTGCTCGCGGCGAAGGTGATCCCGTACGGGTCCTGGCACTCGCGGATGTGGTTCTCGTCCTGGATCTGACGAACGAGCACGGACCCTGGTCGTGAGACCAGGGTCCGCGGCGGTCGGGTCGTGGAGGTGAGGGGATTCGAACCCCTGGCCTCTTCCGTGCGAGGGAAGCGCTCTACCGGACTGAGCCACACCCCCTGATCGCGGAGAGCGACGCTACCACGCAGCGTCAGTCGTTGACGGCCCTGCGGCGCTCGTCCGGCTCCGGCATCGACAGGACCGTGGCGGTGGCGCCGTGGGCCGCGTCGTACGCCGCGCGGTGGGCCGCCTCGCGCTCGGCCAGCGCCACGCGCCGCTGCGCCCGGGCCGCCTCGGCGGCGGCGAGCGTCGAGCGGCGGAGGAATACGACGTACCCCACCAGCCCCGCGTCGATGGTCAGGTGGATCCAGACCCACGGCCCGCCGAGCAGCAGCCCCGCGAACGACACCCCCGACGCGATGACGAGCCGGCGCAGCATCGTGCGACGGCGGTCCAGCGCGGTCGTCCGGGTCCGCGCCGGGTCGGTGACGCGGGTGCCCGGCGTGACGATGTACCGGCCGCCGGCCTGGCTCGCGGCGTGGCGCGCCGGGGCGCGGCGCGAGAGCACGCGCATGGCGTTGGAGTACTTGTCGATGGAGCGGCCGTCGTTCGCGGCGTCGCGGCCGTCCCTGGTGGCCCACGCGATCACGGTGAACCACAGGACGGCGAGCCCTGCGATCAGTGGCACGAGAACGACGGTACGGGCGGTGCGGACACCCATCACGTAGGCGCGCCGCCGACATGTCGACCCGTTAGGAAGGTCTCACCCGGGCCGCATGCCAGCGGCGCAACAGACCGCCGGGAACCTCCTCGGACGTGAGCGCGTAGCAGAGGTGGTCGCGGTACCCGCCGTCGATCAGCAGGTACCGCTCGCGGACACCTTCCTCGCGGAACCCGAGCTTCTCGACGACGCGGCGCGACGCGGTGTTCTCCGGGCGGACGTTCGCCTCGACGCGGTGCAGCCGGACCGCGCCGAAGCAGTGGTCGACCAGCAGCGCGACGGCGGTCGGCGTGATGCCGCGGCCGGCGTAACGGCCGTCGATCCAGTAGCCGACGAAGCAGGAGTTCAGCGAGCCGCGCCAGATGTTGCCCGCCGTCACCTGCCCGACCAGCCGGCCCTCGTACGTCACCGCGAACGGCAGCGTCGTCCCCTCGCGCGCGTGCCGCCGGAGCTGCCGCAGCATCGGCGGGAACGCCGCCACCGCGTACCGCTGCGCCCACGTCCCCGCGCCCGCCGGCTCCCACGGCGCGAGCCAGGCTTCGTTCGCGAGGCGGACCTCGCTCCACGCCGCCGCATCGCGCATCCGGAACGGCCGCAGCGCCACGTCGCCGTCGGCCAGCGACGCCGGCCAACCGGACCGCGTCATATCCCGCGGCGTTCCAGCAGCCAGGTCAGCAACGGCGTCCCGGCGGCGACCTCGGTGACGTCCTCGGGGACGATCGCGAGGCCGTTCGCGCTCGCCAGCCCGGTGAGCGTGTCGCCGGTCGGCGTGACGACCCAGCGGTCCGCGGAGCGCTCGACTTTGACGCGGACGAAGTGCCGCCGCCCGCCCGGCGACGCGAACGCCTGCGTCGTCACGGCGCTGACGTGCGGCCGGCCGAGGGTCTCGGCGCCGAGCATCCGGCGCAGCGCCGGGCGGACGAACACCTCGAACGACACGAGCGCCGCGACCGCGTCGCCCTGCAGCGCGAACACCGGCACCACCTCGGCGCCGATGACGCCGAACGCCGTGACGCCGCCCGGGTGCATCGCGACCTCGTCGGACGACGCGCTGCCGAGCCGCGCGAGGACGTCGCGGACGGCGTCGTACCCGCCGGACCGGAGCCCGCCGACGAGGACGACGACGTCGGCCTGGATCAGGTGGTCCTCGAGCAGCGCGGCCAGCGGCTGCGGGTCGTCGGGGACGATGCCGGCGTGGAACGCGATCGCACCCGCCTCGCGGACCGCCGCGCAGATCGCGTACCCCGCGGCGTCCGCCGACTGTCCTGGAGCGATGTCGCGGCCCGCGTCGACCAGCTCGCTGCCGACCGAGACGACGACGACGCGCGGCTTGGGGCGGACGAGGACGTTGCGCCGCCCCGCCGCGACCAGCAGGCCGACCTGCGCGGCGCCGACCACCGAGTCGTGGGCGAGCACCTGGGCGCCGTCCGCGACGTCCTCGCCGCGGCGGCGGACGTACGTGCCGGCGGGCGCGGTGCGCGCGACGCGCACCTGCGCGACGCCGCCGTCGGTCCAGGCGGTCGGGATGACGGCGTCGGCGCCGTTGGGCACGGCGGCGCCCGCGACGACGCGCGCGCACATGCCGTCCTGCACCGAGAAGTCCGGCGACCGGCCCGCCGCCACGTCGCCCGCGACGTGCAGCGTCACCGGCGACTCCGGCTCGGCCGCCGCGACGTCGATCGAGCGGACGGCGTACCCGTCCGTCGCGGCCGTGTCGGCAACCGGGACCGGCCGCGTCGCGACGACGTCCTCGGCGAGGACGCAGCCGTGCGCTTCGAGCAGCCGCAGCTCCAGCTCGCGCAGCGGCGCGACCGACGCGAGCACCTGCTGGAGGTGCGTGTCGACGGCCTTCACGTCCGCGAGCCCACGAACGTCGTGAGCCAGGTGAGGAACTCGGGGCCGATGTCGGGGCGTTCGACGGCGAGCTGGACGACGGCCTTGAGGTAGTCGGACCGGTCGCCCGTGTCGTACCGCCGCCCGCGGAACACGACGCCGTGCATCGGCTCGGTCGCGATCAGCCCCTGCAGCGCGTCGGTCAGCTGGATCTCGCCGCCGCGCCCCGGCTTCGTGTGCCGCAGCTCCTCGAACACCGAAGGGGAGAGCACGTACCGGCCGATGACCGCGAGGTTGCTCGGCGCCTCGTCCGGCTCCGGCTTCTCGACCAGGCCGGTGACGCGGACGACGTCGCCGGTGCCGTCGACGGCCGCGCAGCCGTACAGCGACACCTGCTCCGGCGGCACCTCCATCAGCGCGACGACGCTGCCGCCGTGCTCCGCCTGCGCCTCGATCATCGGGGTCAGCAGCGGGTCGCGTTCGTCGATCAGGTCGTCGCCGAGGAGCACCGCGAACGGCTGGTCGCCGACGTGCGCCGCCGCGCAGAGGACGGCGTGACCGAGGCCCAGCGGCTCGCCCTGCCTGATGTAGTGGACGTCGGCGAGGTCGGCGGACTCGCGGACCATCGCGAGCCGCTTGTCGTCGCCCTTGGCCTCCAGCGCGGACTCCAGCTCCCACATCCGGTCGAAGTGATCTTCGAGCGTCCGCTTGCCGCGGCCCGTGATGAACAGCAGGTCGGTCAGGCCCGCGCGCACGGCCTCCTCGACGACGTACTGGATCGCGGGCTTGTCGACGACAGGGAGCATCTCCTTGGGCGACGCCTTGGTCGCGGGGAGGAACCGCGTTCCCAGCCCGGCGGCCGGGACGACGGCCTTGGTGAGGGGACGGGATCGCATGCCCGCACCCTAACGAACGTGCGGTGCCGCTACGCGGCGCCGGCGGCGCCCGCGGACTGGCGCGCCGTGACGCCGTCGTCGCCGGGGCGGTGCGCGACCTCGTCGGGCTCGACGTGGTACGCGCTCCGGTCGGCCGCGGTCGCGGCGGGCGGCGTGGCGGTGCGCGGTCCCGACTCCTCGGTCGCCGCCTCGTCGGCGGCCACACCCATGCCGGTGTCGACCTCGTCGTCGAGCAGCCCGCTGTCCAGCACGTCCGGGCCCTGGCGCGCCGGGGCGACGGCGGCCTCGGGCGCCGGGCTCTCGGGCGTCGCGGTCGCGACCCAGTAGCCGTCGCGGCCCGACTCCTTGGCGGCGTAGAGCGCGGAGTCCGCGGACTTGACCAGCGTCGCGCCCCCGCGGCCATGCTCGGGGTAGACCGCGACGCCGACCGAGACCGTGACGCGGATCGGCTCCTCGCCGGCCGCGCCGAACGGCCGCTGCCGGACGATCTCGCAGATCTTCCCCGCGGCCAGCGTGGCGCCTTCCAGGTCGGTCTCCGGGAGGATCAGCACGAACTCCTCGCCGCCGTAGCGCGCCAGCGTGTCGACCTCGCGGATCGCGCTCTTGACCCGCGTCGCGAGCTCGATGAGGACGGAGTCGCCGCGCTGGTGGCCGTACACGTCGTTGACCTGCTTGAACTTGTCGAGGTCGAAGATGAGCAGCGCGAGCGGCCGCTGGAACCTGCTGGCGCGCTCGATCTCCTTGTCGAAGTTCATCTGGAAGTAGCGGTAGTTCCACAGCCCGGTCAGGCCGTCGGTGATCGAGAGGCGCTGCGCCTCCTGGTGCAGGAGCACGTTGTCGATCGCGACCGTGGCCTGGTTCGCGAACGAGCGGATCGTCGCGAGGTCGTTGTCGTCGAACGCGTCCGCGTCGACGCGGTCGTAGAGGTTCAGGACGCCGATGACCCGGCCCTGGCTCTTCAGCGGAACGGCGATGACGGAGTCCGCACGCGGCTCGCTCTCGGCCAGCCGCAGGTCGGTGTCGCCGAGCCCGACGGTGCCGTGCACGCCCTCGCCGGTCTGCGCGACGCAGCCCGCGACACCCTCGCCGACCGCGACGCGGACCGACGCCGACGAGAGCCGCCCGTCGAGGCCGCGGCCGACCTTGAGGTACAGCTCGTCGCGGTTGCCGGAGAACAGCATCAGCGCGCCGGCCTCGGCCCTGATCGTGACCATCGCGGTCTCCAGGATCACCGCGAGCATCTTCTTCAGGTCGTGGGTAGAGGAGAGCGTGTCGCCGAGCCGGGTGAGGTTGCGCTTCAGCTCGTCGCGGCTGTCCTGCAGCGCGTGGATGTAGGTCCGCAGCTCGTCGGTCATGGTGTTGAACGCGAGCGCCAGCCGCCCCACCTCGTCGCGCGACTTGATGTCGATGTGCGTGTCGAGGTGGCCGTCGGCGACCGCGAGCGCGGCCTCGGACAGCTCGGCGAGCGGCCGCGTCGTGACCCGCGCCATCAGCCAGCCGAGCATCCCGGCCATCGCGACGAACACCGCGAGGATCGCGATGAGACCGCGCCACGTCTTGCCCTGGCTCTGCTGCGCCGCGGCGCGCGAGACCGACGTGAACGCCGTAGGACCGCGGTCGAGGACGCGGCTCGCGGAGACCAGCAGCGGCCCGGTCTCGACCCGGACGCTGCTGTCGGACAGGGCGGTGACCGCGGCGATCTGCTCGGGGTCGTTCAGCGTCGTGGTGGTGGGCTTGTGGTCGGCGTCGGTGAACGTCACGTCGGTGTGCGCCGGCTGCGCGGCCTTCAACGTCACGTCGTCGAGCCAGAAGCCCGCGAGCGAGTAGCCGACGGTGCAGGTCGCGCAGTCCTTCACGATCGCGACGCTGGAGTACAGCGCGTACGGCGTCGCGCGGTGGGAGCGGTCCTTCGCCATGGCGTTCATCTGCGCCGCCGCGGTGGGCGCGTTCTTCGCCAGCCGGTACCGCGGCGGGCGGTTGACGGCGGAGGCCGCGACGGTGCCGTTCTTGTCGAGGATCGCGACGAAGTCCGCGCCCGACCCCGCGGCGAACTGCGTCACCTGCTTGGCGAGCAGCGTCCGGTCAGGGGCGGTGAGCGCGGAGCCCGCGCCGCTCGTCACGAGGTCGCCGGCGGCATCGTCGGCGCGGGTGGCGGTGGTCTGCAGGACCTTGTTCAGGCTGCCGGCCGCGAACTCCAGCTGGTCGCCGATCCTGCGGTCCTGCTGCTGGTTGATCATGAACAGCACGATCAGTGCCGTCACCGTCAGCGGGACGAGGACGATCGCGACGAGCGTGATGGAGAGCCGAACGCGCAACGGCACTGCGCTCGCCTCCCATCTCGGCCGCACGCCGGCCAGACCCCGTCCCCTGTGGCGTCGGCAGGTCCTGGAACCGCCTTGAGTGACATGCTCGCACCCGTGGGCGGGCCCGGGGACGGAAACGACATTCTCGCGGCGAAGGGCATGCTGCGTAACTCCCTGCTGGCCGCCCGTTCATCGCTGCCGGCGGCGGAGCGAGCGGCGCTCGGTGCCGCGCTCGCGGCCCGCGTGCTCGCGCTGCCCGAGGTCGGGGCGGCGGCCGTCGTGGCGGCGTTCGTGGGCACGGGTTCCGAGCCACCGACGCTGCCGCTGCTGGACGTCCTGCGCGAGCGGGGCGTCGTCGTGCTGCTGCCGGTGCTGCTGCCCGGCAACGGCCTGGCGTGGGGGGGGTACGACGGCTCGCTCGTCGAGGGACGGCGCGGCCTGCTGGAGCCGCCGGCCGCCGGGCGGTCGCTCGCTGATGCCGACGTGGTGCTCGTGCCCGGGGTGGCGTACGACGCCTCCGGGGGACGGCTCGGTCGTGGCGGCGGCTCCTACGACCGCGCGCTGGCCGCCGTCTCCGCACCGGTCGTCGGCTTGGGGTACGACGGCGAGGTCGTCGACCGGGTGCCGGTCGAGCCGCACGACGTTCGCGTCGACGTCGTGGTGACTCCGGGCGGGGTGCTGCGGGTCCGGCCGGGAACCTAGGCCGGGACCGAGACGCCGACGCCGCCGCGGGTGCCGGCGCCGTAGCGCGCCTTCTCGCGGTCGAGGTCGAGCGGGGCGATCGTGACGCCCTTCGCGTCGTCGTCGAGCAGCGCCAGCGGGACCACCCACGCGACCTCGAACTCCAGGCCGTCGGGGTCGTGCGCGTACAGGCTCTTCGTCGTGCCGTGGTCGGAGGCGCCGACCAGCGCGCCGTTGTCCGACAGGACGCCCGCCAGGCGCTCCAGCTCGGCCAGCGTGTCGACCTCCCAGGCCAGGTGGTACAGCCCGACGGTCGCGCGACCGGCCTGCGAGGGGCCGGCGCCCGACCCGATCTCGAACAGGCCGAGGTCGTGGTCGTTCGTCGACGCCGGCGCCTGGACGAACGCCGCGCCCGGCATCGCGTTGACGACGCGGAAGCCGAGCACGTCGGTGTAGAACGCCACGCTCTTCGCGACGTCGCGGACGTAGAGCACGGCGTGGTTCAGCTGCACGATCGGCATGGTGGACTCCGTCTCTGTGATCCTTGCTGACGCTACCCCTGGATACGCCGGCGTCGCGCCGAGCGCCAGGTAGTCGCCAGTTGGACGGCAGGGGCCCCGCCGTCGCATCATTGGCAGTCGACGTACGAGAGTGCTAACGCCCCGAGGAGCCCCCGCCGTGCCGACGTACGAGTACGCCTGCACCGTCTGCGCCGAACGCACCGAAGCCGTGCAGTCGTTCACCGACCCGCCGCTGACCGAGTGCCCGGCATGCGGCGGGACGTTGCGCAAGGTCTTCTCACCGGTCGGCGTCGTCTTCAAGGGGTCCGGCTTCTACAAGACGGACAGCCGCGCCAAGAAGCCCGCCTCCTCGTCGTCGGGATCGTCCGACGCTGCCACGAAGTCCGCCGAGCCCGCGTCGTCCGGCTCCTCGGGCTCGGGGTCGTCGGGCTCGGAGTCGTCCGGCTCGGGGTCGTCCGGCTCGGGCTCGGGGTCGTCCGGCTCGGGCTCCGGGTCTGCCGGGTCGTCCGGCTCCAGGTCCTCCGGGTCCTCGGGGTCCGGCGCCGCGAGCCCGCCGGCACCGTCGTCCACAGGCCCGGGAACCGCCGCCGCGCGTTAATCCACAGATCTTGCCGCGGTCCGTTTTCTGTCCCACCCCCTCGCTAATGTCGGCGCCACCGTTCGATCCGGAGGTGTTCGCCGATGCCCGTCCTGCCGCCCGTGACCGACGCGCGCGCCGACATCGGCGTGTTCGGCGGGTCCGGGTTCTACGCCCTCCTCGACGACGCCGACGGTGCCGAGGAGGTCGCCGTCCCGACGCCGTTCGGGGAGCCGTCCGCGCCCGCCGTCGTCGGTCTGGTCGGCGGCCGGCGCGTCGCGTTCCTGCCCCGCCACGGGCGCGACCACAGGTACCCGCCGCACCGGATCCCGTACCGCGCCAACCTGTGGGCGATGCGTTCCCTCGGCGTCACGCAGATCGTCGCCCCGTGCGCCGCGGGGTCGTTGCGGCCGGAGGTCCGGCCCGGTGACTTCGTCGTCTGCGACCAGCTCGTCGACCGCACGTCGGGCCGGCCGCAGACGTTCTACGACGACCGCGCGGTGCACGTCGCGTTCGCCGACCCGTACTGCCCCGCCGGCCGCGCGGTGACGTTGGCCGCGGCGCGCACCGCGGGCATCGACGTCCACGACGGCGGCACCATGGTCGTCGTCGAGGGGCCGCGCTTCTCGACCCGCGCCGAGTCGCGCTGGTACGCCGGCGCGGGCTGGTCGGTCATCAACATGACCGGCCATCCCGAGGCCGTTCTGGCCCGCGAGCTCGAGCTCTGCTACACGTCGCTCGCGCTGATCACCGACTACGACGTCGGCGTGTCCGGCGTCCCGGCGGTGACGGCGGACGAGGTGTTCCGCGTGTTCCGGGAGAACAACGCCCGGCTCCGTACCCTCCTTTTCGACCTGATCCCCGCACTCCCCGAGACGCGCGAGTGCCCGTGCGGTACCGCGCTGTCCGGAGCGGAGTTCGGATGACGTGGCGCGCTCTGCAACAGATGGTCGCGGCGCACCGGCGGCTGGTCGCCGGGCTGCTCGCCGGGCTGGCCGTGCTCGCGCTGCTCGGCGCGGTGCGGCCCGCGGCGCCGCCGTCGGTGACCGTACTCGCGGCGGCGCGGGACCTCGCCGCGGGTACGCCGATCGCGCTGGCCGACCTCCGGTCCGTCGCGCTGCCTGTCGGCGCCGTACCCGCGGGCGCGCTGCGACCGGGCGCTGCCGTGCTCGGGCGGCTGGTCGCGGGACCGGTCCGGCGCGGGGAGCCGTTGACCGACGTCCGGATACTCGGCCCGCCGCTGCTGGCGGCGGTCGGGCGCGGGCCGGACCTGGTGGCCGTACCGGTGCGGTTCGCCGACGCGGGAGCGGTGACGTTGCTGCGCCCGGGCGACCGGATCGACGTGCTCGCATCGCCGGTCACATCGACGGAGACGCCCGCGGCGGCACCGACCGCGCGGGTCGTCGCGGCCGACATCGCGGTCCTGGTCGTCGCGGCGACCGACCCGACCGGTCTCGGTGGTGGTGGTGCCGCCGGCGTCGGCGTCGGCGACGGGACGCTGGTCGTGGTTGCGTGTTCACCGGCGGTGGCGCGCGCCCTGGCCGGGGCCGGCGCCGCCGAACGCCTCTCCCCCGCTCTCCGTTCCCCCGCCCTGCCTTCCCGCGCCCTGCCTTCCCGCGCCCTGCCTTCCCCCGCGCGGCCGCCCCCCACGCCCTGACTCCTGGCCGGGCCGCTGCCCGTCGCGTTCTGTGCAGCCCACCCGCCCCCCTTGAGCGTGGTGATCTTCACAGAACGAGTCGGGCGGCGCGGAGCGGGACCGGTTCGGCAGCTCCCTGCTACGCGCCCGCGACCGTCATCTCGGCCACGAGCGCGGTCACGCCGCCGTAGGAGCCGCCGAACGGGAAGAACCGGCGGTCGTTCCCCAGCGCCGCGATCCCGAGCAGCATCTCGACCAGCGTCGAGGAGACGGTGACCTCGCGGACCGGCTCGTCCAGGGCACCGCCCTTGATCCAGAGCCCGGTGGCGCCGACGCTGAACTCGCCGCTCACCGGGTTGGTCCCCGAGTGCAGCCCGCTGACGTCCTGCACATACAGGCCGCCCTCGCCCCGCGCCAGGATCTCCACGGGCGGGACGGCGACGCCCTCGAGGAACAGGTTGCTGGGGGCAACGCCCGGCGAGGCGTTGAACCCCGCGCGGGACGCGTTGCCGGTCGAGGCGACGCCGTCGCGCGCGGCCGTCTCGGTGTTGTGCAGGAAGCCGCGGAGCACGCCGTTCTCGATCACGGGGGTCCGCCGCGTCGGCACGCCCTCGTCGTCGAACGGCGCCGCCGCCGGCCCCTCCGCCAGCCGCCCGTCGTCGACCAGGCTCACCGCCTCCTGCGCGACCGCCTCGCCGACCCGGTCGGCGAACAGCGACCGTCCCTTCTGCACCGCCTCGGCCGTCAGCGCGGACGCCAGCACCCCGAGGAACGACGCCGTCACCAGCGGGTCGAACACCACCGGCACCCGCCTGGTCGGGGGCTTGCGGGCCCCGAGCAGCCGGGTCGCGCGGACCGCCGCCTCGTGCGCCGCTGCCGCGAGGTCGAGCTCGTCGAACGCCCGCCCCTGCGTCAGCCCCAGCCCGGTCTGCGTCTCGTCGGCGGTCCTGGCGAGAGCGGCGACGTAGGCGTAGACGTCGGTCCGCGCGTACTCGGCCGCGACGCCGGTCGTCGACGCGATGGCGACCGACGAACGGCTGTCCCCGTACGTCGCGCTGTCGACCGCCGTGATCAGCTCGTGCTCGGCGCGCGTGGCACGCTCCAGCTCGAGCGCCGCCGCCACCTTGCGGTCCGCGGGCACCGACTCGAGACCGGGCACCCAGATCTCGGGCATGGGCAGGTACGTCGCCGGCAACGGGAGGACGTTGCCGACGTCGGGCGTACCGAGGGCGGCGTTGGACCGGGCCTCCGACAGCGCGTACCGCAGCCCGTCCTCGGTGACGTCCGACGTCGACGCGAACCCCATCCGCCCGTCGACGACGACGCGGACGCCGACCCCGCGCGTCTCCGACGACGACAGCGACTCCACCTCGCCGTCGAACGCCGTGACCGACGTGTCCACCGAGTGCACGGCGAACGCCTCGACACCCTCGCCGGACGACGCCCACGAGACCACGCGTGCCGCCAGGTCGAGCAGGTCGCTCATCCGCCCGTCCCCCCGACCGTCAGCCGCGCGATCCGCAGCGTCGGCGTACCGAACCCGGCCGGCACCCACTGCCCGTCCTTGCCGCACATCCCCTGTTTGACCGCGAAGTCCGTGCCGACGGCGTCGACCAGCGCGATGGCCTGCGGCCCGTTGCCGATGAGGTTGGCGCCACGCACCCGCGACGTGAGCCGGCCGTCCTCGATGAGGTACGCCTCGGTGATCCCGAACACGAAGTCGCCCGTCGCCGGGTTGACCTCGCCGCCGCCGAGGCCGTCGGCGTAGAGGCCGTACGACACGTCGGCGAGGATCAGCGCCGGGTCAGACAAGCCGGGCAGCACGTAGGAGTTGGTCATCCGCGGGATGGGCAGGTGGGCGTAGGACTGCCGCCGCCCGTTGCCCGACGGGCCGACGCCGAGCCGGGCGGCGTTGATCCGGTCGGACATCTCGCCGGTCTGCACGCCGCCCTCGAACAGCACCGTCCGCTGCGCCGGCGTGCCCTCGTCGTCGAACGCGAACGACCCCCACATGTTCACGTCACTCGCGTCGTCGACGCCGTTGAACAGCTCGGAGCCGACGCGCGTGCCCTTGGTGTGCGCGTAGACGGTGGTGTCCTTCGCCATCGCGTCCGCCTCCAGGCCGTGGCCGCACGCCTCGTGGAACAGCACGCCGCCGCCCCCGGCGTTGAGCACCACGGTCATCTCGCCGGCCGGCGACGGGATCGAGTCGAGCAGCCGCAACGCCCGCTGCGCCGCCTCCGCGCCGACCGACTCCGGCGGCGACGTGTCGAACAGCTCGAGGCCCTGCGACGCGCCGGGCCCCTCGAACCCCGTCTGTACCAGGCCGTCCCGCGCCGCGACGACCTGGCAGGCAAGCCGGGTACGGGTCCGCGTCTCGTCGGAGAGGTGGCCGAACGAGTTGGCGATGAACACGCGCTGCACGACGTCCGCGTACGACGCCAGCACCTGCCGCACCTCGCCGCCCTGCGCCCACGCGGCCTCCTCGGCGCGGCGGGTGATCGCGACCTTGTCGGCCTTCGCCGCGTCCCGCGGCGACCGGACGATCGGGTGGGTGACCCGCGGCACCGCCCGGGTGAGGTCGGCGACGAACGGCGACCCGGCCACCGCGCCCTGGATGCCGGCGGCCGCGGCGCGCGCGGCCTCCACCAGGGAGGCGCGGGAGAGGACGTTCGTGTACGCGTACGCGGCCTGGCTGCCGCGCACGACGCGGATGCCGGCGCCCTGGTCACGACCGCTGGTCAGCTCCTCGACCCGGCGGTCCTCGACGCGGATCGACGTCGAGTCCTTGCGGTCGGCGTAGACCTCCGCCCAGTCGCCGCCGGAGGACAGGGCGGCGTCGAGGGCGGCGCGGACGTCGGATTCGTCGAGCATGTCCCCGACCCTACAGACGCCGCGCGACAAAGGACCGGCCCGCCTCCAGGTTGTGGAAGGCGGGCCGGTCCTGTGGACGACGGTGCTTAGTAGTTCGTGAAGAGCAGCAGGTTCGGCGTGCCGGTGCCGACGTTCGAGATCACGCCGGACGTCGCGTTGGCGACGAGCGCGTTGCGAACGGTGGCCGCCGAGGCGCCCGGGTTGCCCTGCAGGTAGAGCGCGGCCACGCCCGCGACGTGCGGGGTCGCCATCGACGTGCCGTCGAGGTACGCGCCGGCGGTGTCGCTGGTGTACCAGGACGACAGGATCTGCACGCCGGGGGCGAGCAGGTCGACGCAGGTGCCGTAGTTGGAGAACGACGCCGCGGCGTCGCTGCTGTTCGTCGCGCCGGTCGTGATCGCCGCGGCGACGCGGGCCGGCGAGTAGTTGCACGCGTTCTGGCGGACGCCGGACGCGTTGCCGTTGCCCGACGCGACCGCGAACGTCACGCCGTCGTTGATCGCGTTCGTCACGGCGGTGTCGAGCGGCGCGTACGCGGCCCCGCCCAGGCTCATGTTCGCCACGGCGGGCGTGCCCGCGACGTGGTTGCCGGTCACCCAGTCGACGCCCGCGATGACACCGGACGTCGCGCCGCTGCCGGCGCAGTCGAGGACGCGGACCGCGATCAGCGAGACGCTGTGCGCGACGCCGATCGTCGAGCCGCCAACGGTGCCTGCGACGTGGGTGCCGTGACCGTTGCAGTCGTCGGCGGCGCCACCGTCGACCTCGTCGATGCCGGTCGTCGCGCGGCCGCCGAACTGCGTGTGCGTGAACCGGATGCCGGTGTCGATGATGTACGCCTTCACGCCGGAGCCGGTCGCGGTCCAGGTGTACGACGCGGACAGCGGCAGGTTGCGCTGGTCGATACGGTCGATGCCCCAGGACTGCGGGTTCGCGATCGTGCCGTCGGCGTGCATGACGCCGTCGGGCTCGACGTACGCGACGTCGGCGCTGCGGGCGATCGCCTTGGCCGCGGCCGGCGTGAGCTTCGCGGCGTAGCCGTGCAGGGCGTGCGAGTAGACGTAGGTGACCGTGCCGCCGAGAGCGGTGGCACGTGCGGCTGCCGCGGCCGGGGTGACCGAGGTGCCGTCGCGCAGGACCACGACGTACGAGGTGGATACCGTGGGCGCCGCGGTGCCGGGTGCGGCAGCGACAGCGACGGAGAGGAGTGCCGCGGGTATCGCGGCGATGAGCGGACGTACGCGCACTGGTGGCTCCTTTCGAGCCTTGGCCCCCCTGGGCTGATGGCAACTACACGGTGCAGCCCCGCTGTCATTTCACATGCTTCGTCCGCTTTCACCCCAGAGGTAGGGGACTGTCACCATCGAGCCACAGTCAGGAGGGACCGTCCGATGCTGAGGGACTTCAAGCAGTTCGTCCTGCGCGGGAACCTGGTCGAGATCGCCGTCGCGTTCGTCATGGGCCTGGCGTTCAAGGACGTCGTCGACCGCTTCGTCGACCTGGTCACCAACCTCGTCGCCATCCCCGGGCGGACGGAGTTCGGGGCGTGGCGGTTCACGGTCGGCGGCGGCGTCTTCCGCTACGGCGCCCTGCTGAGCGCCGTCCTCAACTTCGTCATCGTCGCCGCGGTGCTGTTCTTCTTCGTCGTCCGGCCGGTCAACGCGTTCGTCGCCCGGCGCCGCAGCGGGCCCGAGGTCGACGCCCCCACCAAGGCGTGCCGGGAGTGCCTCAGCTCGATCCCGGCCGCGGCGACGCGGTGCGCGTTCTGCGCGGTCGTGCAGTAGTCAGCGGTCGTGGTGCGGCGGGCGCTCCTCGACCAGCCGCCGTACGGCGTCCTCGTCGTCGGCCTCGTCACCCCAGCCGACGTCGGAATCGTCTGCGGCAGTGGGGATCGTGGGCTCGGTCATCGCTAGTCGAGGTCGCCCTGCTCGATCCGCGCGAGGCGCCGCTCGCGGACGAGCTGGTCGCTCGCGAGCTGCGCGCCGTCGGGGTCCTGCACCATCGCGGCGAAGATGCCGACGAGGTCGCGCTGCGACACGACGCCGACCACGGCGCCGCCGTCGACGACCGGCAGGTGGCGGATCCACCGTGACGCCATGTGCCGCGCGGCCTCGTGCGCCGAGGTGTCCGGCGAGATCGTCAGCACGTCGCGCGTCATCACGTCGCTGACCGGCGTCGTCTCGACGTCCTTCTTCCGCGCGACGGCCTTCATCACGTCGCGCTCGGTGATGATGCCGACGAGGTCGTCGCCGTCCATCACGAGCAGCGACCCGGTCTGCTGGCGCCACATCGTGTCCGCGGCGGACCGCAGGGTGTCCGCGGGCGACTCCGTGACGCTTGCGCTCGTCATGATGTCGGCGACCCGCACGGCGCTGCTCCTCACTCTGGACCTCAGCCGACCGGCTGAACGGCTCCCGGCCGAGGCTGCCGACCGGGTCCCCGAGCCTACCGCCCGGGTAGACTCCGGAACCCATGGCCGGTCTCCGTTCCTCCCTGTTCGCCGTGTGTGTCGCCACGGCCGTTCTCGCGCCCGCTGCCGCGGCGCACGCCGCCGCGCCCCCGACATCGGTGACGCAGCTCGTCGCCTCCCCCGCCAACGGTCAGGTCACGCTCGCCTGGACCAACCCCGCCGACGCGGACTTCGCCGGCGTGCTGGTCGTGCAGAAGGCCGGGACCACGCCGCCCGCCGGCGCCGACGACGGCCTGACGCGGTACACCGGCACCGCGCAGACCACCGTCGTGACCGGCCTGACCAACGGCACGCCGTACAGCTTCGCGGTGTTCACCCGCAACACCGCCGACGAGGTCTCGGCCCCCGCGACCGTGACGTCGACGCCGGTCCTCGCGTCGACGCTCACCGGCCGCACCTCCGCCGGCCTGGCGGACTACAACAAGACCGTCATGCTCACCGCGACGCTGCGGCGTTCGGACACCAACGAGGTCGTCGCCGGCGAGCCGGTCGACGTCTACCGCAAGGTCTATGGCCAGTCGTCGTTCGTGAAGATCGTGCGGGTCACGACCAACGCCGCCGGCGTCGCGACGTACAAGTCCGGCGCCCTCGCCAAGAACACACAGTGGTACCTGGCCCACCCGGCGAATCCGCTCGGCGCGAGCAAGACCGCCACCCTGTCGACGCTGGTGCGGCCGATCATGGTCGCGCGCATCTCGAAGTTCGTCGTCGAGCAGAACGTCCCCGCCGCGGTCACCGTCACCGTCACGCCGAACCACGCGGGCCGGCTCATCCACCTCTACCAGCTCACCGGCAAGGGGTGGCAGAGCGTCTCCTACCGCAACCTGAGGAGCAACAGCACCGCGTCGTGGGGCATCGCGTCGAACGTCCTGGGCCGGCGGATCTTCCGCTACGGGATGAGCGCCCACGACGACCACGCGGGCGTCGTCACGACGCAGTTCGGCATCACCGTCGTACCGCGGACGCTGCGTTCCGGGATGAGCGGCTCCGACGTCCTCGACGCGCAGCGCCGCCTCGCCGCGCAGCACTACGACGTGGGCGCCGTCAACGGCTCCTTCGGCTTCGACACCGTGCACGCGACGGCGGCGTTCCAGAAGGCCAACCGGCTGCCGGTCACCGGCGCGGTCGACGCGGCGACGTTCGCCCGGCTCGCCAGCGCCCCCGCCCCGCGGCTCCGGTACGCGCAGTCCGGCAACTGGGTCGAGGTCGACCTGACCCGCCAGGTCCTCTACTACGGCCGCAACCGCGCCGTGCTGCGCATCCTCGACATCTCGTCCGGCTCCGGGCAGCTGTTCAAGGTCGACGGCGAGACGCATCGCGCGGTGACGCCCGAGGGCTCGTTCAAGATCTTCCACAAGATCAACGGCATGCGCACCAGCCGCCTCGGCCAGCTCTGGCGCCCGGCGTACTTCGCCTCCGGCGGTTACGCGATCCACGGCAACGGCTCGGTGCCGTTCCACCCGGCCAGCCACGGCTGCATCCGCATCACCAACTCGGCGATGAACCGGCTGTACGACATGCTGACCATGGGCATGCGGGTGTACGTCTACCGCAGCTAGCAGGCGACCCGGCTCGCGAGCGCGTGCCGACTGCAGGCGCCGGGCCTGCTCGTTAGGCTCTGATCCGCGGCGACGCCGCGCCCGCCTCCGTAGCTCAGGGGATAGAGCATCGGTTTCCTAAACCGTGTGCCGCAGGTTCGAATCCTGCCGGGGGCACGACTGGCCGTACCGACGTTTACCCTCCCGTTGCCGGGACAGGGGAGGGCCATGAGCCCTCGTCCGACCTCCCTGCTCGTGGCCGCCGTCGCGGCCATTGCCGCCGTCGTCGCGCCGGCCCTGCCCGCCACCACCGCGGAACGCTCCCCCGGCGTCATCCACCTGCCCGACGGCTTCCGGCCCGAGGGCATCACGACGCAGGGCACGACGTTCTACGTCGGCTCGATCCCGACGGGTGCGGTGTACCGCGGCAGCCTCCGCACCGGCGACGGGGGCGTCCTCGTCCCGCCGCGCAGCGGCCGGGCGGCGATCGGCATGAAGACCGACCGCGGCCTGCTGTTCGTCGCGGGCGGGCCGACCGGCAGGGCGTTCGTGTACGACGCGCGCACCGGCGCCGACGTCGCGCAGTACGCGCTCACGACAGCGACGACGTTCGTCAACGACGTCACGCTGACCCGCGACGCCGCGTACTTCACCGACTCGCTCAACGCCGTCCTCTACCGCGTCGCGCGCAACCGCGACGGCGCGCCGGGAGCGCTGTCGGTGCTGCCGCTGACCGGGGAGATCGTCTACGGCCCTGGCAACAACGCCAACGGCATCGCCGCGAGCCGCGACGGTCGCACGCTGCTCGTCGCGCAGAGCAACGCCGGGAGCGTCTTCGCCGTCGACGCGGCGACCGGCGCCACCAGGCTCGTCGCGCTGACGACGCCGGCGGGCACGCCGGCCACCGTCCCCAACGCCGACGGCATCCTGCTCGACGGGCGTCGGCTCTACGTCGTGCAGAACCGCCTCAACGTCATCGCCCGCATCGACCTCGCCCCCGACCTGCGCCGCGGCGTCGTCGTGAGCAGGACCGCGCACCCGGACTTCGACGTGCCGACGACGATCGCGGCGCACGACGGGTCGCTCTACGCCGTCAACGCGCGCTTCGGCAACCCGGCGCCGGACACCGCGCCGTACGCCGTCCTCCGGCTGCCGATGCCGTAGAGCGAGCCAGTTCGTCGTCCGCGGCCGTAACACCTACGGCAACCACTCCATCGGGTACGCGCTCGAGTCGAGCTCGTGGTGACGCGGCGCGGCGCGATCCGGGATCATTCGGACGGTGACTGACGGCGTCCGGCTCCGCGTACGGTTTCCGGTCGACGACCGCGAGCTGTCGGCGCTGCACGACCTGGCGTTCGGCGCGGCGCAGGGCGAGCCGCAAGCCTGGGCGGAACGGCTGGACCGCCACAGCGTCACGTGGGTCGGCGCGTTCGACGGCGAAGTCCTCGTCGGGTTCGTGCACGCGTGCTGGGACGGCGGGGCGCACGCGTTCCTGCTCGACACAGTGGTCCACCCCGCCTACCAACGCCGCGGGGTCGGCCGCGACCTGGTCCACGCGGCGACGGACGCAGCAGAACGGGCTGGCTGCGCGTGGCTGCACGTCGACTACGAGCCGCACCTGCGGTCGTTCTACGAGGACGCGTGCGGCTTCCGGCCGACGGCCGCCGGGCTGGTCAGCCTGGCCGGTCCAGCGAGTCCGCGACCGACGTGATCGTCTCCGCGAACCGCGGGTCGTGCGGGTAGCCGGAGTGCGCGCGCGAGCGCGGCCAGGTGAACTCGTACGCCTCCTTGGCGAACGCCGGGTCGGTGAACCGCAGGTCCTGATCCGCCCGCTCCGGGGGGAACAGCGGGCCGCCGATCGGGTCGGTGAGCCGGTACAGGTTGCGCCACCGGCCGCCGAGGACGCGGTCGACGTCGCGCAACGACTCCGCGCCGAAGTAGTGCGGGAACGCCCTGGCGTACAGCCGGTCCAGCGGTGAACCGTACGTCACGAGGCCGACCCGCGCCCGGTCCTCGGGCGCGATCTGCAGCACGGTCGCGGCGGCGATGACGGTGCCCTGGCTGTGCGCCGAGATGACGACGTCGCCGCCGCCGTCGCGCAGCCGGGAGATGCGGCGGCGCAGCTCGGGGATGGTGCGCTCGCAGTAGCAGGGCGGCGCGAACGGGTGCGCTGCGCGCGGCCAGAACGTCGCGAGGTCCCAGATGATGCCGACGGTCTTGCGGAGGGCGTCGTTGCGGTAGGCGCTGCGCCCGAGCCCGACGATGGCGAGCGCGGCCGCGCCGACCAGCCAGGTGCCCAACGTCGTCAGCGCCGACAGCGCGTGGCCCTGGGCCCGACGCTCGAACGCCCAGAGCAGCAGCGTCCCCGCCAGCGCCGGCACGAGCACCCAGAGCAGGACGACGTCGCCGACGTCGGTGAGCGCGGCCTTCTGCTCCAGCGCCGCGACGGTCTTGACCCGGCCGTCGTCGCCGCTCGGCACGGCGTACTCGTCGCGGACCGCGGACCGGCGCCGCTTGGCGCCGAGCCGCGTCCAGACCATCACGCCGACCAGCGTCACGACCGCCGCGACGGCGGCAAGGGCGAACGTCGTGCCCGCCCAGTAGTACTCGGGGGGGACGCCGAACACCGCGTTGGTCTGGCTGACGGCACAGCGGGGCAGGCAGTTGGACGGGGCCGGCGTGCCGAGGAAGTCGGCGACGCGCAGGCCCGCCCCCGCGACGTAGAGGCCGGCGATGCAGACGCCGAGGCCGGCGAGGACGGGACCGGCGAACCCGAAGAACGTCGGCCGCCCGCGCAACGACTGCCCCGCCGTCCTGCGGTACGGCAGCAGCGCCCACGCGGTCGCGAGGAACAGCAGCACCCAGACCAGCATCTGCGCGCGGAGCAGCCTGTTCACGGTGTGGTGCAGGCCGGGCAGGATGGTGCCCTCCGCCGGCGCGGGCGAGCGCCAGAACCACGCGTACGCGAGGGCGGCGACGGCGAGCGCCACGCCTGCCCACAGCACCGCGTCCATCGCGAGCCGCGCCGCCCGCGGCGGGTCCCTGTGCTCGAACAGCGCCCGCCGCCGCCCCGAGTACGGCGACATCGCGAGCGCGACGGCGGCGGCGATGACGACGCCGGCCACGACGAGCAGCGCGGTGCCGAGCGCGTGCCGCCCGCCGTGCGCGAACCGTCGCGCCGGGTACGCAGCGAGCGCCGCGACCATCGCGAACGCCGCCCCGGTGTGCAGCGCACGCAGCCGGCGCAGCGGCTCCCCGCCGGCCCAGAACCGCGGCCGCGCGAAGTCCGCCGCGCCGCAGGACTCGGTCCCCGTCCCGGCGGGCGTGGTGTCCTCGCGGTCGAGGTGGTCGGAGTACTCCTCGTACGCCTTCCCGGTGCTGCGAGACAGGTACCAGAGCACCCCGACGAGCAGCAGCGGCACCACCGCGCCGGCGACGATCCGCGGCCCCGGCTCGTGCCAGAGACCCTTGGACATGAAGTCGGTGTACCAGTGCCTCGACGCGCAGCGCCGCACGGCCGCACCGCACTGCCAGGCGAACATGTCCATGCTCACGGCCGCCGTACCGAGGACGATCGTCCCCGTCACGCTCAAGGCGATGACGCGGACCAGCCCGGACACCGTCCCGACCGGCGCGAACCTCGGCCGCGGCCGGACCGGGTGCGCCCACGAGGCGACGTTGACGAGGGTGAACGGCAGCAGCAGCAGCCAGAACGCCCGCGCCCCCGCGCCCGCGGTGAGGCCGCCCCACGAGTACGCCTCGAGACGCCGCGGACCCTTCTCCGGGGTGTCGACCGGGTCGTCGGCGGAGCCGCGCCGGTAGAAGCCGGCCTGGCCGTCGCCGGAGACCTGCACCGGGTGCGGGTGTTCGAGCATCGAGGTGACGGGGGTGCCAGAGACGCCGTGGATGCGCAGCTCGGTCACGCCGGTGAGCTCGCTGTAGGGGAATTCGCTCATGCCGCGAACCCTACGGCGCGGACGGCGCGCGGGACGGCAGCCGCGCGGCCGTAACGCGGAGGCCCCGGCGCGCGTACATCACCGTGACCACCGTCTCGACCGCCGCGCCTCGCGGGTCGGGCCGTGTTCCCGGGACCCTGCCGGTCGCCGTCCCGAGTCCGCGCCCCGACTACTCGCGGGCTGCCGCCGCGCCGCCGGTCCGGGACGCGCTCGTCGAGCTGGTGGTCGGCGCGCGCGAGGCCGCCGACGGCGACCGCGCGGCGCTGCTGCTGCTCGACGCCGACGGCGGCGTGGTCCCCGTCGTCTCCGCGGGCCGGGACCAGGACCCGCCCCGGTGGGGCCGGCCGGTGCCCCTCGCCGGGCTCGGCCCGGTCGGCGCGGCACTCGACGCGATCGGTTCTGGACGCGCGGTCGGCATCGACGACGCGGCCGCCTGCGGCTGGCTACCGGAAGCGCTGCGGGAGGCGTACGCCATCGCCTCGGTCGGCGTCGCGCCGCTCGTCGCGCGCGGCACGACGCTCGGCGCGCTGGTCGTGTACTTCCACGACCGGCATGTGTTCGGCGCAGCGGAGCTGCGCTGCCTCGGCGCGGTCGCGGCCGGTGCGACGGCGACGGTCCTGCTCGCCGTCGATGCCCGCGAAGACTCGGCGGTCGGGTGCCCTACGGGGGTGGGCACCGGACCGCACGGGGATGCGGAAGGGCACCTCGACGTGCTCTACCGGCTCGCCGAGGACGCCGCCGCCGTGCCCGACTTCCACCTCGTCGTCGAACGCCTCGCGCCCGCCGTCCGCACGGCCGCGCGCGCCGAGCTCATCGACGTGTTCCTCTGCGACGCGGCGGCGAGCCGGCTGTTCGGGACCAACACCGCCCGCGGCACGCTGGCCAGGCTGATGACCCGCTGGCGCCGCGCGCCGCGGGCGGGGGTCGGTCGCGACGCCGGGCTGGTCGTGGTGCCGATGCTCGCCGACGGCGCGCTGGTCGGCGTCGTCCGGGTCCGGCCGCTGCTCGGCGTCGAGCCGGCGCCGGCGGAGGAACGCCTGCTGCGCACGGTCGCCGACGGCCTCGCGCAGCTCGTGTCGCGCGCCGTCCTGCGCGACCGGCTCGCCGCCGCGGAACGCGAGCTGGCCGCCGCCGACGAACGCGAACGCATCGCCGACGACCTGCACGCGGCCCTCGGCCGGACGCACGCCGCGGTCCGCGCCGAGCTGCACGCGCTCGCCGTCGCGGCCGAGGACGGCGACCTGAAGCAACGGCTCACCGCGCTCGACGGCGCCGTCTCGCGGGCCGGTGCCGAGCTGCGGCAGGCGACCGACGCGCTGTCGTTCCTCGGCCGCCGCGGCCACGGCCTGGTCCCGAGCCTCCGCACGCTCGTCCGCAGGGTGCGCGACGAGCAGCGGCTGGAGGTGACGCTGCGGCTGGTCGGCCGTCCGGTACCGCTGCCACCGGACCGCGAGGAGGCGCTGTACCGCCTTGCCCGCGAGGCACTCGCGAACGTCGACAGGCACGCGCGGGCGTCGTACGCGTCGGTCACGGTGACGTTCGAACCGGACCGGGTCGGCGTCGACGTCCGCGACAACGGCACCGGCCTGCTCGCACGACCGGCGGGGGAGAACGGCCTCCACTACACGCTGCGCAGCATGCAGCGGCGGCTCGCCGACGTCGGCGGCGGCCTGCGCGTCAGCAACCGGAGGCCGCACGGCGTCACGGTCTCCGGCTGGGTCCCGGGCGGATGACGGCGATCCGGGTGTACGTGGTCGACGACCACCCCGTCGTTCTCGAAGGGCTCGGGAACGCCCTGACGCGCGCGGGCGACATAGCGCTCGTCGGCACCGCGGCCACCGGCGAGGCCGCGCTCGCCGACCTCCGCAGCGTCGAGGCCGACGTCGTCCTCGTCGACGCCCAGCTGCCCGGCATGAGCGGTGCAGACCTCTGCGCGTCGCTGCGCGACCGGCCGCCCGCACCGCGCTGCGTCGTCCTCACCGGCCGCGTCGACACCGGCCGCCTCCGCGCCGCGATCGAGGCCGAGGCGCGCGGCTTCCTGGTCAAGGACAGCAGCGTCGCGGCGATCGTCGATGCCGTCCGCCGGGTGCACGGCGGCGAGATCGTCCTCGACCCGCGCGCTACCGGCCTCATGGTCGGGCACCTGCGGTCGGACGCGCACCCGCCCGTCGCGCTGACGCCGCGCGAGCACGAGCTGGTGACGTTGCTCGCGACGGGCATGTCCAACCCCCAGATCGCGCGCCATCTCCGGATCTCCGCCAACACAGCGAAGTCCTACGTCTCCCGCGTCCTGGTGAAGCTCGACGTGACGACGCGGGCGGCCGCCGTCGCCCGCGCCGCCGAGCTCGGCCTGCTCGGCGCGCGGCCCGCCGGGCCCACCCGGAGGAACGCGCCGTGACCTACGCCGTCCCGACGACCGTCGCGCCCGCCGGCGCCGATCCCGCACGCGGCCCCGCGGGCGCCGCGTTCGACACCGGCCCGGGCGCCAGGCAGCGGAGCGAGGTGACGCGCGACTGACACCGGGCGTCGTCGGCCCGATCGACCCCCGCGTTCCCGGAGTTCCTGCCCTGACCGGAGGCGCGACATGACCAAGTCCATGACCCGAGCACTCGTCCTACCGCTCCTCGCGAGCGGCGTCCTCGCCGCGCTGCCCGTGGGGTCGGCGGCCGCGGAGACGACCTGCGTGACCGTCAGCACCAAGGGCACCGTCGTCGGTGTTCACAGCGCCGGCCACTGCGAGGAGACGCTCCTGCCGCATCAGTACCAGGAGTTGCACTCACCCGAGACGATCACCCAGGCTCAGGTGATCGTGGAGGTCTGGTACCCCTAGCCGTCGAGCGGGCAGGGGTCGCCGGCCGCCCAGCAGATGAGGACGTAGCCGGGGAAGTGGTCGCCCGACGTCCCCGTCCCGCCTGTCTCCTCGGTCCCGACCTCGACCCGGTTCGGGTCCCGCGCGTTCGTCGGACCGCCTTGCATGTCGACCCAGAGCGGACCTGCGGTCGTGGTGGGCGGGCGTTGTGCCGCGCGCCTGGCGCTCGGCTGGCGTCGAGCGTCCGCCGGCGGAACGGCGCGGACCGCGCCGCCGTGGCCGCGGCGGACGCCGTGCGCCGGCCGTTCGGCGACGGGGACCTCGCGCACGACGACGCCGTTGCCGCGCGGCGGCGCGGTTGCCTGCACACCGTGCGGCACCCCGCCGGCGACCAGGCCGACGGAGACCGACGTGACGATCGACACGCAGGCGATCATCGAGTCGACCGGCTGGCCGCCCAACGGCGCCAGCCGCCGGCCCGCCCGGCGCAGCCAGAGGACGACGGGGGCCAGCGCGCCGGTGGTGCCGTTCGTCACGCGGCGGAGCTGGACGGCGAGGAGGCGCCGGGCCCGCCAGAGATGCTGGCGGACGGCGTTGTCGGTCCGGCCGCTCAGGCTGGCGATCTCGGCGGTCGGCAGGTCGTCGAAGTGGTACAGCGAGAGCACCGTCCGGTCCCCCGCGGGCAGCGCCCGCAGCGCGGTGCGCACGGTCTCCCGCAGCTCGCGCGCGCAGACCTCGTCGTCCGGCGTCACGGGGTCGGCGGCCGGCGGCAGCGCCGCGTTCTCGGCGTCCAGACGCCGTGCGCGGGCGCGGGCGTGGTCGGCGGCGACGTTGCGGGCCACGACGGTGAGCCACGGCCAGGGGTTGCGGTCGGGGTCGAGCCGGGACCAGTTCTCGTAGCAGCGCAGCAACGTCTCTTGCGCGATCTCGTCCGCGTCGGCGGCGTCGTAGCGCAGCGCGAGCCGGTAGAGCCGGTCATGGAACGTGCGCCAGAACACCTCGAACTCAGCGGTGTCCGGGGCCTCGGGAACGGCGCCGAGATCGCGGGGTTGGACGGTCATGGCAGGGCTCCGGCTGGGGCGGCAATATCCGACAACACTGACGAGTCTTGGACATTTCGACAACCCGCCGCCCTTCGCGGGGCATGCGGACCGAGGATCAACGACGCGGCCTCGCCCCCGTCACGCGGCCGGCAGGGAACGGGGCTCCGCACCACGAAGCCCTCCCCACACCCCGCGAACGTCTCCGTGACCCCTCCGAGGAGCCCTCGATGCGCCGCCCCCTCCTGCTGCTCGGCCTGCTCGCCGTGACCGTCACCGTCGCGACGACGACAGCGACCGCCCGCCCCGACCCGCGCGGCGCGGCGCTCGGTGCGCCGGTCGGCGGCTTCGCCGCGTACCGCGGCACGCCGGTCAAGACCAACACGCAGGACCGCGTGCCGTTCAACCGCCCGGTGAAGTACACGGGGCAGAAGCTCGCGTTCACGTCGCACTACGTCGGCCGCCAGGCCGCGGAGCCGACGATCGGCGTCGACAAGCTGGGGCGGGTGTACTACCCGGCGTCGACGTTCGACGCGCTGCCGAAGGAGTCCCCGCGCAACAGCGCGCACACGATCCTGCTGACCAGCGGCGACCACGGCAAGAAGTGGCGCTCCGTGCAGCCGACGATCGCGAGCCAGGACGCGCACCCGATCTCCCTCGACCCGTACGTCTACGTCGACCCGAAGACCGGCCGCATCTTCGACATCGACCTGGCGCTGGCCGGCTCGTACCTCAGCTTCTCCGACGACAGCGGCGAGACGTGGACCACGGTGCCGCTGACGAGCGCGAGCGGCGCGAACGACCACCAGACGCTGTTCGCGGGCCCGCCGCCGGCGGGCAACCCGTCGTTGATCCCGCTCGACCCGAAGTTCCCGCGCATCCTCTACTATTGCGTCAACAGCATCGCGATCGTCGGCTGCGCGCACAGCGTCGACGGCGGCAAGACGTTCTCGCAGGCGGGCGCGCCGCCGTACCCGACCGGCGTGGCGCCTGGCGGCAAGAACTTCGGCGTCTGCGGCAGCCTGCACGGCCACGGCGTCACCGACTCGAAGGGCCGCATCTTCCTGCCGCAGGGCCGCTGCCTCCAGCCCGCGATCGCGGTGTCGAACGACGGCGGGCTGACCTGGACCAACAGCGTCGTGAGCACCGGCGTCGGCGCGTCGTTCGTCCAGACGTCCGTCGCCGTGGACTCCGCCGACAACGTCTACTACACGTGGTGGGACGACCTGCACCACCTGCCGTACCTGTCGGTGTCGAAGGACCACGGCAAGACGTGGGGCCCGGCCATCATGATCGCGCCGCCCGGCGTTCACGAGGTCAACTGGCCGACGATCGACGCGGGCGACCCGGGCCGCATCGCGATCACGTTCCCCGGCACCACCGCCGTCAACGAGGACGACGACACGAAGCCGTCCAACGACCTGACCCGGCCGTGGAACTCCTACGTCGTGGTCTCGACGAACGCGCTCACGGCCAGCCCGCTGTTCCTGTCCAACATCACCAACGCGCCGTACGACCCGGTGCACCGCGGCAACTGCAACGGCCGCTGCGGCAACATGTACGACTTCCTCGACATCGTCGCGTCACCGGCCGACCAGGGCCGGATCTGGGCAACCGCGACCGACACCTGCACCAAGGTCTCGTCGTGCAACGCCAAGCGGGTCAAGGGAGCCGACGGCGACGCCGTCTCCCCGACGTCCGGCGCGTCCAACGACATGCAGGGCGTCGCGATCCGGCAGGTGTCCGGGCCCGCGCTGCGCGGCAAGGCTCCGTACCTCGCACCCGACAAGCGCTGACCGGGTAACGGCGACCGCAGCGGGGTAGGCCCCTCCCCGGCCTCGGGAGGGACACGTGACGACTGCCACGCGAACAGCGCGCAACGCCGCCACCAAGGCGGCGCGCAGCGACACCGTGCAGCGGCTGGCCCGGCTCGGGCTGGCCGGGCGCGGCCTGCTCTACCTCGTCGTCGGCGGCCTCGCCGCGAACGTCGCCCGCGGCTCGCACGCCGAGGCCGACCGCCAGGGTGCGCTGCGCGCGATCGGCGCCACGCTGCCGGGCCGGGTCGCTCTGCTCGTCGTCGCGGCGGGCTTCGCGGGGTACGCGGCCTGGCGGTTCGCCGAGGCGACCGTTAGGCCGGGCGAGAAGGGCGTCGGCGGCCGGGTGGCGTCGTTCGCGAAGGGGTGCCTCTACACGGCGTTCGTCGTGACGACGGCGTCGTTCGCCGTGACCAGGCAGGGCAGCGGCGGCGACGCGAAGGGCAGGGACTGGACGGCCCGCGTCCTCGGCTGGCCGGCCGGGCGCGTCCTGGTCGCCGCGGCCGGGCTCGCACTGCTCGCGGCGGGTGCGTTCAACGCCTACCGCGCGTGCTCCGGCCGGTACCGCAAGCACCTGAAGGACGAGGAGCTCGCGCCGGGCGCGCAGCCGTGGGTCACGGCGATCGCCGTGACCGGGCTGGTCGCGCGCGGGGTGGCGTTCGCGCTGGTCGGCGTCTTCGTCCTGCAGGCGGCGCTGCGCTACGACGCCGGCGAGGCCCGCGGCCTGGACGGCGCGCTGCGGGCGCTGGTCGGCGCGCCGTTCGGCCGGTGGCTGCTACTGCTCGTCGCGATCGGGCTGGGCGCGTTCGGGCTGTGGTCCTTTGTCGAGGCGCGGTACCGCCGCGTCCTGCACTCCTAGCCTTCACCGAACGCGTCGGAGCTCGCGGGTCAGGGCCGCCCGCGCGGCGAGGTGCCCGCACATGCCGTGCACGCCGCCGCCGGGTGGGGTGGACGACGAGCAGAGGTACAGCCCGCGGACCGGCGTGCGGTACGGGTGCGGCGACGGCACCGGACGGAACACCTGCTGCCGCAGGTCCGGCACGCCGCCGTTGACGTCGCCGCCGACGTAGTTCGCGTCGTACGCCTCCAGGGCCGCGGTGTCGCGGGTCGCGCGGGCGAGGATGGTGTCGCGGAAGCCCGGCGCGAAGCGTTCGACCTGGGCCTCGATGCGTTCGGTCATGTCGACCGTCGAGCCCTCGGGGACGTGGCAGTACGCCCACGCCGTGTGCTTCCCCGCGGGCGCGCGACCCGGGTCGAACACCGTCGGCTGCGCGAGCAGGACGTACGGGCGTTCGGCGTGCTCGCCGTCGTTCGCGGCGGCCTCGGCGGCAGCGACCTCGGCGAACGTCCCGCCGACGTGGACGGTGCCTGCGCGGCGCACATCCGTTGCGGCCCAAGGGATCTGCTCGTCCAGCGCCCAGTCGACCTTGAAGACGCCGGGGCCGTAGCGGTACCTCGCCAGCCGCCGCCGGTACGCAGCC
Source organism: Frankiaceae bacterium (assembly GCA_030840645.1). GTDB lineage: Bacteria > Actinomycetota > Actinomycetes > BP-191 > BP-191 > BP-191. Next base: position 90,575 of record JAVEEC010000008.1, read on the forward strand.
GGCAGCTTGTCACCGGCGATCGCGAGGAACTGGCGCGGCGTCACGTCGAACAGCACCGCCCGCGCCCGCGGCAGCTCGGTCAGCGCCCCGACGCGGGTGCCGTACGTGATCGTCCCGCCCCGGCTCTCCAGCGCGCGGACCAGCGCATCGGCGAGCACCTGCGACCCGCCCGCGATGCACGGCCAGCCGACGGCGTGCGCGAGAGTGCCGAGCACCAACGCCACCCCCGCGGTCGGCGACGCGTCGAGCCGCAGCGCCGAGTGGGCCGCCGCGCCCGCGACCAGCGCGCGGGCGTCCTCGCCGTCGAAGCGGCGCGCGAGCCCGGTCGCCGAGCGGACCGCGTTGCGGCCGAACGCCGCCATGACGAGGGGGTGCCGCGGCACCCGCAGGAGCGGGGCCAGCGTCCCGTCGACCACGTGCTCCCAGCGTTCGACGAGCGGCCGCATCAACCGCGCGTACGCCTTCCCGTCGGCGCCCAGGCCGGCCGCCGTCTCGTCCACGGACCGGTGCACGACCGCCGCCCGGCCGCCGTCGAGCGGGTGCGCGTACGGGACCTTGGGGTGGACGGGCACGACGTCCGGCAGCGCGAGCGACCGGAAGAAGGGCGACGCGAGCAGCATCGGGTGGATCGCCGAGCAGACGTCGTGGACGAAGCCGGGGAGCGTCAGCGCCGCGGACCGCGTACCGCCGCCCGCCGTGTCCGCCGCCTCGATGACGTGAACGGAGCGCCCGGCGGCGGCGATGGTCAGTGCGGCGGCGAGGCCGTTCGGGCCGCTGCCGACGACGACCGCGTCGTACGCCTCGCGGGTCACCCGCCGATCATGCCGGGCTCGGGATGCACCGGCCGGTGGTCGGCGGGGCGCGGCGCCCGCGTGACCGCCAGGCCGAGCCGCGCGCAGGAACGCGCGAACACCGCGGCGTCGTGGACCGCGCAGCCATGCGGGTCGTTGTTGAAGTACACGAACACGTCCTCGCTCTGCTCGTACGCCGCCGCGATCCGCCGCGCCCACGAGTCGAGCGCCGTCCGCCCGTAGCACGGCCAGTGAGCCGACGCGCCCTCGTGCAGGCGGACATACCCCCAGGACGCCGTCCGCCAGAGCGGGACCAGCGGGCGCGAGTGCCGGTCCGCCCAGACGAACGCCGCGTCGTGCCGGCGCAGGATGGCGTTGACCTCGTCGGTCAGCCACGAGTCGTCGCGGACCTCGACGGCGACGCGGCGCCCGCCGAACAGCGCCAGCGTCTCCGCCAGCCGGTCCGCCGCGACGGCGAACCGCGGCGGCAGCTGCAACAGGATCGGGCCGAGCTTCGGTCCGAGGTGCGTGGCCCGGTCGAGGAAGCGTTGCACCGGCTCGGCGGGCTCGCGCAGCCGCTTGATGTGCGTGAGGTACCGGCTCGCCTTCACGGTCACGACGAAGCCGGGGGGCGTCCGCTCGGCCCAGCGGGCGAAGACCTCCGCGCTCGGCAGCCGGTAGAACGCGTTGTTGACCTCGACCGTGTCGAACAGCGTCGTGTAGTGCTCCAGCCACTCCCCCTGCTTCAGCGCGGGCGGGTAGACGGGACCGCGCCAGTCGCGGTACTGCCACCCCGACGTGCCGACCCAGACCGTCATGCGTGGGGACTACCCGGCCCGCGGGCCGGGTAGTCGAGAGGGCGTGAGCGCGGCGCCGTTGATCCCGCCGAAGCCGTCGCTGACCTCGCTGCGCGAGGCGGCGCGCGGCTGCACGGCGTGCCACCTGTACGAGCTCGGGACGCAGACGGTGTTCGGCGAGGGGCGCGCGCACGCCGACCTGATGCTCGTCGGCGAGCAGCCGGGCGACAGGGAGGACGTCGAGGGGCGGCCGTTCGTGGGTCCCGCCGGGCACCTGCTCGACAAGGCGCTCGCCGACGCGGGCATCACCCGCGCCAAGGTCTATCTGACGAACGCCGTCAAGCACTTCAAGTGGAAGCCCGCCGGCAAGCGCCGCATCCACGTCCGGCCGGACGCGTACGAGGTCCGCGCGTGCCGACCGTGGCTCGACGCCGAGATCGCCGTCGTCCGGCCCCGGCTCGTCGTCGCGCTCGGCGCGACGGCGGCGCAGGCGTTGCTGGGCAACGACTTCCGCGTCACGAAGGACCGCGGCAGGGTGTTCGACCTGCCGCCGCGCATCCTGGCCACGGTGCACCCGTCGTCGGTGCTGCGGGCGCGGACCGACGAGGAGCGGGCGGTGGCGTTCGACGGCCTGGTCGCCGACCTCCGCGTCGCGGCGCGGGAGATCGCGGAGTAGCTAGTGTCGGTCCGGTGAACGAGATCGTCGTCGCGGCGCGGTTCAACGGCCCGGCCGGGTCCGGCAACGGTGGCTACACCTGCGGCCTGGTCGCGGCCGCGTACGCGCTGCCCCGCGCCGAGGTGACGCTGCGCCGCCCGCCGCCGCTGGACACGCCGCTGGCTGTACGGGACGACGGCGTGTACGACGGCGCGCACCTCGTCGCGACGGCCGCGGAGGCGCCGGCCGCCGACGACACGCCACGACCGGACTTCCCCGGGTACGACGCCGCCCGGGCCGCGCGCGAACGGTACGCGGGGCTGCGCCACCACCCGTTCCCGACCTGCTTCTCCTGCGGCCCAGCGCATCTGGACGGCCTCGGGCTCGCGCCCGGCCCGGTCGGCGAGGCGCACGTCGCGACGACCTGGGTCCCGCGCGCCGACCTCGCGGACGAATCCGGAGTCGTTCGGCGCGAGTACGTCTGGGCCGCGCTCGACTGCCCTGGCGCGTGGGCGCTGATGCAGACCGACGAGGCGCCGATCGTTCTCGGCCGGCTCGCGGTCGAGGTCACCGGAACGGTCCGCGCCGGGCAGCCGCACGTCGTCACCGGCTGGCGGGCGCGGGACCGCGAGGGGCGCAAGCACTTCGCCGGCACCGCCCTCTACGACGCCGCGGGGACGCCGCTCGCGGCCGGCCGCGCGACCTGGGTCGCGCTTCAGTCCGGCGGGGCCTCGTAGCGCGCGAACGACGGCACCAGCGCCGCGAGCAGCACCACGCCGAGAACGCAGAGCACCCCGCCGCTGACGACGGAGAACTGCACCGAGGTGAGCGCCGCAACGGTCCCCGCCTCGACGTCGCCGAGCCGCGGCCCGCCCGCGACGACGGCGATGAACACGCCGCCGAGCCGGCCGCGCAACGCGTCCGGGGTGGCGACCTGGAGGATCGAGTTGCGGAACACCGCGCTGACCATGTCGGCCGCGCCCGCGATCGCGAGCATCACGACGGCCAGCCACAACGCGGTCGCGAAGCCGAAGCCGACGATCGCCAGCCCCCAGAACGCGACGGCGACCAGCACCGCGAGCCCCTGCCGCCGGACGCAGGTGAACCGCCCGCTCGCCAGCGCCCCGAGCAGCGCGCCCGCCGCCGGTGCCGCGTAGAGCACCCCGAGCGCGCCGGACCCGCCGTGGAACCGGCCCAATGCCATGGCGGGGAACAGCGCGCGCGGCATGCCGAACACCATCGCGTTGATGTCGACGGCGAACGTCATCAGCAGCACCGGCTGGCGACGCAGGAAGCGCAGCCCCTCCAGCACCGAGCCGAGCCCCGCTGCCGTGCCGCCGCCCTCGGGCGGGACGGCGCGCAACGCGAGCGCCGCCGCCAGCGACGCCGCGAACGACACCGCGTCGATGCCGTACGCCCACGCGACGCCGAGCGTGCCGATGATGACGCCGGCGAGCAGGGGGCCGACGACGGTCGCGAAGTTCCAGAGCACCTGGGAGAGCGCCGTTGCGGCAGGGATCTGGTTGGGCCGCAGCAGCCGCGGGACGATCGAGCGCCGGGCCGGCGCGTCGACCGCGAACATCGCCGCCTGCAGGAACACCAGCACGTACAGCAGCCAGACCTGGTCAAGACCGAGCGCGGCCTGGAGGAACAGCAGGCCGCTCACGACCGCGAGCAGCGACGACGAGATCAGCAGCAGGCGGCGGCGGTCGATCGCGTCCGCGATCGCGCCGCCGATCAGCCCGAACGTCACCAGCGGCACCAGGCTGGCGACGCCGAGCAGGCCGACCATCAGCGACGAGTGCGTGATCCGGAACACCTGGTACGGCACCGCGACCGCGGTCATCTGGGTGCCGATCGTCGACACCGACTCGCCGAAGAACAGCCGCCGGTACTCCGGCGACTCGCGCACCGGCGACAGGTCGACGGCGAAGCCGCGCGCGCGGCGCAGCCAGCCGCCGGGGCGTTCCGGCTCGTCGGTCCCGGTGGGCTCCGGGAGCACGTCGTCCGTCACGGGGCGAGCCGTTCGACCCGCCAGCGGCCCGCGCGGCGGGCGTACCGCAGGCGGTCGTGCAGCCGGTTCGGCCGCCCCTGCCAGAACTCCACGGTGTCCGGCAGCACGCGCACGCCGCCCCAGTGGGCGGGTCGCGGGACGTCGCGGCCGTCGTACTCCGCCGCCAGTGCCGCGACGCGGGACTCCAGCCACTCGCGCGAGGGGATCACCGTGCTCTGCGACGACGCCAGCGCGCCGAGCTGCGCGCCGCGCGGCCGCAGCGCCCACCACGCGTCACTCTCCTTCGCGGTCGTCCGCCGGGTCCGGCCGGTGACGCAGACCTGGCGTTCCAGCGCGGCCCAGCGGAACGTCAGCGCGGCGCGCGGGTTGGCCGCGAGGTGCGCGCCCTTGCGACTCGCGTAGTTGGTGCAGAACACGAAGCCGCGCTCGTCCCACCCCTTGAGCAGCACCATCCGCGCCGCTGGCTCGCCCTCGGCCGACGCCGTGGCGAGGCACATCGCGTCCGGCTCGGGGACGGCCCGCGCCACGGCGTCCGCGAACCACGCCGCGAACTGCGTCATGGGGTCCGCCGCCAGCGACGGCTCGGCGAGCGCCGCCCCCGCGTACTCGCGGCGGGCGACGACCTGGCGCGGGAGGTCTGCGGGCACGAGCCCATCCTGCCCAAAAGATCCCCGGCGAAGGGCGCGGGCGACAGAACGGGCTCCGGCGCGAGAGGATGATCCGCCGAGTCGCCAGGAACCCCGCGCACCGTGAGAAGGGCAGCCCCGTGAGCGAAGTGAAGTCGGGCCTCGAAGGCGTGGTCGCGTTCGAGACCGAGATCGCCGAGCCGGACAAGGAGGGCAGCGCGCTCCGGTACCGCGGCGTGGACATCGAGGACCTGGTCGGCGCGGAGCCGTACGAGCACGTCTGGGGGCTGCTCGTCGACGGCAGGTTCCTGCCGGGCCTGCCGCCCGCGGAGCCGATCCCGATCCCCCACCGTTCCGGCGACGCCCGCGTCGACGTGCAGTCCGCGCTCGCCGAGATGGCGCCGATGTGGGGGCTCGACCAGCTCATCGACATCGACGACGCGCAGGCCCGCAACGACCTCGCGCGCTGCTCGGTCACGGCCATGTCGTTCGTCGCGCAGTCGGCGCGCGGCGTCGACCGGCCGCCCGTCCCCCAGGCCGAGATCGACAAGGCCCGCTCCATCCCCGAGCGCTTCCTCATCCGCTGGCGCGGCGAGGCCGACCCCGCGCACGTGAAGGCCGTCGACGCGTACTGGGTCTCGGCGGCCGAGCACGGCATGAACGCCTCCACGTTCACCGCCCGCGTCATCGCCTCGACCGGCGCCGACGTCGCCGCCGCCCTGTCGGGCGCAGTCGGCGCGCTCTCCGGGCCTCTGCACGGCGGCGCCCCGTCCCGCGTCCTGCAGATGCTCGACGACGTGGAGAAGTCCGGCGACGCCACGCGCTACGTCAAGGAGCTGCTCGACCGCGGCGAGCGGCTGATGGGCTTCGGCCACCGCGTGTACCGCGCCGAGGACCCGCGCGCGCGGGTGCTGCGGCGTACCGCGAAGGAGCTCGGCGCCCGCCGCTACCAGGTCGCCGAGGCGCTGGAGGAGGCCGCCCTCAAGGAGCTGCACGAACGCAAGCCGGACCGCGTCCTGTCGACCAACGTGGAGTTCTGGTCCGCCGTCGTCCTCGACTTCGCCGAGGTGCCCGCACACCTGTTCACGTCGATGTTCACCTGCGCGCGTACGGCAGGCTGGTCCGCGCACATCCTCGAACAGAAACGCTCAGGCCGCCTGATCCGCCCCTCCGCGAAGTACGTAGGCCCCGGCCCCCGCCCGGTCAGCGACGTGCGGTGATCCGCTCGTACTCGGCGCGGGCATCCGGCTCGACCTCGACGGGCGCGTTGCCGTAGAGCCGGTTGCTGCCGCGCCGCTTCACCCCGGAGACCCAGTACTTCTCGCCGGTGTCCCGGTCCAGGTGGTTGCCGCAGAACAGGCCGGGCCAACGCTGGAGCCGCAGGCCGCGCGTGTAGACGGTGCGCCCCGTTTTCGAGAACGTCACCCAGCCGATCCACGCCGCGCCGTCCTCGTTGTGGACGGCCGGCTTGTGCTCCACGTACATCACCCGCCTGCGCATCGGGCCAGTGTCGGGCATCGGGATACCCTGCGCCCGTGGATTTCGTCATCCCGCGCGACCTGCTGCCCGCCGACGGGCGGTTCGGCTGCGGCCCGTCCAAGGTCCGCCCTGAGCAGCTCGCCGCGCTCGCCGCCACCGGCACGTCGTACCTCGGTACGTCGCATCGCCAGGCCGGCGTCCGCGCCGTCGTACGCCGCGTCCGCGAGGGCCTCGCGACGCTGTTCGCCCTCCCCGACGGGTACGAGGTCCTCCTCGGCAACGGCGGCACGACGGCGTTCTGGGACGCGGCGACGTTCGGCCTGGTCGAGCGGCGCAGCCAGCACTGCGTGTTCGGCGAGTTCTCCTCCAAGTTCGCCGAGGCAACGGCCGCCGCGCCGTTCCTCGCGGACCCGTCCGTCGTCCGCGCCGAGCCCGGCACCGTCGCCGAGCCGGTCCCCGACGACACCGTCGACCTCTACGCCCTGACGCACAACGAGACCTCGACGGGCGCCGCGACGACGATCCGCCGCCCGGCCGACGGCGCGTTCGTCGCCGTCGACGCGACGTCGGCGGCGGGCGGGCTGCGCGTCGACCCGACGCAGTTCGACGTCTACTACTTCGCGCCGCAGAAGGTGTTCGCCGCCGACGGCGGGCTCTGGCTCGCGCTCGTCTCCCCCGCTGCCCTGGACCGCATCGAGCGCGTCACTCGCAGCCGCTGGGTCCCCGCGTCGCTCGACCTCACGATCGCGCGCGACAACTCGCGGCTCGACCAGACGTACAACACCCCCGCGCTGACCACGCTGTTCCTCCTCGCCGACCAGGTCGACTGGCTGAACCACCTCGGCGGCCTGGACGGCGCGGCGAGCCGCTGCGACGAGAGCGCGGGCGTTCTCTACGGCTGGGCCGACGCGTCGGCGTACGCGACGCCGTTCGTCAAGGACCCCGAGCACCGGTCGCACGTCGTCGGCACGATCGACCTCGACGCGACGATCGACGCCGCCGAGGTCACGAAAGTGCTGCGCGCCAACGGGATCGTGGACACCGAGCCGTACCGCAAGCTCGGCCGCAACCAGCTCCGCGTCGGCATGTTCCCCGCCGTCGACCCCGCCGACGTGCGCGCCCTGACGCAGTGCGTCGACTACGTCGTGAGCCACCTCACGTCGTAGCCGTGCGGGTGCGCCTCGGCCAGCACCCGCTCCTCGCCGCCCGGCCAGGTCGTCAACGTCACGACGAACGTGTGCGTGCCCTCGACCGGCTCGAACCGCAGCCACGCCCGCGGCCCGTCCGCCTCGACGACCGCCGCCGCGAACGCCGCTCGCGCCTCCGGCGCCAGGTACTGCATGACCACCGAGTGGTACACCACCGGGACCGCGCCGCCCGGGTCCTCGGCGAGCCGCGCGCGGACCCACTCCACGGCGTCCGCCTCGTCCACGACAGCGGGCACCCGGGCCGCCACGTCGAGCGCGCCGCGGAGCCGTTCGATCCGGCCGAGCTGGTCCGCCCAGACGTACGAGAGCAGCGTCAGCCGCCCCTCCTCGCTCGCGGGGTCGACCGGCGACCGGTCGCAGCCGCGCCGCTCCGCCACCCGAAGGGTGGGGTCGAGCGGCATCGCCGGCACCGCGAGCCGGACCGGCGAGTCCGCCGGCCCCCAGGCGTTGCCGTAGCGGTAGGAGTCGAAGCGCAGCAGCAGCCCCGCGCTCGCGCCGACCTCCAGCAGCCGCAACGGCTGCCGGTACGCGAGCGAGACCGCGTGGAACCCGCCGAGCAGCGCGGCGGCCCGGCCCACCTCGTTCGTCTGCACCGTCCGGTCCAGACCGGCGACACCGGCGGACACCACCGCGAGGAACGCGGGCCACGCCCGGTCGCCGTCGTAGACGCCACCGACGGAGGGGTAGAACGGCGCGAGTCCCGGCGCGCGTTCGGACAGCACCAGCCGGTGCACCGCCCCGAGCAGCCGCATCGGAGGGGCGGAGCCTGGCGCGCCCTCGTGCCCGGCCATCGCCCGCGCCACCGGGCCGCCGCGCACGATGTCGAGCGCGCACCGGGACATCAGGTCGGCGTACATCGGCGACGACGCCATCGAGGCGCCGTACCTGCCGAACCGGTCCGCCAACGCCTTCCACTCGATCACGGGATTAGTGTGACGGCATGGAGTACACCAACCTCGGCCGCACCGGCCTCAAGGTCAGCAGGCTCGTCCTCGGCACGATGAACTTCGGCCCCGAGACGACCGAGCCGGACAGCCACGCGATCATGGACGCCGCCCACGAGGCCGGCATCAACTTCTTCGACACGGCCAACGTGTACGGCTGGAAGAAGGGCGAGGGCTGGACCGAGCAGATCGTCGGCAACTGGTTCGCCCAGGGCGGCGGCCGCCGCGAGAAGACCGTCCTGGCGACCAAGCTCTACGGCAGCATGGGCGACTGGCCGAACGAGACGTTCCTCTCGGCGCTGAACATCCGCCGCGCCTGCGACGCCTCGCTGAAGCGGCTCAAGACCGACTACATCGACGTCTACCAGATGCACCACGTGGACCGGAACACTCCGTGGGACGAGATCTGGCAGGCGATGGAGACGCTGGTCGCGCAGGGCAAGATCATCTACGTCGGCTCGTCCAACTTCGCCGGCTGGCACATCGCCGCCGCGAACGAGGCCGCGAAGGCCCGGCACTTCCTCGGCCTGACCAGCGAGCAGAGCCTCTACAACCTGGTCGAACGCTCCATCGAGCTCGAGGTCGGCCCGGCCTGCGAGTCCTACGGCCTCGGCCTGATCCCGTGGAGCCCGCTGATGCGCGGGCTGCTCGGCGGCATCCTCCGCAAGGCCAAGGAGGGGCGCAGCGCGAGCGAGCGGACGCAGGAGCTGCTGGAGCAGCACCGGCCGAAGATCGAGGCGTACGAGGCGTTCTGCGACGAGCTCGGCGAGGACCCGGCGAACGTCGGCCTGGCCTGGCTGCTGCACCAGCCGGTCGTCACCGCGCCGATCATCGGGCCGCGCACCCTCGACCAGCTCACCGGCTCGCTGCGCGCCGTCGACATCGTCCTGGACGAGAAGGCGCTGCACCGGCTGGACGAGATCTTCCCCGGCCCGGGCGGACCGGCCCCGGAGGCCTACGCCTGGTAGCCGAGGGCGCAGCGCGCGAGCGGCTCGTACGACGGGTGGGGGCCCGGGACGCTGCGCACCAGCACCGCCTCGGTGACGGTCCACGGCTCGCCCTCGACGCGGCGTAGCGCGGCCACGGCGGCGGGGCCGTCGAGCGGCGCCGTGCGGATGCGCGCGACGGTGACGTGCGGCACGTACGGCGCCCGCTCCAGCCGCACCCCGGCGTCCCGCGCGGCCCCGCGGGTCACGCGGGCAAGGCGGTCCAGCGCATCCACGTCTCCGGCCACGCCGGCCCAGAGCACCTTCGGCCGCTCCGGTCGTGGGAACGCCCCGCCGCCCGCGACCCGCACGTCGAACGGCGCGATCCTCGCGACCGCGAGCCGCAGCCCGTCGCCGAGAGCGGCCGCGACAGGATCGGTGACCTCGCCGAGGAACGCCAGCGTGAGGTGCAGGCGTTCGGCGGGCACCCACGTCACGCCGGCCGGGTACGCCGCGCGCAGCGGCTCGACCGCGGCGACCAACGACGCCAGCGCGGGGGGCGGCGGGACGACCGCGACGAACGCGCGCACCTACTGCGGCGGGCGGCCGCAGACGAAGCGCGGCTCGGGCAGGTAGCGGGTGTGGAACTTCTGCCGCTTGACCTCCTTGCCGCCCTGCTTGAACACCCGCCACACGTCGATGTCGAAGCCCGGCTCGCCGCTGCTGCTCGTGCAGGTCGGGCTCGGGTCGTACTGCGTCCTGAACCCCTTGATCCGCGTGCGCGGGCCGGTGATCGACTCGATCCCGTACCGCTTGGTGCTCCAGAACGTCACGGTGATCGACTTCCCGGTGTGCGACGTCGTGATGAGGACGCCGTACGGCGAGTCGTTGCGCCACTTGAGGTCGGGGTTGGGCGAGGAGACCGTCGCCTCGCGACCTGGCGGGTAGCGGCTGATGAAGTAGCTGTGCGGCTTGTGCGAGACGTCCTGGAAGCCGCCGAAGAACACCGCGTTGAACATCGTCGTCGCGAACTGCGAGACCCCGCCGCCGACCGCGGGGATGAACTTCCCCTCGTAGATCATCGGCGCCTTGACGAAGCCGCGGGCGGTGTCGCGCTCGCCGACGTAGCCGTTGAGGCTGAACGTCTCCCCCGGCATGACGACCGCGCCCTTCACGATGTCGGCGATGGTGTGGATGTTCGTGACGCGCGGCTTGCAGCACGGGTGGTAGGTCGTGAACTCGCCGACCTTCTCCTTGATGCCGAGCGCCTTCGCCTTCGCCGTCGTGAGCTCCGGCTCGGCCTCGACCACGGTCAGCGCAACGCTGCGCGGCGCGGGCCGCGCGAGCGCGGGAAGCAGCGCGGCGGTGAGTGCGCCACGGTCGACCTTGGTGCCGTTGACCGAGGCGCCGACCACGACGACGCCGTTGTCGTCCACGGTGATCGGCGCGTCCTTCGGCAGCGTCTCGATCGGGCGGAGCGTGTCGCGCAGGACGGTCGCGACCTTCGCCCCGTCGAGCTTCGCGGTGATCCGGCCGTCGGGGTCGGCGTCGATGCGCAGCACCGACGCGATCTGCGAACGGGTCATGACCGCGCTCCTCGCCGGTGCGGTGAGCGTGACCGGCGCGGCGACGGCGGGCCCGGCGATCTCCTGGACCGCGCGCGCGACGTCGGCCGCCGTCGTCACGACGGGGTCGGTCTCGACGCTCGCCTGGGTGGTGTCGTTGTGGGGGTACGCCGCGACGACCGCGGCCGCGGTGGGATCGACGTCGACCAGCCGCCCCTCGCGCGGCGCGACGCCGACCGGCGTGACGCCGTCGAAGCGGACCGAGCCCTCGCGGGCGTTCTGGTTCACGCGCCGCGCCCACGTCGCGATCGCGGCGCGCAGCTTGGCGTCGTCGACGCTCGGGACCGGCGCGACCCGGCGCGTCGAGAACAGTGCCTTGAACCGGCTGAACGGGTTCAGCGCCGCGCTGCTCGCGAGGTCGACGGTCCGGTCCGCGTCGACCTTCAGGCCCACGGTGGCGGCGTCGAGGACCAACGGCGCGGTGCCGTCCGGCAGCGTGACGGTCACCCGGCGCGGCGGCTGGAGCCGGGCGGCCAGCGTCTTCGCCGCACCCGCGCGGGTCTGGCCGCCGATGGCGACGCCGTCGACCTCGGTGCCGCGCGGCACCCGGCCACTGGCGAGCGCGACGTCCGCGACGTAGAGGACGGCGAGCAGCCCGACGGTTCCGAGCGTGCCGACAAGGAGGCGTTGGCGGGGATTCACGGGCTCCAGCCTAGGTCAGCGGACCAGGTCCATCGGCACCGGCGCGGGCACGGGCGCGTTGCGGCGCCCGCGGAACGGCCGCCGCCCGCTCGAGCGCAGCAGCAGCATCGCCATCGTGACGCTGACGACGAGGCTGCCGAGGCCGCCGACGACGAGGGTCGACCGCGGGCCGACGTACTGCCCGAGCCAGCCGATGATCGGAGCGCCGATCGGCGTGCCGCCGACGAACACCAGCGCGTACAGCGCCAGCACCCGGCCGCGCATGTCCTCGCCCGCGCCGAGCTGCACCGTAGACAGCGCGGTCGACGTGAACGAGATGACCGCGAAGCCCGTGGGCACCAGCAGGATCGAGAAGAGCACGATGTTCGGCATCAGGCCGAGCGCTGCTTCGAGCACCCCGAACGCGACCGCGCTGCCGACCAGCACCCGCTGGGTCGGGCGGCCGCGCCGGGCCGTCAGCAGCGCGCCCGCGAGCGAGCCGCCGGCGAGGAGGGCGGAGAGCATGCCGTACGTGCTCGCGCCGCGGTGGAACTCGTTGCGCGCCATCAGCGCGAGGGTGATCTGGAAGTTGAGGCCGACCATGCCGATGACGCCGACGAGCACGATCGGCAGCAGCAGGTCGCGGCGGCTCCTGACGTAGCGCAGCCCCGCGGCGACCTGGCCCTTCGCGCGCTCGACGGTGCGGCCGGGGAACAGCTCGTTCTCCCTGATCTTGGACAGGCCGAAGATGACCGCGAGGTACGACGCGGCGTTGAGGAAGAACACCGGCGGCGTGCCGCCGTGCGCGATCATCACGCCCGCGACGGCGGGGCCGACGATGCGGGCGGAGTTGAACGTCGCGCTGTTCAGGCCGACGGCGTTCGTCACGTCGTCCGGGCCGACCATCTCGACGACGAACGCCTGCCTCGCGGGCAGGTCGAACACCGTCGTCATGCCGAGCGCGAACGCGAAGAGGAACACCATCCAGACCTGCACCAGGCCGGTCACGACCAGGATGCCGAGGCTGAACGCGAGCAGCCCCTGCGCGGCCTGCGTCGCGATCATCACGCGGCGCTTGTTGTGCCGGTCAGCGAACACCCCGCCCCAGAGGCCGAACAGCAGCATCGGCAGGAACTGCAGCGCGGTCGTGATGCCGAGCGCGGTGCCGCTCTTGTGGGTGAGGTCGAGGACCAGCCAGTCCTGGGCGACGTTCTGCATCCAGGTGCCGGTGAGGCTGACGAGCTGGCCGCTGGCGAACAGGCGGTAGTTGCGGATGGCCAGGCTGCGGAACATCGGGGTCATCGTTCGGTCGCCAACCGGTCGAGGATGGGGGCGGCGATCCGCAGGGCCTCGGTCTCCTCGGGCGTCAGGCCCTTGAGCCGCTGGCAGAGCCAGGCGTCGCGGCGCTTGCGGTCCTCGGTGAGCAGCCTCGCGCCCGCCGGCGTGACCGCGAACAGCACCTGCCGCCTGTCGGTCGGGTGTGGCGTGCGCGTGACCAGCCCGAGGTCCTCGAGCGCCGCGCTGATCCGCACCATCGACGGCGGCTGGACGTGCTCGGCGGCCGCGAGGCCGGCAAGGGTGAGGGCGCCGTGGCGGTCGAGGGTGGTCAGGGCCGCGATCTGGCTGGGGGTGAGCCGGTCGTCGGTGCGCTGCTGGCGGAGCCGGCGGCCGAGCCGCATGACGGACATGCGAAGTGCGCTGGCGAGGGCGGGGTCGAGGGTCGTGGGCACGTCGTTAGCATAACTCATAAGCCTTGCTAACGATAGGGGTTTTCGCGGAACTACCCCTGCAGCATGCGCTCGATCGGGTCGATGGCGAAGTACACGACGAACAGCGCGCTGATCAGCCAGAGCAGCCAGCCGACCTCGCGGGCGCGGCGCTGCGCGACTTTGATGACGACGTAGGAGACGAAGCCCGCGCCGATGCCGTTGGTGATCGAGTAGGTGAACGGCATCAGCACGATGGTGAGGAACGCCGGGATCGCGATGCCGAAGTCGTCCCACGGGATCGCGCGGATGTTGGTCAGCATCAGGAACCCGACGATGACCAGCGCGGGCGACGCGGCCTCGTAGGGGATGACCGAGACGAGCGGCGTGAAGAACAGCGCGACGAGGAACAGCAGCCCGGTCACGACGCTCGCGAGCCCGGTGCGCGCGCCCTCGGCGACGCCCGCGGCGGACTCGATGTACGTGGTGTTGGAGGAGACGGACGCGGCGCCGCCGGCGACGGCCGCGACCGAGTCGACGAACAGCACCCGCTCGGCGCCCGGCAGGCTGCCGTTGGCATCGAGCATGCCGCCCTCGGCGCCGACGCCGACGATGGTGCCCATCGTGTCGAAGAAGTCCGACAGCATCAGCGTGAACACGAACAGCACGGCCGAGACGATGCCGACCTTCACGAACGAGCCGCCGAGGCTGAACTTCCCGAGCAGCCCGAGGTCGGGCTTCTCGAACACCTTGCTCGGCCAGCGGGGGACGTTGAGCTGCCAGCCCGCGGCGTTCGAGCCGTCGGGCAGCGCCGGACCGACCTTCGCCACCGCCTCGACGATCGCGGCGACCACGGTCGTGACCACGATCGAGATGAGGATGGCGCCGCGCGTGCGCCGCGCGACGAGCACCGCGGTGAGCAGCAGACCCAGCACGAACACCAGCGTCGGCCAGCCGGTCAGCCGCCCGTTCTGGGTCGAGCCGAGCTGGACCGGTACCGGGCCGGCGCCGGGGCGGCGGACGAACCCCGCGTCGACGAAGCCGATCAGCGCGATGAACAGCCCGATGCCGACGCTGATCGCGGCCTTCAACGCGGCGGGGACGGCGTTGAACACCGCGACCCGGAACCCGGTCAGCACCAGCGCCGTGATGACCAGCCCTTCGAGGACCACGAGACCCATCGCGGCCGGCCACGACATCTGCGACGCGAGGGTGAACGTCACGAACGCGTTCAGCCCGAGCCCCGCCGCGATCGCGAACGGGTAGCGACCGACGACGCCCATCAGCAGCGTCATCACGCCCGCGACCAGCGCGGTCGCCGCGGCGACGCGCGGGATGCCGAGGACGTGCCCGTCCACGTCCTTCACGGTGCCGACGATGAGCGGGTTGAGGACGACGATGTACGCCATCGTGAAGAACGTCGCGAAGCCGCCGCGCACCTCGCGTTCGACGGTCGAGCCACGGCGTTCGACGGCGAAGTAGTCCAGGACAGCGGTCACGACGACCTCCGAGGGGGCATCGACGGGTGTCGTGACCACTGTCCCGCGCGGCGGCCCGCGGGCGGGGGCGGCGCGCCGTTCGCTGTGCCAGCATGCGGAGCATGCGCCGCCCCGACCCGCCGCCCGTGCGGACCGACGACGTGCGCGTGGTGACGGTGGGGACGGCGCTGTGGGCGGTCGCGTTGGTGGTCGCGGTGGTCTGCCGGGCGCGGCTGGAGCGGGCCGGGCACCTGTGGTGGGTGGGGACGTGCGCGGCGGGGTTCGCGCTCGGGCTGCTCGGGATCGCGTACACCCGCCGCCGCGCGGCCAAGTCACCAACTGTGAAGATCACCACGCTTGAGCGGGGCGGAGATCCTGCACAGAACGAGCCGGGCTAGGGGTCGAGCAGGGTCTCGTCGTCGCGGGCGTCGCCGCGCAACGCCGCCTCCACGGCGTGCCGTGTCTCCCAGCGGTTCCGGAGCCACGCGACCAGCCGCGCGGTCCCGGCGGGCGTGCCGTCGAGCGCGGGCGTGGTGCCCGCCAGCGACCAGGCGACTCGGATCCCGTTGACGAGCAACGGGTCGTGCAGGTCGACGCCGACGTCCGGCGCGCCCGGCGCCAGGTCGGCGAGGCGGGCGGTGGCGTGCGGCGTGCTGGTGACCCGAACGTCGAGCGACGATGCGAGGCGGACGCCGAGGACGTCCGCGAGCGCCGGGCCGAGCGTGACGTCCACCGGTAGCCACGGCCGCCCGGCGAGCAGCGGCAGCAGGTCGGGGCGGTCCACCGCGTACGCGTCCTCCGTCGCGACCGTGACGAGCGCGCCGTCGACCACGGCGCGGACGCGCGGCGGGTCGAGCGGGACGCCGGTCCGCGCGAGGGCGGCGTAGACAGTGCGCGCGAGGCCGAGCGGCGCGGTCCGGTCGGCGACCCGGTCGGCGAGGTCCGCCAGTCCCTCGTCGTCCAGCGCGTCGACCGTCGTGACCAGGCCGAGCCGGTCGAGCAACGGCATGGGCGCGGGCAGGTCGTACAACGGCGCCAGCGGCGAGCCGGGATCGGCGAGGTCGCGGACGGGGCGGAACGTGCCGTCGGCGGCGGGCAGGCGGGCGTTGCGGCGCAGCCACCAGAGCGTGTAGCCGTCGAGGACCGGCAGCTCCGCCAGCGCCTCGGGCCAGGCGTCGTCGCGCACCCACTCCAGGTCGCGCACCGCCGCGACCGGACCGCCGCCGAAGTCGTACGCCGCCTCGTCGTCGAGGTCGTACGCCGCACCCGGCATCGGCTCGTCGTCCCGCACGACGGCGAACGTCCTGAGCACGCCGGCCGCGTCGAGCGCGGCGGCGCCGTACGTCCCGGCGACGCCGTCCGCGACGACGCCGAACGGGCTGTCGTCGCGGACCCACCGCACGAGGCGGCCGCCGTACGCCTCCGGCAGCAGCAGCTCCTCGGCCGCGCGCAGCTCGTCGTCGGTCGAGGGGAGCGCGAGCGAGCCGAGCCAGGGGCGGTCGACGGCGGCGCCCGGCTCCGCGGCGAGCAGGCGGAGCACGACGTCCGCGAGCGGTCCCGGCTCGACCGGCGGCTCGTCGTCCAGCGACTGCTCGACGGCGTCGCGGAGGGTGTCGAGAATTCTCGACACCTCGGCCGGCTCGGCGCCCGCTCCGCGCAGCACCTCGGCCGCGCGGCCGGTCGCTGCGGCCGGGTGCACCCAGCGCAGCCCGGCGACCTCGGTCACGCCGACCAGGTCGTTCGGCAGGAGCAGGCCGCGCGGGCCGGTGACGACCCGGCCGTCGGCGAGCGGTACTGGCAGCGCGCGCAGCGCGTCGGCGTCGGGGACGCCGGCGAACGCCGCGTAGACCGTCGCCCACTCCTCGGGCGAGCGTTCCGTCCCGTGCAGCAGGTCCACGACGTCCGCCGTGTCGAGGACGCGCGCGCCGAACGCGGTCAGCGCCGCCCGGCGCCGGCCGCCGCCGAGCCAGGCCGGGTCGACCAGCTGCGGCAGCCCGAGCGCCGCGGTGAGCGCGTCGCTCGCGGCGCCCGCGTCGACCACCGCCGTCTCCTCGCCGCGCCGGTGCCCGGGGAACGCCCGCACGCCGGGCAGCAACGGCGCCAGCGCCTCGCGCAGCGCGAGGTCGACCGGTCCCGCGGGCAGCGTGGACGGCAGCAGGTCGAGCAGCGCCGGCGAGGACGGCAACGACTCCAGCAGCGCGACGTACGCCTCGGCCGCCCGGCCCGCGAGCCAGTCCGTGAGCGGCCCGGGTACGACGTGGCGCCGGCTCGGTTCCAGCGGCACGGAGACCGAGAGGAACACCGGGACGTCGACGCGCTCGGCAGTGGGCTGCGGCGCGCGGAGCCGCCGGTCGCCGTCCCACGGGACGGGTACGCCTTCCCGCGTCGGCACGGCGACGGTGACCGACCAGCCGTCCCGCTCGCGCTCCTCGACCGGGCGGCCGTCCAGAAGGGCCGCGGGCAGCGTGCCGGTCGCGGTGTGCACCCGCCACGCCGGGTCGCGGACGAACGTCCGGCCGTTCACCGTGACCTCGTCGAGGTCGAGGGTGAGGAGCAGCGTCTCGTCCACGTCCCCGAGGTCGGGCTCGGTGTGCAGCGGCAGCACGACGACAGTGTCGAAAACTTTCGACAGCTCGGCGGCGCGCGCGTCGGGCACGGCGGCGAACGGCAGCCGCATCACCGGGACGGCGCCCTGCCGCCGCGCCGCCTCGTCGGCGAGCGCCGGGATCGCGACCACGGCAGCAGCGGTCTCGGCGCGCGACCAGCGGACGCCGCCGTCACGGCCGACGATCGCGGGCTCGTCGGTGACCGCGAGAACGGCCTTGAAGCCCACGCCGTACCGGCCGACGTCGCCGGAGGACTTGGCCGACGCGCGCAGGTGCGAGAGCGCCTCGACCCCGGCGGCGTCGAGCGGCGCGCCGGTGTTGGCGGCGTAGAGAACGCCGTCGGTCACCTCGACGAGCAGCCGCCCGGGGACGCCCGCGCGGCGGGCCGCGTCGGCGGCGTTCTGGGCCAGCTCGGCGACGAGGGAGGAGCCGGCGGCGGCGTCCTCCTCGGCGTTCGCGTCCTCGCGGAACCGCGCGGGCGACGCGGTCCAGGCGGCGAGGACGCGGTCGCGCGCGGCGGCGTACGGGTCGGTCACTCCGCGGGCGCGGCGTCCCCGGCCGGCGGCTCCTCGGCCGGGCCCTCGACGGGCGGCTCGTCCACGACCTCGAACGTGAACTCGTCGACCAGCGCGGGCGCCACGCCCATCGCGGCGACGTCGGCGCTGCCCTCGGAGTGCGCGCCGCAGCCGTGGTCGATCGCGACGACCCGGCCGTCGTCGGGCGAGAACTCGTTGGTGCACGCGCCGAAGCCGAGCCCGAGCGCGCCCGACAGCGGCAGGTAGAAGCCGCACGAGACGCACGGCGCCGGCGCCTGCCTGGCCTGGGGTACGTCGGGACCGGCCTCGCCGTCGTACCAGCGTTCCGCGGCCTCGACCCGGCCGACGAACGACAGCACCCGCGGGCGGCCGAGGCCCCACTCGATCAGCGGTACGTCGGACTCGACGTCCTCGATCGCGAGCGCCAGCCGGTCGTCGTCGGGGGCGGCCGGGAGCAGGTCGCCGACGCCGAGGTCGCCGGGGCGGACGCGGTCCGCCCACGGCACCCACTCGGGAGACAGCAGGGCGTCCGGTCCTGGCAGCCGGTAGACGCCGGTGACGGTGACGTCCTTGGCGCGGGCGGCGCGGACGACCTGGACGCCCCAGCGCCAGCCGCGGTACGCGCGGTCCAGGCAGGCGAACAGGTGCGTGGCGATCCGGTCCCCGTCGGAGACGGCGCCGAGGTGCTCGCCGACGGCCTCGCCCGCCTCCTCGACGGCGGCGGCGCGGGCGACGTCGACGGCCGCGGCGCAGACCGCGTCGGGCGCGGCGCCCTCGATCGCGGTGCCGGCGGCGTCGGGATCGGCGGGGGCCGCCTCACCCGCAACCGGGACAAGGTCGTCCGTCGTGGTGGTCACGGGACCATCATCGCCCAGCGATGCCGTTCGAGGACAATGCCTGCCATGCCCGCGACCTCCGACCGGCCCGGCCCGGTGACGCTGCCGCGGCCGGCGTGGGCGCGGGCGTCGCCGCTGGCGCCGTTGCTCCGGCTGACGCTGGCGGCGGGGGCGGGCGACGCGCTGGTGGCGGTGGCGCTCGCGAACACCGTGTTCTTCCGCGTCCCCGTCGGCGAGGCCCGCGGGCGGGTGGCGCTGTACCTGCTGCTGACGATGGCGCCGTTCGCGGTCGTGGCGCCGGTGGTCGGGCCGCTGCTCGACCGCGTCCGCTCCGGCCGGCGGTACGCGCTCGCGGTGACGATGGCGGGGCGCGCGGTGCTCGCGTGGGCGATGGCGCAGGCGCCGAACGGCCTGCGCATCTACCCGGCGGCGTTCGCGGTGCTGGTGCTCGCGAAGGCGTACGGCGTCGCGCGGTCGGCGGCCGTTCCTCGCCTGCTGCCCGATGACGCGACGCTGGTCGGCTCGAACGCCCGCCTCTCCGCGACGACGATCGTCGCCTCGACGACGGCCGCCCTCGTCGGCCTCGCGGTGGGCCACGGGGTCGGGTTCGCGTGGACGCTGCGGGTCGCGGCGCTGGTGTTCGCGGCGGGCGCGGTGCTCGCGCTCGCGCTGCCACGAGCGGTCGACAGCGACGGCGGCGCCGCGGGCGGGCGCGAGCGGGTCAGGCCGCCGGCGTTTCCCAGGGACGCACGGCTGGCGCTGCTCTCGGCGGTGTCCTTGCGGGCGCTGGCCGGGTTCCTGACGACGTACCTCGCGTTCCTGCTGCGCCGCAAGGGGTCCACGGTCGACATCGGCCTGCTCGCCGCGGCGGTCGCGGCCGGCAGCGCGGGCGGTACGGCGATCGGCGCGGCGATGCGGGACGCCGCGCCGGACCGGCTGATCGTCGGCGCGGTCGGCCTCGGCGCGCTGTTCTGCGCGATCGGGGCGTACCGGTACTCGCTCGTCACCGCGCTGCTCGCCGCGTTCGCCGCGGCGGTGGCGGGCGCGCTGGCGAAGATCGCGCTCGACTCGACGTTGCAGGCGGGCTTCGGCGACGCCGTACGCGGGCAGGCGTTCGCGCGGTCGGAGACGGTCCTGCAGCTCGCCTGGGTGGGGGGCGGCGCGGTCGGGCTGGCACTGCCCTTGCGGGGTTCGTACGGCCTCGGCCTGGCCGCGGTCGCGCTGGTCGCGGCGACGAGCACGGTGCGGCTGCGCGCCTACCGGCGACGCCCGGTAACCTAACGGGCATGCCGTCCCGCCACGCCGCCGTCGCGCTCGCCGCCGTCGCCGCCCTCGGGCTGTCGACCGGCTGCGAGAAGCAGAGCCCGTACGTCACCCTCACCGCCCACGGCGTGACCGTGAAGGCGCGCGCCGTGAAGTACTGCCGCGGCACCGAGTGCGACACGAGCACCGACGTCGCCAAGATCACCGTCCGGGACGGCGACACGCTCGGCATCGACGTGCCCCGCTCGCTCGCCGCCCAGGGCTGGCGGATCGGCGACCAGGGCGACTTCAGCCACGACCACTACCGGTCCATCCCGATCACGTCGCAGTTCCAGCCCGGCGCGGAGCTGCCCGTACAGATCGTCCGCGACGACAAGCACGGCGCGGGCGAGTGGCGGTTCACCGTCGTCGTGAAGTAGCCGTGGAGCCGCTCTGGGCGTGGCGGATCCTCGGGCTCGCGCCCGGCGCCACCCCGGACGAGGTACGGCACGCATTCCGCGTGGGCGCGCAGCTGCTCCACCCCGACCGCGTCGCCGACCTCTCCGACGACGTCCGCAACGACGCCCACCGGCGGATGAGCGAGCTGGCCGAGGCGTACCGCGTCTGCGCGGCCGTGTCTGTCGGTGCGCCGCCGCCACCACCGCGCACGCAGCCGACCGACGTGCCGGCCGGGCCGCTGCGTTCGGTCGGCGGGCAGGCGGCGGTGCTGCTCGGCGCCGCCCGCGACGCGCTCGCGAGAGCCGGGACCTGGGAGCGGCGCCGGGCGGTCGTCACGTCGCTGGAGCAGGTCGCGGACGCGTGGCCGGGCACCGCCGAGGGCGATGCGGCCCGCGTCCTGCTCGTCACCTCCGCCGTCGCGGCAACGCTGCCCGCCCGCGAGCGCGCGGGCCACCTGGTCCTCGTCGCCGACCCGTTCGCGCGGGTCGAGGCGTGGGAGTCGCTGTCCGGCAGGGACGAGCTGGCCGTCGCGCAGGTCGTGTACGCGCACCCGACAGCCGACGACGACCTGCGCCGCCGCGCTCGCCAACGCCTCGCCGAGCTGGCCGACTGGGCGACGCTGGCCGCCGACCCCGACCCGGACTTCCGCCGTACGGCCGCCGCCCACCTGTTGCTGCGCGACGCGGCGTCGCTGGCCGAACGCGCGCCCTGGCTGTCCCGCCGCGAACGGCCGGAGTTCGACGCGGAGTACGCCGCCTGGCGCGAGCGCGCGACCGCCGTCCTGGCTGAGGAGATCGCGGCCGGGTTGCGTGCGGACCTCGCCGCCGCCGACGACCGCATCCGGGTGGCGCTGTCCGCGACGGCGGCGCGGTGACGCTCACCCTCGTCGTCACCGCCGTCGCCGCGGAGCGCGACGCCGTCGCCGACGGCATCGGCTCGCCCCAGGCCGTGACCATCGGCCCGTACGGCTCGTGCCGCCGCTGCGAGACCGACGGGCCCGACGTGCTGGTCGTCGCGAGCGGCGTAGGGCCCGCGGCCGCGGCGGCCGCTGCGTCGTACGTCGTCGCCACCGAGGACGTCTCGCTGGTCGTGTCGATGGGCGTGGCGGGGGCGTTCGCGTCAGCGCGGATGGCGCACGGCGACATCGCCGTCGCGACGTCGATCGTCGCGGCGGACCTCGGTGCCATGTCCCCGGAACGCTTCCTCGACCTCGCCGCCCTCGGCCTCGACGGCGGCGCCATCGTCGACTGCCCGCCGGACCTGGTCGCGGCCGCGCGGGACCGGATCACCGCGACCGGGCTGCACGTCGCCGTCGGCGCGATCCTCACGCTGTCGACGATGACCGGCACCGCAGAACGCGCCGCCGAGCTGATGGGCGCGCACGGCGCGGTCGCCGAGGCGATGGAGGGCGCGGGCGTCGCGCACGTCGCCGCGCTGCACGACCTGCCGGTCATCGAGGTCCGTGCGATCAGCAACGAGGTCGGCCTGCGCGACCGCGAGGCGTGGGACCTGGTGACCGCGCTCACGTCGCTCGGCACGGCCGCGGGCGCGCTGTTCGCGACGAGGCTCGGGTGAGCCTCAGCCTCGGGTTCTCCCCCTGCCCGAACGACACGTTCGTGTTCCACGCGCTGGTCCACGGGCTGGTCGGCGGGCCGGCGTTCGACCCGCCGGTCTACGCCGACATCGACGTCCTCAACACCCGCGCGCTCGCCGGCGACCTCGACGTGACGAAGGTGTCGTACGCCGTCCTCCCGTCGCTCGGCGAGTACGTCCTGCTCGGCAGCGGCGGCGCGCTCGGCCGCGGCTGCGGGCCGCTCGTCCTGACGAAGGAACCGACGACGAAGGAGTCGCTGCGCGGCGCGACGGTCGCCGTCCCCGGCGAGCGCACGACGGCGTACCTGCTGCTGCGGCTCTGGGACCCCGGGTTCGCGGACGTCGTGGTCCTGCCGTTCGACCGGATCATGCCCGCGGTCCTGGCCGGCGACGTCGACGCCGGTCTGGTGATCCACGAGTCGAGGTTCACCTACCCGTCGTACGGCCTGCACCGGGTCGCCGACCTCGGCGACTGGTGGGAGGCGGAGACCGGCCTGCCGATCCCGCTCGGCGCGATCGTCGCGAAGCGGTCGCTGCCGGCGGAGGAGATCGAGGCGGCGATCAGGCGTTCGGTCGAGCACGCCTGGGCGCACCCGGAGCAGAGCCGTGACTACGTCCTCGCGCACAGCCAGGAGCTGGCGCCGGACGTGGTCGACGCGCACATCGCGCTCTACGTCAACGAGTTCACCAGGGACCTCGGCGACGAGGGCCGCCGGGCGGTGGAGGAGCTGGCGAAGCGCGCCGCGGCGCTCACGTCGTAGGGCTCAGGACGACGCCTGCCAGAGGTTCGGGAACGCCGTGTCGCTGATGACCTGCGCGACGGTCGCGCGGTGCCAGCGCAGGCCGCGCGGGGTGCGGAACCCGTCACTGTTCAACGCCGCGGCGATCGTCGACAACGACGCCCCGGACCGGTGCAGCCGCATCAGCTCGTGCAGCCCGTGGTCGGCGGTCACCTTGTCGCGCGGCCGCACGGGGATGCGCGGCACCGCGTGCACGTCCCCGCGGACGTCGAACAGCCCCTTCGGCAGCGCCGCGAGCACCTCGCCGAGCCGCTCCGGCGCGACCGCGGGGCTCCAGAGGAACCCCTGGGCGGCGTCGCAGCCGAGGCCGTGCACCATGCCGAGCTGCTCGACGGTCTCGACCCCCTCGGCGATGGTCGACAGGTTCAACGTCCGCGCCAGGTCGACGATCGACGCCGCGATCGCGAGGCTGTCCGCGTCCTCGCAGATCCGCTCGACGAAGCCGCGGTCGATCTTCAGCGTCGTCGCCGGCAGCCGGTTCAGGTAGCCGAGCGAGCTGTACCCGGTCCCGAAGTCGTCGATGGCGGCGGGGACGCCGCGTTCGAGGAGGCGTTCGAGCAGCAGCCGCGCGGTGTCCGGCTGGTCCATGATCGCGCTCTCGGTGATCTCCAGCGAGAGGCCGCCGTGCGGGATGTCGTTGCGGCGCAGCGCCGACAGGATCATCCGCTCGAAGCCGGGGTCGGCCAGGTGGGTCGCGGAGACGTTGACCGCGACGCGGATGTGAAGGCCCGCGGCCGCGCGGAGGACGGCGTGGTCGAGGCAGGCGCGCTCGACGGCCCACCGGTCGAGCAGCGGCGCCATGCCTGTCGCCTCCGCGATGGCGGCGAACTGCGCGGGCGGCACCACGCCGCGGCGCGGGTGGGTCCACCGGGCCAGCGCCTCCAGGCCCTGCAGCCGGCCGGTCGCGAGGTCGACGATCGGCTGGTAGTGGAGAGCGAGCTCGTCGTTCGCGATCGCGTCGCGGAGGTCGTTGCCCAGGCCGAGCCGGTCGGCGGCGTCGTGCGCGAGCGCGACGTCGAACGTCTGGATGCGGGCGCGGCCGTGGACCTTCGCGTCGTAGAGCGCGGCGTCGGCGAACCGCATCAGGTCACGCGCGGAGTTCGGCGGCGAGACGGCGATGCCGAAGCACGCGCTGACGTAGACGCGCTCGCCGCCCATGTCGAACGGCTCCGCGAGCGCCTCGACCAGGCTCTCCGCGAGCACCCGCGCCGCGACCTCGTCGGCGTCCTCGGAGAGGATCGCGAACTGGTCGCCGCCGAACCGCGCGACCGTGTCGCCGTCCGGCGCCGCGGCCGCCAGCCGCGCCGCGACCTGGACGAGCAGCGTGTCGCCCATCGCGTGGCCCCAGGTGTCGTTGACCAGCTTGAACTGGTCGAGGTCAGCGAAGATCACCGCCACCGACCCGGTCCCCCGCCGCACGGCGCGGACGAGCGCGTGCTCGAGCCGGTCCTGGAACAGCGTGCGGTTGGCGATCCCGGTCAGCTCGTCGTTCAGCGCCCGGCTGCGCAGCTCCTCCACCGCGCTCCGCTCGGCCGTGACGTCGGTGATCATGGCCAGCGACCCGACCGGGCCGCGGTCGTCGCGGAGCGGGCTGACGCTGAGGCGGAGCACCCGCGGCCGACCGTCCGGGTGCGGGTAGGTGAGGTCGTACTCCTCGGGGCCGCGTTCCTGCCGGTGGCGGAGCTTGTCGGCGACGAACGCCATGTCGCCGGGGGCGATCAGCCGCGGGACCGCACGCTCGTACACGGTCTCGATCGGCACGCCCAGGATCCCGGCGGTCTTCTGGTTGGCATACAGCGTCCGGCCGGTCGCGTCGCAGGCGAGGATGCCCTCCTGGGACGTCTCGGCGATGGCGCGGTACCGCGCCTCGGAGGCGCGCAGCGCGCTCTCGGCCTCGACGCGGCCCGTGACGTCGCGGCCGTTGCAGACGACGCCCGCGATGTGCTGGTCGCTCAGGTGGTTCGCGAAGCTCTGCTCGACCCAGAGCCACCGCCCCTCGGCGTCGCGGGCGCGCACGCAGACGGTCTCGACCCGGCCGGGATCCGCAACGACCGCGGCGAAGGCCGCCCGGGCCTCCGCCATGTCGTCGGGGTGGAGGAACGACCAGACGTCCGCGCCGGCGAGCGCGTCCGGGTCGTACCCGAACACCGTCTGCGCCGACCGCGACACGTATGTCAGGACGCCCTCGGCACTGATGACCGCCGACAGGTCGGTGGCCTGCCGGACCAGCGCCGCGAACAGCGCCTCCCGCCCGGACAGGGCGGACTCCGCCTTGCGCAGCGCGGTCAGGTCCTGGAGGAACCCCGCCACCGCGTACGGCGTGCCGTCGGCCTCGCGCAGCAGGGCGGCGTTGACGAGGATCGGGACCGCCGTGCCGTCGGCGTGCGCGATCAGCCGTTCCCAGGAGCCGGACTCGGCGCGACCGGCGAGGATCGCGGGCAGCCGCTCGTCGTTGGCGCCCGCGTCGAGCGGGTGACGGAGCTCGCGCAACGTCATGCCCACCAGGGCGTCACGGCCGACCAGCGCGCAGGCGGCGGGGTTCGCGCTCACGATCCGCCCGTCGAGGCCGACCACGACCTGCGCCAGGTTGGTCTGCTCGAACCGCGCCCGGAACCGCCGCTCGCTCGTCTCCAGCGCCCGCCGGGTCCGCACCTCGTCGGTCACGTCACGGGCGATGCCGCTCACCGCGGTGACGGTGCCGTCCTCGTCGCGGATCGGCGACAACCGCAACGACGTGTCGAGCACCGAGCCGTCCCTGTGCAGCCGGGTCGTGGCGATCGTGCCGGAGGGACCGCCCGCGACCACGGCCGCCACGATCGCCGCCATCTCCGCGCGCCGGTCCTCGGGGATCAGCAACTCGATGTGCCTGCCGAGCAGCTCCGCGGGCTCGTAGCCGAACATCTCCACGACGGCCGGGTTGGCGGTCCTGATGACACCCGCAGGGTCGGTCTCGACGATCACGTCGAGCGAGTGCTCCACGATGTCCGCCTGGCTGCGCGCGCGGGCCTCGGCGGCCCGGCGCGCGGAGACGTCGTACGACACGCCGACGGTCGCGACCCGCCGGCCGTCCGGGCCGGTCACCGCGCTGGAGGCGATATGCACGGTGAACACCCGGCCGCTCTTGTCCCGTACCTGCCAGTCGCCGGTGTACGTCGTGCCGCGGGCGACGCGGTCGCGTTCCGCGCGGGCCGCCGCCCACCCTTCGGGCGGCACGATCAGCTCGTGCAGCGCCCGGCCGACGGCCTCCGTGGCGCTGTAGCCGTACAGCGCCTCGGCGGCGGGGTTCCAGCAGAGGACCGTGCCCGCGGGGTCCGTGACGACGACCGCCTGGCTCAGCGCGTCGAGCGCGAGCCGGTAGAGGTCGTGCTGTGCGTCTGTCGACACCGTTCCCCCGTCGTTCGCCGCTGGTTGTTCCAGTGTGCGCCGATCTCCAGCCGGCGGGCGGCTTTGCGACGAGTCGTGACAGAGCGCCCAGGGGTTGGACGGAGTGCCTAGGAGCGTTCGCGGAACCCGTTTCGCGGGTCCGTACTACGTGCCCTCGATGTCGCGCGCGACCGCGTGGACGACGTCGGCGATGGTCTTGCCGATCTTGCGGTCGGGGTAACGGCCGCGGCGCAGCTCGGGCATGACCTTCGCCTCGAGCAGCTTGATCATGTCCTCGATGATGCCGTGCAGTTCCTCGGCCGGGCGCCGCGCGGCGGCCGCCGCGGCGGCGGACAGCGTCGGCGGCGCGTCGAGGACGCGCACCGACAGCGCCTGCTCGCCGCGCTTGCCCTCGGCCACGCCGAACTCCACCCGCTGGCCCGGCGTCAACGCCTCGACGCCCGCGGGCAGCGCGGACGTGTGGACGAAGACGTCGCCGCCGTCGTCGCGGGAGAGGAAGCCGAAGCCCTTCTCGGTGTCGAACCACTTCACCTTGCCGGTGGGCACGCAGACCTCAAGCTGATCGGGACGCCGCAACGTCTGTCGGGGGAACGCCACAGGCTAGCCGATGGCCAGGTACGGGGCCGGGCGCCCCGTCGTTCTGTGCAGGACTCCGGGCCCCTCTCGAGCGTGGTGATCTTCACAGAACGAGGGGAGCGCACTAGGTGCCCAGCGCGTCCAGGGCGGCGACGTCGTCGGGGGACAGCGTGAACCCGCCGACGTCGGCGTTGCTGCGGATGCGTTCGGCGTTGCGCGACTTCGGGATCACGACCACGCCGTGCTCGATGTGCCAGCGGATGATCACCTGCGCCGGTGTACGGCCGAGGCGTTCGGCGATGCCGAGGACCACCGGGTGCTCGAGCGTGCCGTTGCGCAGCGCGCTGTACCCCTCCAGCACGACGCCGCGCTCGCGGTGCCCCTGCTCGACCTTCGCGTCGTAGAGCAGGGGGCTCCACCGGATCTGGTTCACCGCCGGCAGGACGCCGGTCGCAGACCCGAGCGCGTCGAGCTGGTCGAGGTCGTAGTTGCTGACGCCGACGTCGCGGACCAGCCCCTCGTCCCGCGCGCGCAGCATCGCCTCCCACATGCCGAGCCCGAGCCCGTCGTCAGGCGGCCAGTGGATCAGCCAGAGGTCGACGTACTCGGTGCCGAGCAGCCGCAGGCTCTGGCCCAACGTCTCCCGCTCGCGCCCGGCGGCGTGCGGCGGCACCTTGGTCGTGACGAACACGTCCTCCCGGCGTACGCCGCCGTCGCGCAGCGCGGCGCCGACCTCGCCCTCGTTGTCGTACACGGTGGCCGTGTCGACGTGCCGGTAGCCGGCGGCGAGCGCGGTGCGGGTGGCGGCCGTCGCCTCGTCGCCGAGGATCTGCCAGGTGCCGAAGCCGAGCAACGGCATCCGCCCGCCGTTCGGCAGGCCGGCCGCTTCAGTGGGCAGTACGGGCTCTGTCATGGCAACGATCCTGCCCTGCCGCGCCGATGTCACGCACGCCGGCGGCGGGCCAGCCCGACGACCGCGAGTGCGAGGGCGGCGGCGCCGAGCGCGACGCCGGTGCGCGCGGTGCGCTTCGCGCCGCGTACGTCGGCGGCGCTGACGCTGACGGCGTTCGGCGCGGGAGTGGCCGCGGCGGCCGACGCGGACGGGGACGGCGTGGACCCGGCCTTGGCCACGAGGTGCAGGACCGGCGCCGGGTGCTCCGGCTCCGTGCCGCCGGGCGTCCGCAGGTCGATCCAGCGGACGACGCTGCCGTCGCTGTAGCCCTGGACCGTCTTGAACACCAGCTCGTCGGTGTCCGTCGGGAGCGGCCCGACCGACACGTCGAACTCGTCGAACTCCCCTGGCGCGATGCGGCCGCCGGACCACAGGATCTTGGTGACCGCCTCGGTGACCGCGCCGTCGTCGCTCTGGATCGGCTTGGCGAGCGTGGTCTTGGTCACGGTGAACGTCCACCCGGCGTGCGGCTTCACCGAGACCGACGCCACCGGGTGGTCGGCGGGGAGGTTGACCTCCAGCCTCGTGGTGCTCGCGTCGTCCTTCTCGGTCGGGACGCGGAACGACAGCTTGGCGAAGCCGCCCTGCTCGGCGGTCGACGGGTTGACGGTGACGTGCGCGGACGCCGGCAGGGCGGCCGCGGCGACCGCCACGAGGGCGAGCGTTGCGGCACGGCGGGTACGGGACATGGGGGTGCTCCTCATCGGAATCGGACGGTGGTCGAGACGGTGGTCTGGTCGATGTCGCTCGTACGGACGGTCAGGTCGAGCACCCAGCGGCCGGGGATCGGCACGTCGACGGCGTACGCCGCGAAGTGCCCTGGCCCCGCGCGGGTGAACGGCACCACCAGCGGCCCGATCTCGCGCGCGGGCAGCCGCAGGTCGCCGGTCAGCTCCGCGACCTCGCGGATGCCGCCGCTGGTCGTGAGCGTGTAGACGTGGACGTCGGTGCGGCCGGCCTTGGCGCGGCTGATGACGACGTTCACCGAGACATCGCCCGAGGTCAGCGTCGCGGTGAACGGTCGCGCGTACGCCGTGCGCGCGGGGGCGGCGTTGACGAGCAGCGCGGTCAGCGCGAGGACGGCCGCCGCGACGACGACCTCCAGCCCGACGCTGCGCCGGACGGCGGCGAGGTCGCCGGTCGCGCGGCCGCGGACCCACCGCCGCCCGACCGAGCCGAGCGCGACGAGGACGGTGAAGCCCGCGACCTTGGCGATCAGCAGGTGGCCGTACGTCGTCCCGGTCAGCGCGCCGAACGACCCGACCTCGCGCCACGACTGGAACGTTCCTGTCACCACGATGACGACGACGGCGGCGAACGCGAGCGGCGAGAACCGCGCGACCACCTCGCCCGCGTCGCCGGCGCGGTCGCGCGGCAGCACGCAGGCCGCGAGCAGGACCAGACCCCCGAGCCAGAAGGACACCGCCGCCAGGTGCAGCACGTCGCTCGCGAGGACGAGCGGCACCAGGCTGCCGACGCTCGCGTGCCCAGCGGCGGCGAGCGTGCCGAGCAGCGCCACGCCGGCAGCCGCGCCGGCGGCGACGAGGCGGCCGCGCAGCACCGGCCGTACCAGCGCGAGCGCGGCCAGGCCGAGCAGCGCTCGGGCCGCCCACGCGTGGCCGAACCGCGTGTCCAGCACCGCCCGCAGCACCGCGGGCCTGGCGGCGTCGCGCAACGGGAGAGCGGCGGCGTACGGGCCCTGCAACGCGATGCCGAGGACGGCCGTGACGACGACGCCTGCCGCGGCCAGCGTGAGGATCCGGACGGCTCGGGAGTCGTTGCGGCGCAGGCAGGTCAGCACGAACGCCGCCCCACCGACGAGGACGACGAGCGACGCGAACGCGAGCCAGCGCACGACCGCGAACACGCCGCCGACGAGCGCGCTGCCGCCCTGCTGCGCGAGCAGCCGCGCGGCCAGCGCCTGCTCGTTGCCCGCGGCGCCGCGACCGACCTGGAACGTGAACGCGCCGTGCACCGGGTGGCTGTCGGCGGAGACGACCCGCCAGGTGACGACGTACGCGCCGTTCGTCAGCGGCCGGAGGCCGACGGCCACGGTGTTGCCGTGCCCGCCCGGGTGGCCGACCGCGCCGTCGTCGACGCGGCGGGCGTTCGCGTCGTAGACGCGGATCGCGCCGAACGACGCCTCCACCGCTTCGCCGAACCGCAGCGTCACCGCGGCCGGCGCGCGGTCGAGCACCGCGCCCGCGGCGGGGTCGGTCGACACCAGCACCGCGTGCGCGGACGCGGCCGGCGCCGCGAGGCCGAGGGCCAGCAGCGCGACGAGCGCGACCGTCGCGCGGCGGAACGCGTTGGTCACGCGTGCCGGTGCCGCAGCGTGAGCCGGGGCCGGGCGAGCCCGACCAGCAGGACGAAGCCGAGGACCGCGAGCGCGTGCGGCAGCTCCGCGACGGTCGCCGTCCGCCCGCCGAGCAGGTCGAGCACCGAGGTCATCAGCAGCAGCCCGACCAGCGTGCCGACGAGCGGCAGCAGCCCGAACGCGCGGACCGGCCGGTGGGCCGCGTAGAGGAAGCCCACGGCGAGCGCGATGTCCCAGGAGCCGAGCTCGTGCGCGACGTGGACGGGCGCGCCCGCGTCGTTGCCGAAGACCAGGCTCGGCACCGCGATGGCGAGCTGGGCCAGCGCGACGAAGACCAGCGCCCAGCGCAGCCCGCGGCCCGCGGTGGTCCGCGCGCCGGCCGTCGCGGCGCGGAACGCCACGAGCAGCGGCTCGGTCAGGTCGGGCACGTCGTCGGCGGGCGCCACGCGGACGCTGCGCGTCACGGCCGCCGCCGCGCGCAGCCACGAGGCGCAGGCGGTGCAGGTCTCCAGGTGCCGCGCGACCTCGGGCCCGGGCGGCGTGGCGTACCCGTCCAGCTCCGCCGACAGGTGCTCCCTGGCGCGTTCGCAGAGTGTCATGGAGCGGTAGTCGCTCGACGTGTGCATTTGGTTCCCTGGCCGTACGATCCGCGCCGTGGACGACCGGACCCGCTGGCTGCTCGCGGCGCGCGACGGCGACGCGACCGCGGCGGCCGCGTTCATCCGCGCGACCCAGGCCGACGTGTGGCGGCTCTGCGCGCACCTCGGCGACGCGGCGGGCGCGGACGACCTGACGCAGGAGACGTACGCGCGGGCCTGGCGGTCGCTGCCGTCGTTCCGCGCCGACGCGAGTGCGCGCACCTGGCTGCTCGCGATCGCCCGCCGCGTCGCGGCCGACGCGGTCCGGTCCAGCGTCCGGCGGCGGCGGCTCGACGCGGCGCTGCCGCGACCGGAGCAGGTGCCCGACCCGGCGCACGGCTTCGCGGTCACCGCGCTGCTCGCGGCGCTGCCGGTCGAGCAGCGCACGGCGTTCGTCGCGACGCAGCTGCTCGGGCTCTCGTACGACGAGGCGGCGGAGGTGTGCGGATGCCCGGTCGGAACGATCCGTTCGCGGGTAGCGAGGGCACGCGGGGAGCTGGTCCGGCTGGTGGAGGAGGCGTCCGCATGAGGCCCTGGGCGCGCCGCGCGGCGGCGACTCTGGCGGCGACCGTCGCGGTCGTCGTCGGCACCGCGCTGCCCGCCGACGCGCACACCGTCTCCGGCGCCGGCGCGGGCAACTACCGGACGACCTTGACCGGCGTCAGCCCGGCGATCCCCGGCGTCACCGTGCGGGTCGTCGAGAACGGCAGCCGCCTCTCGCTCGCCAACACCACGGCGCAGGAGGCCGTCGTCCTCGGCTACGAGGACGAGCCGTACCTGCGCGTCGGCCCCGACGGTGTGTTCGAGAACGTCCGCTCTCCCGCGACGTACCTCAACGCCTCCCGCACCGGCCGCCAGGCCCCGCCGACGGCCGACGCGAAGGCCGCGCCGCAGTGGCGACGCGTCTCGACGGGACACACCGCGTTGTGGCACGACCACCGCATCCACTGGATGGGTACGACGCCGCCGCCCGTCGTCAAGGCCGCGCCGAGCCGTTACCACCTGATCGACGAGTGGACCGTGCCGTTCACCTACGACGGAGTGCGACACACGGTCGGCGGCACGCTGGCCTGGGTGCCGGGTCCGAGCCCGGCGCCGTGGAGGGGGCTGGCCGTGGTGGCGTTCGGCGTCGTGGTCCTCGCCGGGCGCCGCCGCCGGGTCGCGACCGTCGCCGCCGCGACCGCGCTGCTCGTCGCCGTCGACATGGTGCACACCATCGGCATCGCGGCCGTGAACGCCGGCCCGTGGACGGTCGCCGCGAAGTACCTGCTCACGTCGAGCGGCGTCTCCGTTCTCGCGTGGGTCGTCGGCGCCGTCTCGCTCGCGATGACCCGTCGCCGGCCCGACGACGCGATGTACCTCGCGGCGTTCGCGGGCGCGTCGATCGCGCTCCTCGGCGGCGCGTACGACACCTCGACGCTGTCCGCGTCGACGCCGCCGTTCGCGCTGTCGCCGGTCGTCGCGCGCGCCTGCGTCGCGCTGTCGCTCGGCGTCGGTCTCGGGGTGCTCGCGGTCGTGGCGCAGGCGTCGTTGCGTCGCCGCCGCGCCGTTGCCGCGTGACCACTAGGCTGCCGCGGTGGCGCGACACGGACAGGAGTCACGCGCGGGCGACCGGCTGGTCCGCGCGGGCGCGCTGGTGTTCCTGGCCGGGCTCGGCGCGGTCACGGTGATCTTCGTGCCGTTCGCTGTCGACCTGGTCGCCCACGGCGCGCGCGCGGCGCAGTCCCCGCGCAACGAGCACGGCGTCGCGCTGAACCTCGCGACGTTCCTCGTCTGCGCGGGCCTCGGCCTCGGGCTGTGCGGCCTGCTCCTGCAGGCGCGGGAGAGCCGGCGACGGGCCCGCGACGCCGCGGACCCCGGCTAGGCGATGTCCGCGACGTGGACGCCGCGGTGCTCCAGCCACTCCCGGGCCGTACGCAGCACCTCGTCCGCGCCGGACACCTCCACGATCACCCAGCCGATCTCGTCCTCGACGTTCGCGCGGCGGATGTTGGTCTTGAGGCCGAAGCGCTGCGCCAGCTCCCAGAGGATCGGCTCGGCGACCAGGTCGCCCCGGTAGGTGAGGTGCCAGTGCGCGCGCGTCATCGCGCCGACTCCGGTAGGGCGTCGTTCATCGAGCCGGAACGGAACCCGCGCGGGTCGATCTCGACCGCCCCGAACCCCGCGTCCAGCACCGCGCGCTCGACGCCGCTGACCGCATCGACGAGGTCGCTGTCGACCTCGACCCGCGCGGTCGTGCCGAGGTCGCGGACCCGCAGGTCGCGCACGGCGACGCCGTGCTCGGCCAGCCACGTGCGCGCGGAACGCTCGGCGCGCTCGACGCGGGCGAGGCGTTCGGGGCTGACCTCGATGCCGTACGCCACCCGGCTGGCCAGGCAGGCCGCGGCCGGCTTGTCCCACGTCCGCAGCCCCCACTCGCGCGACGCCGCGCGGACGTCGTCCTTCGTGAAACCGTTGTCCCGCAACGGAGTCACGGCACCCCGCTCGGCCGCCGCGCGGATGCCGGGACGGAACCCGGCAACGGCGTCGTCGGCGTTGGTGCCGGTCGCGACGGTCCCGATGCCGAGCGCGTCGGCGAGCGGGCGCAGTGTGTCGAGCAGCTCGGCCTTGCAGAAGAAGCAGCGGTCGCCGGCGTTCGCGCGGTAGCCGTCGCGGCTCAGCTCGTCGGTGCGCGGCGTCTCGTGCCGCACGCCCAGCGAGGCGGCGAACGCCGCCGCGCCGGCCCGCTCGGAACGCGGCAGGCTCGGCGAGATCGCGGTCGCCGCGACGACGTTCGCGGGGCCGAGCGCGCGGGCCGCCGCGGCGAGGACGAACGCCGAGTCCGCGCCGCCGCTGAACGCGACCAGCAGCGAGCCGTACGACCGCAACGTCGCGTCCAGCGCCGCGAGCTTGGCCGCCAGGTCACCCGTCACGCGCCCATCCTCCACCACCCCGCGAACTCGGTGAGGTCGGCGAGGACGACGTCGGCGCCGTACGCGCGCAGCTCGCCGGCCGAGCACGGCCCGGACGCGACGGCGACGGAGACCGCGCCGGCCGCGCGGGCGCCGTCGACGTCCGCGACGTGGTCGCCGACGTACGCGGTGGCGCCGTGCTCGCGCAGCGCCGCGCCCTTCGCCACGCCGTGGCACCAGCCGACGACCTCGTCGACGACGATGCCGACGTGCGCGAGCGACGCGACCGCCAGCGCGTGCTGCTTCGCGGTGACGACGACGGCCCGCGCGCCGTCCGCCCGTACCGCGGCGACAGCGGCGACCGCACCGGGCAGCGCGGTCGTGAGCGTTAGCGCGTGCGTGAGGTACAGCGCGCGGTACCGGTCGGCCGCGGCGTCGACCTCGGCGGCGGGGAACCAGTTCGCCAGCTCCCACTCCAACGGCGGCCCGAGCCGGCTCGCGAGGAGGTCGCCGTCGATGCGCACTCCGGTCTCGTTCGAGAGGACGTCCAGCGTCGCCACGACGCCGGGCCGCGGGTCGATCAACGTCATGTCGAGGTCGAAGCCGACCACGGCATGCGGGCTCAGTTCGAGTCCTGCTTCAACGCCGTGTCGACGGTGACGGCGGCCGCGACGACCATCGTCCGCAGCGGGTCGTCCAGCGGTTGGTGGATGCGGACGACGTAGTTGTCGGCGGTCGTGAACAGCGCCTTGCCGAGCCCCTCCCACGTCTTCTTGATCCGCGCGACCTCGGTGCCCTGCGCGTCGAGGATCGCGAAGTCCCAGGCCCGCCAGTTCTCGGCTTGGATGCCGCCGACGCGCTGGCCGCCGACCTCGAACGCGAACCTGATCTTGCCGATCGCGTTCTCCTGCCGGATGGTGCCGACCTCGCTGCCGTCCGGCGCGGACACGATCACCTTGCTCTTCATGAACTTCGCGGGGCGGTGCAGCGACAGCTGCACCCGACCCTCCATGTCGCGGACCTCGAGGCGGTGGCTGAGGAACTGGTCGTAGTTGGAGAGGATGCGGACGGCCTTCTTCAGCGCGCTCTGGCCGACCTCGACGACCGAGCCGAGCTGCGTGCCGTTCTGGTCATAGACCGCGTACTCGTTGGTGACCTCGATCAGCTTCGCCTTCTGGTTGACGACGAGGACCGGCGAGTCGAACAACGTCCCGCCGCCGCCCTCGAACCCGGCGATCCCGGCCTGCTGCTGGACCTGCTTCTGCACCTGCTCGGGGCGGCTCACCTGCACGGCCGGCGCGGCGACCGGCTGGAGCGGGCTGGTCGTCTGGCCCTGCGGTCCGGCGACGTGCTCGGTCCACGTAGCGCCGTCCCAGTACCGCTGGGCGAACTGGCCGCCCGGGTCGGGGTACCAGCCGGCGGGCGTCTGCGAAGGAGTCGTCATGCCGCCAACCCTGCCACGCCCACAGACCGTTGTGTGGGGGCTTTTCGGGCCCGAGCCCGGCAAATACCGCACACAACCGTGGAAGCCGGGGTGGATGGGGGTGGTTCGGGGGGTCGCCGGGGCGCGAACGCCGGGTGGGGCGGCGCCGCCGCAGCGGTGCCGCCCCTCCCGGGGTGGTGCGTGGACTTAGAAGTCCATGTCTCCCATGCCGCCACCGGGCGCGCCGCCGCCGGCCTGGGCCTTCTCCGGCTTGTCCGCGATGACGACCTCGGTGGTGAGGAACAGCGCCGCGATCGACGCGGCGTTCTGCAGCGCGGAACGCGTGACCTTGGCCGGGTCGATGATGCCCGCCTTGATCATGTCGACGTACTCGCCGGTCGCCGCGTCGAGGCCCCAGCCCGTCTCCAGGTTGCGGACCTTCTCCGTGACGACGCCGCCCTCGAGGCCGGCGTTGACAGCGATCTGCTTGAGCGGGGCCTCCAGCGCGAGCTTGACGATGTTCGCGCCGGTCGCCTCGTCACCGTCGAGGTCGAGCTTCTCGAACGCCGTGGTGGACGCCTGGAGCAGCGCCACGCCACCGCCCGCGACGATGCCCTCCTCGACGGCCGCCTTCGCGTTGCGAACGGCGTCCTCGATGCGGTGCTTGCGCTCCTTGAGCTCGACCTCGGTGGCCGCGCCCGCCTTGATGACGGCGACGCCGC
>JAVEEC010000075.1 GCA_030840645.1 Frankiaceae bacterium
GAGCGGATGGAGCCGGACCTGACGTTCATCTCGGCGGCGGCGAAGTGCTTCGCCTCCGACGTGGCGATGGAGGTCACGACCGACGGCGTGCAGCTGCTCGGCGGCTACGGGTACGTCTCCGACTACCCGATGGAGCGCTTCATGCGCGACGCGAAGATCACCCAGATCTACGAGGGCACCAACCAGATCCAGCGCGTCGTGATGGCCAGGAACCTCCTCAAGTAAGCCCCGACCCGCGCGCGCCAGCGCCGTCGCGCCCCCCCCTCGTTCTGTGAAGATCACCACGCTCGACAGGGGTCCGACTTCCTGCACAGAACGGCGGGCCGGCGGCGCGATATCGTGTGTTACCCCTCATACCGGACATCTAGGAGCTGCGTCGATGAACCTTGCCCGCTCCGCGTTGCGCGGTGCCGCCGCAGTCGCCCTGCTCGCCGCCGCCGCCGTGCCGAGCGCGTCCGCCGCACCCGCACCGGTCCCCGGCGACGTCGCGCAGGTCCGCGCGTTCGCCGCCGCCACGCACCTGCCGTACGCCGCCGCACGCGAGTACGTCGCGCTGACCGCCCCCGTCGGCGACCTGCAAGCGCGGGGCGTCGCGGAGTACGCGGCGACGTTCGCGGGTGTCTGGCGGACGCCCGCGGACGGCGGCCTGGTGCACATGGCGTTCACCCGCGACGCGGCAGTGTCCGCGGCCCGGCTCACCGCGCGCTTCGCCCGCCGGGACCTGGTCCGGGTCACGACCGCGCGGACGTCGTTGCGTTCGCTGGACGCGCTCTCCGGCCGGGTCGCGGCGGAGCTCGGGCGGACGCCCGCCACCGTCTCCGTCGACGTCGCCAACGGCGCCGTCCGGGTCGAGACGCCGGGAGCGGACGCCGTTCGTACACTGCTCGCCGCCCGGCTCCCCGGCGCTCCGGTCGTCGTCGGCGCGGGCCGCGCGACCACGCCGCTCGCCTGCACCGGCCGGGTCTGCCCCGGCTCGGCGAGCGGCGGCCTCGACCTGCTCGGCACCGGCACGGGCGGCGACCTGTTCCTCTGCACGTCCGGCTTCGACGCGACGACCGTCGCCACCGGCGCGGCGACGCTCGTGACCGCCGGGCACTGCTTCAACTCGGGCGGTCTGGCCACTAACAACGGCATCCCGATCGGCCAGGTCACGACCCGCGTCTGGCCCGGCGGCGACGCCGAGGCGATCGCGCAGCTGCCCGTCTACCTGCCGACCAACGACGTCGTCTGGACGACGGCCGGGGCGCACGTCGCGGTCGCCCGCGTCGTCGGCCGCGGCGTGACGGAGGCGGTCGGCGCGGCGGTCTGCCGGACCGGCATCACGACCGAGAACCAGTGCGGCACGATCCAGTCGCTCAACGTCAGTGTCACCTACGTCACCGGCCAGACCGTCACCGGGCTGACCAAGGCGAGCAACTGCTCGCAGCCGGGCGACAGTGGCGGCCCGTTCATGTCGGGGACCGACGCGTACGGCATCACGTCCGGCGGCACGGTCGGCGCCTGCGGCTCGGGAACGTACTCGCTGTACTACCCGGCGAACCGCATCGAGAGCGCCCTCGGCGTTCGCATCAACACGTAGTCACCAGGACACGTCCAGGGCCTTGGGACCGGGCATCGCGCGGACGCCGAGACCGGCCCGCCACTCCACCACGCGGCCCACCCTGTCCACCCCCGACAGCACGACGAGCGCGCGGACGCCGGAGGGGTCCCACGCGACCACGGATGCGCTCTCGAGCTCCGTCGTGGGCAGGGGTGTGAGCACCTCGGTCACGTGCCCGTCGGACGGGTCGACGGTCACCAGGGCGGACTGTCGCGTGTCGCCGAGGCAGACCTGGACCGCTGTCAGCGTCCCCGTCGTGCCGCGGTACGCGGGCGCCGTGAGGTAGCAGTCGTTGCCCGGCGTCCCGAGGCCCCGCTCGCGGACGTTCAGGTAGCTCGACGGCGCCGGCTGCGTCACGTCGAGCACGAAGAAGCCAGCCTCGCCGTGGGCACAGCACACGCCCGCGGTGTACGCGAGGCTCCGGCCGTCGGGCGACCAGGACAGGTTGATGATGAACGTTCCGCCCATGACGATCGCGTCCTTGACGAGGCCGTCGTCCCAGGTCCGCTCGCGGCCGGTGGTCAGGTCGCGGACGTGCAGGACCGGCCGGTCGCAGGAGGGCGTGGGGCTGTGTCCTGCGGTGTCGACGACGTACGCGACCTTCCGCCCGTCGGCCGAGAACGCAATGTCGCTGACCGCCCCGTCCGTCGTCTCGGTCCGCGCGACCGGGGTGCCGCTCGCAAACGACACCAGGGTCAACGACCCCGTGCAGCCGGCTCCCTGCTGGCCGTACGCGTAGTGGACGCCGTCGTGGCCCGACGCGACCGCGATGGCACTGCCGGAGTCGAAGCGTTCCCGCAGCGCCGCGGCCTCGCCGTCGTACCGGTACGCCCCGGTCTTGGTCAGTACCGCGGCGAGCGTCGCGCGGGCGGGCGAGGCGCTCGCGACGGGGCGGCGCGGGTCGCCGCCCGTCGCGCTCACCGCCACGGCCAGCGCGACGACGGCCGCGGTCGCCGTGACCGGCAGCACGACCAGCGCTCGGCGGCGCTTGCGGCGGCGGTCGAGGACCCGGGCGTACAGGTCGGGTGCGACCCGCGCGTCGGCGGCCCGGCGGGCGAGCGCGGCGCGGAGCCGGTCGTCGAGGGTCATCGTTCTGCCTCCAGCAGGCGGCGCAACGTCGTCATCGCGCGGTGGGTGTGCGACTTCACGGCACCGGCGGACAGGCCCATCTCGCGGGCGATCTCCGGCTCGGGCAGGTCCGACCAGTAGCGCAGGACGATCGCCTGCCGCTGGCGTGGCGACAGCGACCGCAGGGCGACGAGCACCTCGTCCTGGTCGGCGCGGTCCAGCACCGACTCCTCGGCGGACGGGAACGTCGCGGCAGGGGAGCGTTCGTGGCGGCGGGCCGTCCGCAGCCGCCGCAGCCGCGAGCGCGACAGGTTCAGCACGGTCGTCCGCAGGTACCCCGCGGCCGCGGCCGGGTCGTCGAGGGTCCGGCCGTGCAGCCGCGCGAACGCTTCCTGGACCAGGTCCTCGGCGCTGGCGTGGTCGTCGGTCAGCAGCAGCGCGAACGCCAGCAGCCGTGGCGCGTGCGCCGCGAACACGTCCGCGAGCGAGACCTCGCGACCGTCCACGCCAGCCTCCCCGGTGATCGTCACAGAAGAAGGACGCGTTCGTGCCCCGTCTGTTTACGTGCCGTTGCGAAAGTCGTCCCGATACCCTGCGGCGCATGGAGCCTCGCCCGGTCGCCGCGTCGCGGTGCACGCTGTCGCGGATCATGACCCTGCTCGACGCGAACCTGCACGGCAACATCCATGGCGGCGTGATCATGAAGCTGGTCGACGACGCCGCGGGCGTGGTCGCGGCGCGGCACTCCGGGGGGCGCGCGGTCACCGCGGCGATGGACGAGATGGTGTTCCTCGTCCCCGTGCACATCGGCGACCTGGTGCACGCGCACGCGCAGGTGAACTGGGCCGGACGGACGTCCATGGAGATCGGCGTCCGCGTCGACGCCGAACGCTGGGACGAGGTCGGGGAGCCGTTGCACACGTCGACCGCGTACCTCGTTTACGTCGGCCTGGACGAGGACGGCAGCCCGCGCGCGGTCCCTCCGGTGCTCGTGGACGAGGACGACGCGCTCGGGCAACGGCGGTTCCGCGAGGCCGAGATCCGGCGCACCCACCGCCTCGCCCGCCGCGACGCGATCCTGCGCTCGCGCGAGGGCTGAGCGCGGGACGGGCCCGGGCCTCTCAGCCGATCGGCATGACGGCGGGCTCGGCCGGGACGGCGAGGTCCGGCTCGGTCACCTTCTGAACGTCGTCGACGCTGACGCCGGGCGCCAGCTCGCGCAGGACCAGCCCGTCCTCCGTCACGTCGATCACGGCGAGGTCGGTGATGATCCGGTGGACGACGCCGCGCCCGGTGTAGGGGAGCGAGCACTCGTTCACGATCTTCGGCGAGCCGTCCTTCGCGGCGTGCTCCATCATCACGATCAGCCGCTTGGCGCCGTGGACGAGGTCCATCGCGCCGCCCATCCCCTTGACCATCTTGCCGGGGATCATCCAGTTGGCCAGGTCGCCGTCCTTCGACACCTGCATGGCGCCGAGCACCGCGACGTCGATGTGCCCGCCGCGGATCATCGAGAACGACGTCGCCGAGTCGAAGAACGACGACCCCACCTGGATCGTCACCGTCTCCTTGCCCGCGTTGATCAGGTCCGGGTCCTCGGTGCCCTCGACCGGGTACGGGCCGACGCCCAGGATGCCGTTCTCGCTCTGCAGGACGACGTGGACGCCGTCCGGCAGGTAGTTCGGGATCAGCGTCGGCATGCCGATGCCGAGGTTGACGTACTGGCCGTCCTCGAGCTCCAGCGCGACGCGGGCGGCGAGCTGCTCTCTGGTCAGTGCCATGTCAGCCCGCCTTCCGTACGGTGCGGCGTTCGATCCGCTTGTCGGAGGCGTCGACGCGAACGACGCGCTGCACGAACACGCCCGGCGTGTGCACGTCGGCGGGGTTCAGCTCGCCCGGCTCGACCAGCTCCTCGACCTCGGCGATCGTGACCCGGCCCGCGGCGGCGCAGAGGGGGTTGAAGTTCCGCGCGGCCATCCGGTACACGAGGTTGCCGTGCCGGTCGCCCCGCCAGGCGCGGACCAGCGCGAAGTCGGTCGTGATCGCCTCTTCGAGGACGTAGTCGCGGCCGCCGAACGTCCGGGTGTCCTTCGGCGGCGACGCGAC
Source organism: Frankiaceae bacterium (assembly GCA_030840645.1). Classification (GTDB taxonomy): domain Bacteria; phylum Actinomycetota; class Actinomycetes; order BP-191; family BP-191; genus BP-191. The sequence continues at coordinate 4,775 of JAVEEC010000075.1, forward strand.
CGCGATGCCGCCGCTGCCGTCGTACTTCCACGGCAGGCCGCCCTCGGCGACCTGGGTGCCGACACCGGCCGGCGTGTAGAACGCGGGGATGCCCGCGCCGCCGGCGCGGAGGCGTTCGGCGAGCGTGCCCTGCGGCGTCAGCTCGACCTCGAGCTCGCCGGAGAGGAACTGCCGCTCGAACTCCTTGTTCTCGCCGACGTAGCTGCTCGTCATGCGGCGCAGCCGCTTCGCCATGAGGAGTACGCCGAGGCCCCACTCGTCGACGCCGCAGTTGTACGAGACGACCGCGAGGTCGTCCACGCCGGCGTCGAGCAAGGCGCCGATCAGGTCCGAGGGGATGCCGCAGAGGCCGAAGCCGCCGACCGCGAGCGTTGCGCCCGAGGGGATGTCGGCGACCGCGGCGGCCGGGTCGGTGACGACTTTGTCCATGCGCGGCAGCCTAGTGGTCACGCCCGGAATCTCGTCCAGGGTCTGCCTTGCTCAGCGCCCGCCTGGCGGCGTTCTCGGTCACCTGCGTAGCGCTGCTACGCAGGCTCCCTGCGGCCTTGCCAGCCGGGCGCTGCGCTGCGGCATACCCCGAACAACTTCCGGGCGTGACCACTAGCGGTCGGCCACGCGCTCGATCTCCGCGCGGTGGGCGAGCAGCGCGGGGTCGGCGTTGCGGACGATGACGACGCCGCCCCCACCGGCCAGCGCGGCGAGCGCCGCGGGGACCGGGTCCGCGTCGGCGACGAGCACCCGGCCGGGCCGCGGCTCGGCGCGCGGCGCCGTTGCCGGGCCGCTCGCGGCGAAGCGGTCGCCGTACCCCGGCACCTCCTCTGCGAAGTCCAGGACGCCGGGGTACGCCCCCGACAGCCGCGCCGCCATCGGGCGCAGCGACAGGCCGACAACCTCGCGGAAACCGTTGCGGGGCAACGACTCCTCGGCGACGAACGCGACTTCACCGTCGCCGACGACAGCGCCCGCAACCCAGACCGCGAGCGTCACGACCACCGCCTGCCAGTGCGGGGGCAGGTCGACGGTGACCGTGTCCCCTGGCGTCACGTCGAGGCCGTCACGGAGGAAGTTCGCGGTCTTGGCGACCCAGTTGTCGGCGGTGGCGTACGAAAGCTCGCTGCGTTCGCCGGTCGCGTCGTCGTAGAACGTGAGGAACGGCGTCCCGACCTCCGCCGGCACCGCGCCGCCGAGCAGCAGCGCGAGGTGCTCCGCGCTCAACACCCCTCCGGCTCGTCGGCCGCCGTCGTCGTCGTGATCGGCGACGCGGAGGCGGTCGGCGTCGCGGGCGTCGCGGTCGCGGTCGGCGTCGAGACGGTGACCTGCCTGGCACCCGAGTAGCTCTGGCCGATGACGACCTCGATGGTGCTGCCGAGGCTCTGGTCGAGCTGCAGCGACGAGCCGGGGATCGCGGCGGCGACGGTCCGCGCGCTGTCCGACTTGGCCGGTCCGTACCGGATGATCGTCGACGGGTACGCGGTCGAGTCGGCGGACGCCGTACCGCGGATCTGGAACCCGACCCCCGCCAGGTCGGTCGCGGCCCGGCGGGCGAGGCCCGTGGTGGTCGTGCCGTTGAGGACCCGGAGGCGGATCCGCGACGGCTTGACGATCAGGTCGGACGGCGGCTGCGACGGGGCGGGCGTGACGCCGGTCTTGATCGCGTCGTCGGCGCGGATCGAGCCGAACAGCGCCGCGTACGCCGGCTCGTCCGGCAGGACGACCGCCTTGTTGTTGATGCGAACGCCCTTGGACTGGGTCGGCGCCGTGATGAACACGATCTTCGCCGGGTCGAGGGTGCGCAGCTTGTTCGCCAGCGCGCGCATCTCGGCGAAGCTCAGCTTGTCGTCGACGGTGAGCGACCGCGCCGCGGTGTCGAGGAACCGGTACAGCTTGTCGGGCCGCGCCAGGATGCCCGCGCTCGTCGCGCGGCGGACCATCGCGCCGAGGAACTGCTGCTGCCGCCTGATCCGGCCGAAGTCCTGCGTCGGGTCGAACTTGCGCGCCCGGACGAACGACAGCGCCTGCTTGCCGCTCACGTGGCTGCGGCCGGCGGGGAGGTTCAGCCCGGAGCTCGGGTCGTCCACGGCGCTCGGCAGGCAGACGTCGACGCCGCCGAGGGCGTTGACCATCTTGAGGAAGCCGCGGAAGTCGATCTCCAGGTAGTGGTCGATGAACACGTCGGTGAGCTTCTCGACGGTCTGGATCAGCAGCGCCGGGCCGCCGCCCTTGCGGTCCAGCTCGCCCTTCACGTAGGCGGCGTTGATCCGGTCCTTGCCGTGCCCCGGGATGTCGACCCAGGTGTCGCGCGGGAACGACACCAGCACGGCCTTGTCCTTCTTCGGCGAAAGGTGGACCAGGATGATCGTGTCGGTCCGCTTGCCCGGGTCGGCCTCGGTCGAGAAGTCCTTCAGCTCCTCCGGCGTCGCGCCGTCGCGCGAGTCCGAGCCGACGAGCAGGAAGTTCAGCGCCTTGGCGCTGTCGCCCGGCGGCTTGGTCGGGCGCGGCGGCTGCGAGGGGCCCGCGCCGCAGAAGATGCACGTGCGCGTGACGTGGCCGTTGATCAGTGAGAGCGCGCCGAAGCCGACGGCGCTGGCGAGGATCACCGACACCGACGTGACGACGGCGATCCAGGACAGCACGCGCGCCGCGCGCCGCCGACGGCTGCGCGGCGGTGCCGAGGGCGGTGCCGGAGGCGCTGCCGCGGGGGCTGCCGGGGTCGAGCGGACCGGCACAACGGCGGGCGTCGGTGCGGGCGGCTCGGCCGGCTGGGGGCCGTACGGCTCGTCGGTGCTCACGCCTCAGACTACGCAGGCCGCGTCGGCGGCGGTCGCCGGCGGCTTCGTGGCGGACGCGACGGGCGGGGCGGGCGGCGCGGACCTGGGCTGCGTGACGTTGACCGCGACCGGCGCCTTGTAGTCGCGCCCGACGACGACCGTGATCGTGGTCGCCGAGGCGGACGCCTCGGTCTTGGCGCCGTGCAACGACGCCGCGACCGTGGCCGCCGCCGCTTCGTTGCCGGGGCTGTAGCGGGCGACGGTCCTGTCGTACGTCGCGCCGTCGGCGTTGCCGGTGCCGGCGACGCGGAACCCGACGCCGCGCAGCTCGTCGGCGGCCTTCGCGGCGCGCCTCGCGATGCCGGTGCCGTTGAGCACCGTCAGGCGGATGTCGCGCGCCGGGACGGTGAGCTTGCTGGGAACGGGGGCGGGGGGCTTGGCCAGCGGGCGGTCGTGCGCGACGGCGTCGAACAGCGCGGCGCCCGCGGCCTGGTCGAGCAGCGCGACCGACTGGCCGTCGCGCCGCGCGATCTTCTCGACCGGCGCCGTGACGAACGACACGCGGGCCGGGTCCATGCCCTTCATCGCGGTCGCGAGCGACCGCATCGTGTCGAGGCTCAGCCCGCTGTCGACCTGCACCGACTTGGTCCCGACGTCGAGGAACCCCTTGAGCCGCACGGGGTTCAGCAGCACGCCGCGGCTCATGACCTTGCGCATCAGCGCGCCGAGGAACTGCTGCTGGCGCTGGATGCGGTCGAGGTCGCCGCGCGGCAGGTCGTAGCGCTGGCGGACGAAGGACAGTGCCTGCGCCCCCTTGATCTTGCTCCGCCCGGCCGGTAGGTCGATGCCGGACAGCGGCTCCTTCGCCGGCTTCGTGAGGCAGACCTCGACCCCGTCGACGGCGTCGACGAGGCGTTGGAACCCGGCGAAGTTGACCTCGATGTAGTGGTCGACGCGGACGTGGGTGAGGCGCTCGACGGTCTGGATCGTCAGCTCGGGGCCGCCGGCCGAGAACGCGGTGTTGATCTTCGCCAGGTGCGCGGCCTTCGAGCCGTGGGCCGGGATCTCGACGTACGAGTCGCGGGGGAAGCTGACCAGCGTCACGTGCTTACGGTCCGCCGCGAGGTGGATGAGGATGATCGTGTCCGAACGCCGCCCCGGCGTGAACTCCGTCGCCGCTTTCTTGAGCTCGGCCGGTGACAGGCCCTCGCGCGAGTCCGAGCCGACGAGGAGGAAGTTCTGCGCCTTGCCGGAGACGCGGGACGGGCGGCTGCCGCCGATGTTGAGGGGGAGCCGGTCGATGTTGCCGTCGTAGTAGCGGAGCATCGCGTACCCGACGCCGCTGACGCCGAGCACGGCGACCGCGGTGACGACGGCGACCCAGGAGAGCACGCGCGCCGGACCGCGCCGCCGGGCGGGCCGCCGACCGCGCGGGTCGAGCTCGGGCGGCAGGACGAGGCCGTGCGGGTTCTCGGTCACGGTACGGGACGGCTCCAGTGGCGGGCGGCGTTGTCGTAGGGGAGGACGAACGGCGGCACCCGGAGGTTGCACCCGGGCGTGCCTCCAGGGTAGCGAACCGGCGTCGCGGAGCCCGGTAAGCGGCTGCTAGCCTCGCGGCACCATGAAGGCACTCGTCCTCGCCGGCGGCGCCGGCACCAGGCTGCGCCCGATCACGCACACGTCGGCCAAGCAGCTCGTCCCGATCGCGAACAAGCCGACGCTGTTCTACGGCCTGGAGGCGATCCGCGACGCGGGCGTCACCGACGTCGGCATCATCGTCGGCGACACCGCGCCCGAGATCATGACGGCTGTCGGCGACGGCTCCGCGCTCGGCATCGCGGTGACGTACATCAAGCAGGACGCGCCCCTCGGGCTCGCGCACTGCGTCCTCATCGCGCGGGACTTCCTCGGCGACGAGGAGTTCGTGATGTACCTCGGCGACAACTTCATCGTCGGCGGCATCACCGAGCTGGTCGAGGAGTTCAAGGAGGAGCGCCCGGACGCGCAGATCCTGCTGACGAAGGTCGAGAACCCGTCGCAGTTCGGTGTCGCCGAGCTCGGTCCGGACGGCCGCGTCCAGTCGCTGGTCGAGAAGCCGAAGGACCCCAAGAGCGACCTCGCGCTGGTCGGCGTCTACATGTTCTCCGCGTCGATCCACGAGGCCGTCGGCGCGATCAAGCCGAGCGCCCGCGGCGAGCTGGAGATCACCGACGCGATCCAGTGGCTGGTCGACGCGGGCCGCGACGTCCGCCCGCACCTCGTCACCGGCTACTGGAAGGACACCGGCCGGATCGAGGACATGCTCGAGTGCAACC
>JAVEEC010000044.1 GCA_030840645.1 Frankiaceae bacterium
GGCCGGCTCGTGCTCCGGCTGGTCCGCCCGTCCTTCAAGACGGGCCTCCATTGCGGCCCACGAGGACGACAGACACGCGGAGACGCGGTCACACGTCCGCCCGTCCTTCAAGACGGGCCTCCATTGCGGCTCCATGAACTTGGGCTCGGCCGCTACCGCCTTGTCGAGTCCGCCCGTCCTTCAAGACGGGCCTCCATTGCGGCGTTTACGCGACGGAGGAGGAAGCGCATGAACGACGGGGTCCGCCCGTCCTTCAAGACGGGCCTCCATTGCGGCTACGCCAACATGAGCGTTCACGGCACCTACGACTTGTCCGCCCGTCCTTCAAGACGGGCCTCCATTGCGGCGGCGACAGCTCCTCCTGCGGCGCCGAGGACTGCGACGGTCCGCCCGTCCTTCAAGACGGGCCTCCATTGCGGCCAGAGCACCCTCGTGACTGGCACCTCGGACACCTCCGGTCCGCCCGTCCTTCAAGACGGGCCTCCATTGCGGCCTCCTGGATCAGGCCGTGACGGCCATCGGGTGTTCGAGTCCGCCCGTCCTTCAAGACGGGCCTCCATTGCGGCCTCGTCGCCACCATCGCCCGCACGTCGGCGTCGACCGCCGGTCCGCCCGTCCTTCAAGACGGGCCTCCATTGCGGCGCCCACGCCGGCCGCGAGGCCGCCCCCGATCCGCTCAGTCCGCCCGTCCTTCAAGACGGGCCTCCATTGCGGCCTCGTCGCCACCATCGCCCGCACGTCGGCGTCGACCGGTCCGCCCGTCCTTCAAGACGGGCCTCCATTGCGGCTAGGTCTGAATCTCGCGGGCCAACACGAGGGCGTTGCTGGTCCGCCCGTCCTTCAAGACGGGCCTCCATTGCGGCCAGAACGTCCAGCGGCACATGAAGGGGCAGCACCCGGTCCGCCCGTCCTTCAAGACGGGCCTCCATTGCGGCGTCGGTGCCGAGGTCGATCAGGCACATGCCCTCGTCCGTCCGCCCGTCCTTCAAGACGGGCCTCCATTGCGGCGACGAGATCCAGGAGCTCCGCCGCGGGCCCGGCACCGGTCCGCCCGTCCTTCAAGACGGGCCTCCATTGCGGCCAGGTGGAAGAACCGCACCGCGCCTCCGCGGTCGGGGTCCGCCCGTCCTTCAAGACGGGCCTCCATTGCGGCGCCGAACCCGCCGTGGTGCCGGAAGTCGCTGCGGGGTCCGCCCGTCCTTCAAGACGGGCCTCCATTGCGGCGCTCCGCGCACGGCCGGGTCACCGCGATCAACTGCGAGTCCGCCCGTCCTTCAAGACGGGCCTCCATTGCGGCACGCGGGCTGGCTCGCGCTGCGGCGGCCGCGGTTACGGTCCGCCCGTCCTTCAAGACGGGCCTCCATTGCGGCAGGGCGTGCAGGACGGCGTCATGCTCGATGGCGCGGGTCCGCCCGTCCTTCAAGACGGGCCTCCATTGCGGCGTGCAGGCGGCCTGCGACCAGCACCGCGCGTCCGGTGTCCGCCCGTCCTTCAAGACGGGCCTCCATTGCGGCCGCAGGACCCACGTCCTGCGATCTGCCTCGGTCAGGTCCGCCCGTCCTTCAAGACGGGCCTCCATTGCGGCGACCTCTTCGTCGACAACGTCCGGGTCGTCGTTGACCGGTCCGCCCGTCCTTCAAGACGGGCCTCCATTGCGGCGGTGCTAGCGGTGCGGTTCACGAGCGTGATCAACGAGTCCGCCCGTCCTTCAAGACGGGCCTCCATTGCGGCTCGTTGACAATCCGCTAAAGAAGTATCCGCTTGTCAAGTCCGCCCGTCCTTCAAGACGGGCCTCCATTGCGGCATTCTTCCTCCTCGTGTCTCGCGAACGCCTCACCGCAGTCCGCCCGTCCTTCAAGACGGGCCTCCATTGCGGCGAGAGGGCCTGCCGTGCGTCCTGCGCCGCAGCCTTGGTCCGCCCGTCCTTCAAGACGGGCCTCCATTGCGGCATCGGCTCCTACCGCGCAGGCGCTGCCGACGGCGTGGTCCGCCCGTCCTTCAAGACGGGCCTCCATTGCGGCGGGACCGCGCCAGCCGCACCCACCGACGCCGCCCCTAGTCCGCCCGTCCTTCAAGACGGGCCTCCATTGCGGCCGCAACATCCCGGTCGAAGTGGTCTCGTACTCCTCGGTCCGCCCGTCCTTCAAGACGGGCCTCCATTGCGGCCGCGTCATCAAGGACGAGTGGAACGACGAGCCGGGCGGTCCGCCCGTCCTTCAAGACGGGCCTCCATTGCGGCCGATCATGACGGGAGTCATGAGCACGCCCGGGTGGGTCCGCCCGTCCTTCAAGACGGGCCTCCATTGCGGCTGAACGTCCTCCATCGCATCAACGATGTGGCGAAGGTCCGCCCGTCCTTCAAGACGGGCCTCCATTGCGGCCAAACGGGCAACGCCCCGGCCACCTACGCGTTCGGCGGTCCGCCCGTCCTTCAAGACGGGCCTCCATTGCGGCCGGGGCCTGCTGCGGCGGGCCGTACGGCTGCTGCGTCGTCCGCCCGTCCTTCAAGACGGGCCTCCATTGCGGCAGGTGCGCCCAGGCCCCGGTGGCGCTGTAGGTGACGGGTCCGCCCGTCCTTCAAGACGGGCCTCCATTGCGGCGCCGACGCTGGCCTTGCATCCGACGCACGGGGTGAGGGTCCGCCCGTCCTTCAAGACGGGCCTCCATTGCGGCTCGCTGGCACGGTCACTTCCTCTGGCGGCATGACCAGTCCGCCCGTCCTTCAAGACGGGCCTCCATTGCGGCAACGCCACCATGGTCGTGACCCGGTCCCCGACGACGGGTCCGCCCGTCCTTCAAGACGGGCCTCCATTGCGGCCACAGGTAGTTGCCCTGGCCGTCCGTGACCGTCGTGGTCCGCCCGTCCGTCAAGACGGGCCTCCATTGCGGCAACTGGCACATGCGGTCGCTGCCCGAGCCGGCGCACCCGGTCCGCCCGTCCTTCAAGACGGGCCTCCATTGCGGCCGTTCCACCCCGACCGCGTGGCCGCGCATCGCCTTGGTCCGCCCGTCCGTCAAGACGGGCCTCCATTGCGGCGGGTTGGTACGGTGGCCGGCGGCGGAGGGCAACAGTCCGCCCGTCCTTCGAGACGGGCCTCCATTGCGGCATGTCGCAGGGCTCGATCCTGTGACCGGCCCCGGGGAGTCCGCCCGCCCTTCAAGACGGGCCTCCATTGCGGCGACGGCCACGGCTTCGCCTCGCTCGGCGTCAGCACCAGCGTCCGCCTGTCCGTCAAGACGGGCCTCCATTGCGGCCTCAACCGCCTCGCGAAGTTTGCCCGCAAGCACTGGGGTCCGCCCGTCCTTCAAGACGGCCTCCGTTGCGGCGCGAAGGACACCGTGGTCAGCGCGACGTCGGCGAAGGGTCCGCCCGTCCAAGACGGGCCTCGGTCGCGGCACGTAGCCAGCTAAAGCGGGTGCTGGGGCTGCCGGGTTCCGCCCGTCCTCCAGGACGGCCTCTATTGCGCTGGCTTGTGCCCTGCAGGCGTTATGAGGAGGTCACCGATCCGCTATAGACCGTGTCTTTCCGCCCGGGGGCGCGAAGCGTCGCCTAGCCTCGTTCCTGTGACCCGTCACCGCCGCGCCGCGGCCGCCCTGCTCGCCGTCGTGCTCGTCGCCTCGTGCTCGCACGGCAAGAAGCCGCAGCCGAACGCCCTGCCGACCAACGGCGTCCCCTCCGTCACGCCGACCGCGAGCGCGAAGCCTAAGCCCACCCCGACCAAGGTGGGGCTGCTGTCGCCGTTCACCGGGCTGCCGATCGACCGGCTCCGGCCGGTGCTCGCGATCAAGATCGACAACGCCGTCCTGGCCCGCCCGCAGCGCGGCCTGGACGAGGCCGACATCGTGTACGAGGAGGCGGTCGAGGGGCGCACGACGCGGTTCCTCGCGATCTTCTCGTCACGCTCGTCGAACGACATCGGCCCGGTCCGCAGCGTCCGCGAGAGCGACCTGCCGCTGCTGCGGATGTACGGCCGGGTGGCGTTCGGCTTCTCCGGCGGCAACACCGGCGTCGTCGCGATCGTCCGGCAGAACCCCGTGATCAACGTGTCGTACGACAACAACCCGCGCGCGTACACGATCGCGGGCCGGCGCAGGGACGCGTACAACTTCATCACCTCGACCTCGCGGCTGCTCGCCCTGGCGCCGCAGTCGGCGCTGGCGAGCGACATCGGCCTGCGCTTCGGGGCGTTGCCGCCGAAGGGCGCGGTCGGCGCGACCAGCATCTCGGTGGTCTGGTCGCGGTTCGCGCACACGTCGTGGAAGTGGGACCCGGCGCACCGGGTGTACCTCCGCTCCATGGACGGCCGCCCGGCGATGCTGCGCAACGGCCACCAGCAGTCCTCGCCGAACGTCCTCATCCAGTACGTCCGCGTCCGCAACTCGCACTTTAGCGACGTGCACGGCGCCCCGTCGCCGTACACCACGACGACCGGCACCGGCAACGCCACGCTGATGCGGGACGGCCGCGCGATCAACGGCACCTGGCGCCGCGACGGCCTCGGCAAGACGCACTTCATCGACCGCTCGACCGGCAAGGACATGCTGCTGCACGCGGGCCCGGTCTGGGTGATGCTCGTCCCGAACGACACCCGCGCGACCATCACGTAACGCGCGGCAGCCAGTCCGGCCGGGCGGCCTCGTACGCGTCGACCGCGTCGGCGTGCCGCAGCGTCAGCCCGACGTCGTCCAGCCCCTCCAGCAGGCGCGCCCTGGTGAAGTCGTCGACGTCGAACGCCTCGTCCACGCCCGCCGGCGCGCAGCGCACCCGGCGCTCGCGCAGGTCCACCGTCGCCTCGACCGGACCGGCCTCCTGCAACGCCGCCACCGCGGCCGGGGGCAGCACGACGGGGAGCAGGCCGTTCTTCACGGCGTTGCCGCGGAAGATGTCCGCGAACGACGGCGCGATCACGACGCGGAATCCCCAGTCGTCCAGCGCCCAGACCGCGTGCTCGCGTGAGGACCCCATCCCGAACGAGGCCCCCGCGACGAGGATCGAGCCGCCCGCGTACGCGGGGTCGTTGAGGACGAACGCCGGGTCCTCGCGCCACTGCGCGAACAGCCCCTCGCCGTACCCCGTCCGCGACACCCGCTTCAGCCACTCGCTCGCGATGATCTGGTCGGTGTCGACGTCCGCCCGGGGCAGCGGCACCACCAGCCCGGTGTGCGTCGTGAACGGCCTCACGCGAGGTCACCCGGCGTCCCGAAGTGCCCGAGCACGGCGGTCGCGGCCGCGACAGGGGGAGACACCAGATGGGTCCGGCCGCCGGGGCCCTGGCGGCCCTCGAAGTTGCGGTTCGACGTCGAGGCGCACCGCTCGCCGGGCCGCAGCACGTCGGGGTTCATGCCGAGGCACATCGAGCAGCCGGCCGAGCGCCACTCGAACCCGGCGTCGGCGAAGACCCGGTCCAGCCCCTCGGCCTCGGCCTGGCTCTTGACCAGCATCGAGCCCGGCACGACGAGGGCGCGCACGCCGGCATGGACGCGGCGGCCGCGCAGGACGGCGGCGGCGGCGCGGAGGTCTTCGAGCCGGGCGTTGGTGCACGAGCCGACGAACACCGCGTCCACCGGCACGTCGCGCATCGCCGTCCCCGCCGCCAGCCCCATGTACGCGAGCGCGCGCGGGTCGCCGTCGGGCACGACGCCGTCCACCGGTACGGCCTGCGCCGGGTTGGTGCCCCACGTGACGAACGGCCGCACGCCCGCGGCGTCGATCGCGACCGTCGTGTCGAACGCGGCCCCGTCGTCGGTAGGCAGCGAACGCCACGCGTCCAGCGCGGCCTCCCACGCCGCTCCGCGCGGGGCGTGGGGGCGGCGTTCGAGGTAGGAGTACGTCACGTCGTCCGGCGCCACCATGCCGGCCCGCGCACCGGCCTCGATGGACATGTTGCAGACCGTCATCCGGCCCTCCATCGACAGCGCGCGGACGGCGTCGCCCCGGTACTCCACGACGTGGCCCGCGCCGCCGCCGGTGCCGAGCGTCGCGACGATGGTCAGCACCAGGTCCTTCGCCGTCACGTCGGGCGGCAGCGCACCGGACACCTCGACCGCCATCGACCGCGGCCGCGCGACCGGCAGCGTCTGCGTCGCGAGGACGTGCTCGACCTCGGTCGTGCCGATGCCGAACGCCAGCGCCCCGAACGCCCCGTGCGTCGACGTGTGGCTGTCGCCGCAGACGACGGTCGTGCCCGGCTGCGTCAGCCCCATCTCGGGCGCGACGACGTGCACGATGCCCTGCCCGGCCGAGCCGCGCGAGTGCAGCCGGATGCCGTACCCCGCGCAGTTCGCCCGCAGCGCGTCGAGCTGGGCGCGGGACACGTCGTCGGTGACCGGGCCGTCCGTCGTCGGGACGTTGTGGTCCTCGACCGCGAGCGTCAGGTCAGGACGCCGGACGCCGCGCCCCGCGAGCCGCAGCCCGTCGAACGCCTGCGGCGACGTGACCTCGTGCACCAGGTGCAGGTCGACGTAGAGCAGGTCCGGCTCGCCCTCGGCAGCGCGCACCACGTGCGCGTCCCACACCTTCTCGAACAGCGTCCTCACAACCGGCTCACGATCTCGTCGCCCGCGACCTTGGTCGCGACGGCACCGGGGCGCTCCGCGTCCCACGACTCGACGGCCGACCGGACCCGTTGCGCCGCAACGGTTTCGCCGAGATGCTCAAGCAGCATCGCGGCCGACAGGATCGCCGCGACCGGGTCCGCCGTGCCGGTGCCCGCGATGTCCGGCGCGGAGCCGTGGACCGGCTCGAACATGCTCGGGTTGGTCCGGGTCGTGTCGATGTTGCCGCTCGCCGCGCGCCCGATGCCGCCCGCGACGGCGGCGCCGAGGTCGGTGAGGATGTCGCCGAACAGGTTGTCCGTCACGACGACGTCGAACCGCCCCGGGTCGGTGACGAGGTACATCGCGGCCGCGTCGACATGGCAGTACGCCGTCTCGACGCCCGGCCACTCGGCGGCGACCGACGCGAACGTCCGCGCCCAGAGCCCGCCCGCGTACGTCAGCACGTTCGTCTTGTGCACCAGCGTCAGGTGTCCGCGCCGTGCGGCAGCGCGCGCGAACGCGTCGCGCACGACGCGCTCCACGCCGTACCGCGTGTTGACGTTCTCCTCGGTCGCGACCTCGTGCGGCGTCCCCTCGCGCAGCACGCCGCCCGCGCCGGCGTACGGGCCCTCGGTGCCCTCGCGGACGACGACCAGGTCGATCCCGGGCGCGTGTACCGGACGCAGGTTGACGTGGTGGTCGAGCGCGAACCGCAGCCCCAGCAGCAGCCCGCGTTCGAGAACGCCGGGTGGCACGGCAGGGTCGCCGACCGCGCCGAGCAGGATCGCGTCGTACCCGCGCAGCTCCTCCAGGACCGCGTCGGGCAGCGTCTCGCCGGTCGCGAGGTAGCGCCGCGCGCCGAGGTCGTACTCCGTCGCGTCCACGGTCACCACCGCGGACAGCACCTTGAGCGCCTCGGCGACGACCTCGGGCCCGATGCCGTCCCCGGGGATGACAGCGAGCCTCACGGCTTGTCGGTCCGGTGCGCGACGGCGGTGCCGCCGACGACCTTGTTCACGGCGTTGAGGAACGCCCGCGCGCTCGCCTCGACCACGTCGACCGAGACGCCGCGCGCGACGACCCGCTCGCCGCCGACCTCGACGGCGACGCTGACGTCGCCCATCGCGTCGCTCCCTTCGTCCACCGCCGCCACCTGGAACGACAGCAGCCGCGCCACGACGCCGACTGCCGCCGCGACGGCGTTGCACGCCGCGTCGATCATGCCGTCGCCCGTTGCCGTCTCCGCAACGGTCGCACCGTCGCGGGACAGCCGCACGGTGGCGGTCGGCGGGGTGTCGGTCGTGTGCGCGACGTCGAGCCCCTCGAACGCCCAGACACCGCCGCCCGACGGCGCCTGCGACGCCTCCTCGGTGACCAGCGCGACGAGGTCGTTGTCGGTGACGGCGGCCTTGCGGTCGGCCAGGTCCTTGAACCGCACGAACGCCCGCTCCACGGCCGCCTCGTCGCCGCCGTAGCCGAGCTTGGTCACCGCGTCGACGAACGCGTGCCGCCCGCTGTGCTTGCCGAGCACGATGGTGCTGCCGGTGAGGCCGACGTCCTCGGGGTTCATGATCTCGTACGTCGTCCGCTCCATCAGCACCCCGTGCTGGTGGATGCCGGACTCGTGGGAGAACGCGTTGGCGCCGACGACCGACTTGTTGCGCTGCACCGGGTAGCCGGACAGCATCGACACCAGCCTGGACGTACGCGTGATCTCGCGGGTGTCGATGCCGGTCTCGTAGCCGAGCGTCGGCGAGTGCGTCCGCAGCGCCATGACGACCTCCTCCAGCGCGGCGTTGCCCGCGCGCTCGCCGATGCCGTTGACGCAGACCTCGACCTGCCGCGCGCCCGCGCGAACGGCGGCGAGGGAGTTGGCGGTCGCGAGGCCGAGGTCGTTGTGGCAGTGCACGCTCCACACCACCCGGTCGGCGCCGGGTACGCGCTCCCGCAGCGCGTCCAGGATCTCCACGAACTCAGCCGGCATGACGAAGCCGACGGTGTCCGGGACGTTGATCGTCGTGGCGCCGTTCTCGATCGCGGCGGCGAACACCTCGACGAGGAACGCCAGCTCCGTCCGCGTCGCGTCCTCGGCGGAGAACTCCACGTCGTCGGTGAACGCGCTCGCCTGCGCCACCGCGCGCGCGGTCTCGGCGAGCACCTGCTCCGTCGTCATCCGCAGCTTCTTCTCGCGGTGGATCGGTGAAGTCGAGATGAACGTGTGCAGCCGCGGCCGCTCGGCCGGCTTGATCGCGTCCCACGCGCGTTCGACGTCGTCCTCGCGGGTCCGGCACAGGGCAGCGACCGACGCGCCGCGGACCTGCTCGGCGATCGCGCGGACGCCCTCGAAGTCACCGGGGGACGCGGCCGGGAAGCCGGCCTCGATCACGTCGACGCCGAGGCGGGCGAGCTGGTGCGCGATCTCGAGCTTCTCGGTGACGTTGAGCGCGATGCCGGGCGACTGCTCGCCGTCGCGGAGGCTGGTGTCGAAGATCGTGACGCGTTCCATGCCGGGACCCTTCTCCGGGAAACAAAAAACCTCCCGTCCAGGAGTGGACGAGAGGTCAGCGCGCTGGCGTCTTGCTTAGTGCCGCGCGCTCTCGATAAGGAGCAGGTGCTTCATCGCGGGCACCGTACCATGTGCCCATGACTACCGAACGTGGCACGTCGAAGGTCAAGCGCGGCATGGCGGAGATGCTCAAGGGCGGCGTCATCATGGACGTCGTCACGCCCGACCAGGCGAAGATCGCGGAGGACGCGGGCGCCGTCGCCGTCATGGCGCTGGAACGCGTCCCCGCCGACATCCGCCGCGACGGCGGCGTCGCGCGGATGAGCGACCCCGACATGATCGACGGGATCATCGCGGCCGTCTCGATCCCGGTCATGGCGAAGGCCCGCATCGGCCACTTCGCCGAGGCGCAGGTGCTCCAGTCCCTCGGCGTCGACTACGTGGACGAGTCCGAGGTGCTGACGCCCGCCGACGAGGCGCACCACATCGACAAGTGGGCGTTCACGGTGCCGTTCGTCTGCGGGGCGACCAACCTCGGCGAGGCGCTGCGCCGCCTCTCCGAAGGCGCGGCGATGATCCGGTCGAAGGGCGAGGCGGGCACCGGCAACGTCGTCGAGGCGACCAGGCACATGCGCTCGATCACCGGCGACATCCGCCGCCTCACGACGCTGGACGACACCGAGCTGTACGCCGCCGCGAAGGAGCTGCGCGCGCCGTACGACCTGGTCAAGGAGGTCGCCTCCCTCGGCACGCTGCCCGTCGTGCTGTTCACCGCGGGCGGCATCGCGACGCCCGCGGACGCGGCGATGATGATGCAGCTCGGCGCGGACGGCGTGTTCGTCGGCTCCGGCATCTTCAAGTCCGGCGACCCCGCCGCGCGGGCCCGCGCCATCGTCGAGGCGACGACGTTCTTCAACGACCCCGACGTCGTCGCGAAGGTCTCCCGCGGCCTCGGCGAGCCGATGGTCGGCATCAACCTCGACACCCTGCCCGCCACCGAGCGTTACGCGAGCCGGGGGTGGTAGCCCCCGACCTGCCGGTCGCGCCCCGGCGGGAGCCGCGGCGGCTCAACGGTGTTGCGGTGCAGGCCCTCGCGATCGTGCTGCTGCTCGTCGCGGGCCTGGTCCGCGTCGCCGTCGTCCGGCACGACAACGGCGCCGCGGTCACCCTGCGCCCCGCGCTCGTCGGGGCCGCGCCGGCCGCCGCTCGCAAGCAGCGCACGGCGCGCGGCGAGCTCACGATCACCCTGAACGCAGCCAGGACGGTCACCGAGCGGGGCACCGGCGAGTTCGACTTCGCGAACTCGCGCAGCGCGTTCGACTTCGATCTCGGCGAGGTGGTCGCCTCGACGGGCGCGCCGCGCAACCTCTCGATGGTGAGCGACGCGACGCGGCTCTGGGTGCACGTGCCCGCCTCGCGGACGTCGTTGAACGGCGGGAAGCCGTGGGTGGTGGTCGACGCCCCCCTGAAGGCCGCGGGTATCACGCCCGACGTCACGTCGGACCCCTCGAAGATCCTCGACCGGCTGACGCTGGCCGGCGGCACCGCGGTCGAGGTCGGCCGCGAGGACGTCCGTGGCGTGCCCACGGTGAAGTACCACTTCGAGGTCCCGGTCGAGCCGCTGTTCGCACAGCTGGCGCCGACGTTCCGCGACCGGGCGGTGGAGGTGTTCAAGGACGCCGGGATCGAGACCCTCGGCTACGACGTGTGGCTCGACCGCGACGGCCTGCCTCGCAAGATCAGCAACGAGCTGGCGCTCGGTCCGCTGACGGCCACGACGACGTTCGAGCTGTTCGACTACGGCCGCCCGGTCACGATCACCGTGCCGAGCGACGCCGAGACGCGGAGCGCGCCGAGCCTCGGGGACGCGATGCGCATCGTCGGCCTCCCGACCGCTGGGCTGACCGGCTGACGGTGGGGCGGCGGGTCGGCGTGCTCGCCCTGCAGGGCGACGTACGCGAGCACGTTCGCGCGCTGACGACGGCCGGCGCGGACGCCGTCGAGGTACGGACGCGGGCCGACCTGGCGACCGTTGACGGCATCGTCATCCCCGGCGGCGAGTCGACGACGATCGGCAAGCTGCTGGCGATCTTCGGCCTGCTGGAGCCGTTGCGGCAGCGCATCGCCGGCGGGCTGCCCGCGTACGGCTCCTGCGCCGGGATGATCCTGCTCGCGAACGACGTCATCGACGGCCGGCCGGACCAGCCGCTCGTCGGCGGCCTCGATGTGTCGGTGCGGCGGAACGCGTTCGGCCGCCAGGTCGACTCGTTCGAGACCGAGGTCGAGCTGGCCGGTGTCGGCAGCGTGCACGGCGTGTTCATCCGCGCGCCCTGGGTCGAGCGCGCGGGCGACGGCGTGGAGGTCCTGGCCACCAGCGCCGGTAGGATCGTCGCTGTCCGCCAGGGCCGGATCCTGGCCACGGCGTTCCACCCCGAGCTCACGGGCGACGTGCGGGTCCACCGCCTGTTCTGCGAGCTGATCGACGGAGGACCATGAGCGGCCATTCCAAGTGGGCCACCACCAAGCACCAGAAGGCGGCCAAGGACGCCAAGCGCGGCGCGGCGTTCGCCAAGCTGATCAAGACCATCGAGGTCGCGGCGCGCACCGGCGGCGGCGACCCCACCGGCAACCCGACCCTCGCCGACGCCATCACCAAGGCGCGCAAGGAGTCGGTCCCGCTCGACAACATCGAGCGCGCGGTCAAGCGCGGATCCGGCGAGCTCGCCGACGGCGTCAGCTACGAGTCGATCATGTACGAGGGGTACGCCCCCGGCGGCGTCGCCGTCCTCGTCGAGTGCCTCACCGACAACCGCAACCGCGCGGCCTCCGAGGTCCGCACGGTGTTCTCCCGCAACGGCGGCAACCTCGCCGACCCCGGCTCGGTCGCGTACCTGTTCACGCGCAAGGGCGTCGCGCTCGTGCCGAAGACGCCGGGGCTCGCGGAGGACGACGTCCTCGGCGCCGTCCTCGACGCGGGCGCCGAGGAGGTCAACGACCTCGGGGAGGCGTTCGAGGTCGTCTGCGAGGCGGGCGACGTGCACGCCGTCCGCGTCGCGCTGGAGGCGGCCGGGATCGAGCCGGACTCGGCGGAGATGACGTTCCTCCCGTCCATGTCGGTGAGCCTGGACGACGACACGGCGAAGAAGGTGCTGAAGCTCGTCGACCTGCTCGACGACCTCGACGACGTCCAGAACGTCTGGGCCAACTTCGACGTCTCCGACGAGGTCCTGGAGAGCGTGTAGATGAAGCGGTACGGGGGAGCGGTCGCGCTGCTGCTGGCGCTGCTGACCGGGTGCGGCCACCGGGTGGACCCGCTCGTCGCCGCCACCGGGCAGCGGCACGCCGTGCTTCTGAAGGGGCACGGCCTGGTGCTCGGCGTCGTCCGCGAGGGGCCTGAGCGCGTCTGCTTCGATTACGTCGGCACCCGGCAGGGCGGGGGCCACTGCATGGTCAACACCGGCTGGGCCGTCGAGGCCGCCGTCGCCGACGCCGGGCCGACCCAGGTGCTCATGGTCATCGCCGACCCGCGCGCCGCCGAGGTCCGCGTCCCGCGCACCGACGGCACGGTGCTCACGGTCGTGCCGCGCCGGGTCGCGGCCGTGGACGCGTACGTCGCGGCCGTCGCGGTCGACCTGGCAACGCTGCGCCTCGGGAAGAACGCCGTCGCCGCGTACGACGCCGCCGGCCGCCTCCTCGGCCGGACGCACGACTGCGACCCCGGCACCGGCGGGCGGCCGGACTGCGGCCCGTACGACGGCCCGATGGACCGGGCGACCGAGCGCGCCGTCGAGAGCCACCCGTACTGACCGGCGCGCCTCGCTCGCGAACGCGGGCGTGGGCCGTAGAGTCGAACACACGTTCGTCCCGCCCGGAGGTCTCCCGGAGGTCCACAGATGCGCGTGCTCGGGGTCGACCCGGGGCTGACCCGTTGCGGCCTCGGCGTCGTTGACAGCGGCCCGGGCGGGCGGCTCGCGATGGTCGCCGTCGGCGTCGCCACGTCGCCGCACACCGACGACGTCGCCGCCCGCCTGTTCGCGCTCGCCACCGCGATCGACGCCTGGATCGCCACCCACGAGCCGGACGTCGTCGCCGTCGAACGCGTCTTCTCCCAGCACAACGTCCGCACCGTCATGGGCACCGCCCAGGCCGGCGCGGTCGCCATCCTCGGCGCCGCGCGCGCGGGCATCCCCGTCGTCCTGCACACGCCGAGCGAGGTCAAGGCCGCCGTCACCGGCAACGGCCGCGCGGACAAGGCGCAGGTCGCCACGATGGTCACCCGGCTGCTCCGCCTCACGAGCGCCCCCAGGCCCGCCGACGCCGCCGACGCGCTCGCGCTCGCGATCTGCCAGCAGTGGCGCGGCCCGGCCACGGCCCGCCTCGCCGCGGCGAAGGCGGCGGCCCGGTGATCGCGTCGGTCACCGGCCGGGTCGCGGCGCTCGCGCCGGACGGCGCGGTCGTCGAGGTCGGCGGCATCGGCGTCCTCGTCCAGTGCGCGCCAGGCACCATCGCCGGGCTCCGCCCGGGCCACGAGGCCACGCTGCACACCGCGCTGGTGGTCCGCGAGGACAGCCTGACGCTGTACGGCTTCGCCACGGCCGACGAGCGGGCGCTGTTCGAGCTGCTCCAGACCGCGAGCGGGGTAGGCCCGCGCCTCGCCCAGGCGGTCCTCGCCGTCCACTCGCCCGACGCGGTCCGACGGGCGGTCGCGACAGAGGACCTCGGCGCGTTGACGCTCGTTCCCGGCATCGGCCGCAAGGGCGCCCAGCGCATCGTGCTCGAGCTCAGAGACCGCTTGGGCGAGCCCGAGGCCACCGGCGCAGCGGCCCTCGGCACCGGCGAGAGCACGACCCGCAGCCAGGTACGCGACGCGCTCGTCAGTCTCGGGTACGCCGCCCGCGAGGCCGACGAGGCGGCCCGCGCGCTGCCCGAGGCCGAGGACCAGGACGTCGGCCTCGCCCTCAAGGCCGCCCTGCGCAGCCTGGGCCGCCGATGACGGAGGACGCCGTAGACCTGACGCCCGTCGGCCTGCCCGAGGAACGCGAGGTCGAGGCCGGCCTGCGCCCGCGCACGCTGGACGAGTTCGTCGGCCAGGAGCGCGTCCGCGAGCAGCTCTCGGTCGTCATCGAGAGCGCGCGCCTGCGCGGCGCCGCGCCCGACCACCTGCTGTTCAGCGGCCCGCCCGGGCTCGGCAAGACCAGCCTGGCGATGATCGTCGCGGCCGAGATGGGCGTGCCGATCCGGGTCACGAGCGGCCCGGCGATCGAGCGCGCGGGCGACCTCGCCGCCGTGCTCACGGCCGTCGCGGCGGGGGAGGTGCTGTTCATCGACGAGGTCCACCGGATGAGCAGGCCGGCCGAGGAGCTGCTGTACAGCGCAATGGAGGACTTCCGCATCGACGTGGTCGTCGGCAAGGGCCCAGGCGCGACCGCGATCCAGGTGCCGCTGGAGCCGTTCACCCTGATCGGCGCGACGACGCGCAGCGGGCTGCTCACCGGGCCGTTGCGCGACCGGTTCGGCTTCGTCGGGCGGATGGAGTTCTACGAGCCCGCCGAGCTCGAACGCGTCCTCGCCCGCAGCGCCCGGCTGCTCGACGTCCGCATCGACGCGGCGGGCCGCGCGGAGATCGCGACGCGCTCGCGCGGCACCCCCCGGATCGCCAACCGGCTGCTCCGGCGGGTACGGGACTTCGCGGAGGTCCGCGGCGACGGGTACGTCACCGAGGACGTCGCGCGGGCCGCGTTGACGCTGTACGACGTGGACCTGCTCGGCCTCGACCGGCTGGACCGGGCGGTGCTGGACGCGGTGATCCGCAAGTTCGGCGGCGGTCCTGTCGGCCTGGGCACGGTGGCGGTGGCCGTGGGGGAGGAGCCGGAGACGGTGGAGACGGTGGCGGAGCCGTTCCTCGTCCGGGCGGGGCTGCTGGCGCGAACGCCGCGGGGCCGGGTCGCGACGCCGGCCGCGTGGACGCACCTGGGACTGGAGGTCCCGGCCGCCCCCCCGGCGACCGGGACGTTGTTCGACGACGCCTGAGGCGGTACGGGCTAGGAGGCGATCGCCGCGTCGATGGCCGCGATGAGGCGCGCGGCGGCCGAGGTGTCGCTGGCGGCGCCGGTGGGCAGCTCGGCGGGCGGGTCGCCCGGGCCGCCGCGACGGCGGGTCCTGCGCACGATCTGCGTCTGCTTCATCCGGCACCTCCTTCGCGTCTGGTCGGCGGAACAGCAGGTGTCTCGTCAGTTGGACGCCGGGGCCGGAGGGCGAATCGGACATATCGCCGGGTGGTCCGGAAAACCACCCCGACGCACTAGTCCGCGGCTCCGGGCACTTCTCGCGGGCGGGCGCGCGTTGTAGCCGTGCCGGGCGGTGACTAGACTCCCCCGGACGGCCACGGCGCACTGTCGTGGCCGCGCGCACGCCCGCAGCCCCTACGACGTTCCCGGAAGGCCGCGCACCGCCGTGACCACGATCCTCGCCCAGGCGAAGCAGGGCGGCAGCCCGCTCAACAGCTTCGTCGTGCTCATCCCGCTGCTCCTGGCGTTCTACTTCATCGCCATCCGCCCGGGCCGGCGCCGCATGCAGACCATGCAGGCGGTCCAGCAGGCGCTGGAGCCGGGGCGCGAGGTCGTGACCACCGCGGGCCTGTACGGCCGGCTGACCGAGGTCGACGCGGACGCGGGCACCGTCACCATCGAGATCGCACCCGGTGTCGAGGCGAAGTTCGCCCGGGCCGCCGTCATGAAGGTCGTCGAGGAGGCGCTCCCCGAGGCGCTTCCGGCCGACGGCGACGACTAGCAGAGGGAACGATGGCCACCAGATCCCCGTCGCGGAAGCCGCTGTACCGGCCGGCCCGACCGCTCGCGCTGCTCCTGCTCGTCCTCGCCGGACTCAACGTGTTCGTGCTGCTCAACGGGTGGACGCCGCGCCAGGGCCTCGACCTCGTCGGCGGCACCAGCGTCATCCTCACGCCGAAGGGCGCCAAGCCCACGTCCGGCGCGCTGTCGTCCGCCGTCGACATCATCAGGCAGCGGGTCAACGGCACCGGCGTCAGCTCGGCCGAGGTCGTCGCCGAGGGCCAGAACATCCGCGTCTCGCTGCCCAACGTCGGCCGCAACGAAGCGTTGAAGATCGTCGGCACGACCGCCTCGCTGGCGTTCCGGCCGGTGCTCCAGCAGCTCAACCCGGGCCCGAACGCCGTGTCCCCGTCGCCGACGGCCAAGCCCAGCGGCACCGCCAAGCCGAGCGCGACGGCGAAGCCGAGCGGCAGCGCGACCCCGAGCCCGACCGCGAGCGTCCGCAAGCGCGCGCTGTCGAACGCCCTCCTCCCCGCCCAGGCGACGCCGAGCCCGAGCGCGACGCCGAAGCCGAGCGGCAGCGCGACGCCGAAGCCGAGCGCGTCGGCCAGCGCGAGCCCGGCCGGCGGCGGCCTGACGGTCACCGACGCGCTCACCAAGATCGACTGCGGCCTCCCGGCCGACCGGCTGCGCATCGCGGCGGCGTTCGGCGGCCCGGAGCACGACAAGCAGGAGATCGTGTCGTGCGACATCAACGGCACCGTGAAGTACTACCTCGGTCCGGCAGAGCTGACCGGCAAGGACATCAAGACCGCGCAGGCCACCATCGACACCGCCAGCACGGTCTCGACCGGCGCCTGGCTGGTCCGGCTGGAGATGAAGGACGGCTCGCGGAAGAAGTGGGCCGACGTCACCGAGAAGTACACGCAGAAGCAGCTCGCGATCGTGCTCGACGGCCTGACGCAGTCGGCGCCGACGATCAACGAGCGGATCCCCGACGGCACGGCCCAGATCACCGGCACCTTCACCGAGAAGGAGGCCAACTCGCTGGCGAACGTCCTCAAGTACGGTGCCCTGCCGGTGCAGTTCGAGCAGTCGCAGACCCAGACGATCTCCCCGACGCTCGGCAAGCAGTCGCTGCACGGCGGCCTGGTCGCCGGCCTGCTCGGCCTTGGCCTGGTCGTCGTCTACTCGCTGCTGTACTACCGCGGCCTCGGCCTGGTGACCGTCATGGGCCTGCTGGTGTTCGGCGGTCTCAACTGGTCGCTGATCGTGATCCTCGGCCATACCATCGGCTTCACGCTGACCCTCGCCGGCATCGCGGGACTGATCGTCTCGGTGGGCATCAGCGCCGACTCGTACGTCGTCTTCTACGAACGCCTGAAGGACGAGGTCCGCGAGGGGCGGTCGCTGCGGGCGAGCGTCGACCGCGGGTTCACCCGGGCGTTCCGGACCATCCTCGCCGCCGACTTCGTGTCGTTCCTCGCGGCCGCGACGCTGTACCTGCTCTCCATCGGCGAGGTGCGCGGCTTCGCGTTCACCCTGGGGCTCGCCACCCTGCTCGACGTCACGGTCGCCTGGATGTTCACCAAGCCGGTCGTGACCCTGCTCACACGGACCAAGCTGTTCACCGAGGGCAGGTTCGTCGGCATCGCCGCCGGCACCGCGACCGTCGCGCCGAAGGAGGCCTGATGTCACTCGCCAGTCGCTTGTACAACGGCGAGACGTCGATCGACTTCATCGGCCGCCGGAGGACCTGGTACCTCATCTCGGGCGCGTTCGTGCTGATCAGCCTCGGCAGCCTGCTGTTCCAGGGCTTCAACCTCGGCGTCGACTTCAAGGGCGGCGGTGTCTTCGAGTTCACGCCGAAGGCCGCGACGACGGTCACCGAGGTCATCGACACCGTGCGGGCCGCGGGCGTCGACAGCACGCCGGTCGTCGAGAAGATCGGCGGCGGCGTCGGGACCTACCGGGTCAAGACCGAGGAGCTGACCAGCCAGGAGGTCAGCGCGGTCGCGGACCGGCTCGCGACCAGGTACGGCATCTCGCCGGACTCGATCAACCCGACGTCGGTCAGCCCGACGTGGGGCAGGCAGATCACCAAGAAGGCGTTGACCGGCCTGATCGTGTTCCTCGTCCTCGTCATCGCCTACATCTCGATGCGGTTCGAGCCGAAGATGGCGACCGCGGCGATCATCGCGCTGCTGCACGACATCCTGATCACGGCCGGCATCTACTCGATCGTCGGGTTCGAGGTGACGCCGTCGACGGTCATCGCGTTCCTGACGATCCTGGGCTATTCGCTGTACGACACCGTCGTCGTGTTCGACAAGGTCCGCGAGAACACGGTCGGCCTCGCCGGCGGCAGCCGGATGGACTACTCCACCGCTGCGAACCTCTCCGTCAACCAGACGCTGATGCGGTCGATCAACACGTCCCTCACGTCGCTGCTGCCGGTCGGGTCGCTGCTCTTCGTCGGCGTGTTCCTGCTCGGCGCGGGGTCGCTGAAGGACCTGTCGCTGTCGCTGTTCGTCGGCATCGCGACCGGCGCGTACTCCTCGATCTTCGTGGCGACTCCGCTGCTCACCGACCTCAAGGAGCGGGAGCCGCAGTTCAAGGCGCTGCGGGCCCGCGTGGCGGCGCGCCAGTCGGCGGTCGCGGCCGGTGGCCGGGTGGCGGCGGCGGGCGCCGGCGGCGCCACGGTGAGCGTCGGCCGTACGGGCGCCGCGAAGGCCCCCGCCGCGGCCGCGACAGCCGAGACGGAGGAGGCGGCGCCGGCCAAGTCCGCGGCGGCGGCGCGGCCCGGCGGCGCGCGCCAGCAGCCGCGGCCGCAGAAGCGCAAGGGCGGCCGCGGCGGCGGGCGGCCGAGCGGGAAGAAGCGGCGCTGACCGGCGTCCGGGCCGAGCTCGACGGCCTGCTGCGCGGGCTGATCCGCGACGTCCCGGACTTCCCGAGCCCGGGCATCCTGTTCAAGGACATCGCGCCGCTGCTCGCCGACCGCGCCGCGTTCACCGCGACGATCGACGCGATCGTCGAGCGCGCGCAGCCGCTCGGCCCGGTCGACAAGGTCGTCGGCATCGAGGCGCGCGGCTTCATCGTCGCGGCGCCGGTGGCGTACCGCTGGGGCGCGGGCTTCGTCCCCGTCCGCAAGGCGGGGAAGCTGCCGTCCGCGATCCACACCAGGACCTACGACCTCGAGTACGGCACCGCCACGCTCGAGGTGCACAGGGACGCGTTCGCGCCGGGGGACCGGGTGCTCGTCGTCGACGACGTGCTCGCGACCGGCGGCACCGTCGAGGCGACGCGCTGGCTGGTCGAGGAGGCCGGCGCCGAGGTCGTCGGCTGCGCCGTCGTCATCGAGCTGGCCGCCCTCGGGGGGCGCAAGCGGCTCGCGGAGATCGAGGGCCTGCACGTCGTCAGCCTGATCACGTACTGAGCGCACGTATCATGGAGGCTCCGCCGAGCTGAACGGAGCGTCCGTGCCCTCTGACGTCGCGCCCGCCACGTCGGAGTCCACCACGCCCGCCGAGCCGCCCGTACAGCCGGCCGTCGAGCCGCCCCCGGAGCCCGCCCCGGCACCCCGGCGGGTCCGCGCCGCGCTCGGCCGCCTCACGCCGGGTTCGCGGTCGCCCCAGGTGCCGGCCGAGCTGGAGCCGGTGCTCAGGACGCTGCGCGCCACGCATCCCAAGGCCGAGCTGCGCGACGTCATCCGCGCGTACGAGGTCGCGCTGGAGGGTCACCAGGGGCAGTTCCGGCGCAGCGGGGAGCCGTACATCACCCACCCGCTCGCCGTCGCCGAGATCCTCGCCGGTCTCGGCCTGCTGCCGACCCCGATCGTCGCGGCGCTGCTGCACGACCTGGTCGAGGACACGCCCGCGACGCTGGAGACGGTGCGCGCGGAGTTCGGCGACGAGGTCGCGCTGCTCGTCGACGGCGTGACCAAGCTGGACAAGGTCAAGTACGGCGAGGCCGCGCAGTCGGAGTCGATCCGCAAGATGGTCATCGCGATGGCCAAGGACGCGCGCGTCCTCGTCATCAAGCTCGCCGACCGGCTGCACAACATGCGGACGCTGCGCCACCTGCCGCCGGAGAAGCAGGAGCGGGTCGCGCGGGAGACGTTGGAGATCTTCGCGCCGCTGGCCCACCGCCTCGGCATGAACACCATCAAGTGGGAGCTCGAGGACCTCGCGTTCGCGACGCTCTACCCGAAGCGGTACGACGAGATCGTCCGGCTGGTCGCCGACCGCGCGCCGAGCCGCGACTCGTACCTGGAGAACGTCGTCGAGCAGGTCTCCGCGACGCTGCGCGACGCGAAGATCAAGGCCGAGGTCACCGGCCGGCCGAAGCACTACTACTCGATCTACCAGAAGATGATCGTGCGCGGCCGCGACTTCGACGACATCTACGACCTGGTCGGCATCCGCGTCCTCGTCGACGACGTCCGCGACGTCTACGCCGCCCTCGGCGTCATCCACGCGGTGTGGAACCCGATCCCCGGCCGGTTCAAGGACTTCATCGCGCGGCCCAAGTTCAACATGTACCAGTCGCTGCACACGACGGTGATCGGCCCCGAGGGGAAGGCCGTCGAGCTGCAGATCCGCACGTTCGCGATGCACAAGATCGCGGACTACGGCATCGCCGCGCACTGGAAGTACAAGGAGTCCAAGGGCGACGTCACCGGCCCGTCCGGGGCCCCGGACGACCTCGGCTGGCTGCGCCAGATCGTCGACTGGCAGAAGGAGACCGCGGACCCTGGGGAGTTCCTCGACTCGCTGCGCTTCGACCTCTACGCCGGCGAGGTCTACGTCTACACGCCGAAGGGCGACGTGATCTCGCTGCCGACCGGCGCGACGGCCGTCGACTTCGCGTACGCCGTCCACACCGAGGTCGGGCACCGGTGCATCGGCGCGCGGGTGAACGGCCGCCTCGTCCCCCTGGAGAGCCCGCTCGACAACGGCGACGTCGTCGAGGTGTTCACGTCGAAGGCCGCGACCGCGTCGCCGAGCCAGGACTGGCTCGCGTTCGTCAAGACGCCCAGGGCGCGCAACAAGATCCGCCAGTGGTTCACGAAGGAACGGCGCGAGGACGCGATCGAGGCCGGCAAGGAGCAGATCAGCCGAGCGATGCGCAAGCAGAACCTCCCGTTGCAGCGCCTGCTGTCCGGAGACGCGCTGGTCGCGCTCGCGAAGGACCTCCGCTACGCGGACATCGCCTCGCTCTACGCCGCCGTCGGCGAGAACCACGTCTCCGCGCAGACGATCGTGCACCAGCTCGTGCAGTCCCTCGGCGGCCCTGAGGGCACCGAGGAGGACATCGCCGAGGTCACCGCGCCCCAGCGCGAGGCGCGGCCGCGGACGCAGGGCGACCCCGGCGTCGTCGTGGTCGGCGTCTCCGACGTCTGGGTCAAGCTCGCGCGCTGCTGCACGCCCGTCCCCGGGGACCCGATCCTCGGCTTCGTGACCCGCGGCAACGGCGTCTCCGTGCACCGCACCGACTGCGTCAACGTCGGCGGCCTGCGCGCCCAGCCGGGCCGCCTGGTCGAGGTGGAGTGGGCGCCGTCGGCGGGGTCGCTGTTCCTCGTCGCGATCCAGGTCGAGGCGCTGGACCGGACCCGGCTGCTCTCCGACGTGACCCGGGCGGTGTCCGACCACCACGTCAACATCCTGTCCGCGTCGGTCACGACGACCCGCGACCGGGTCGCGGTGTCGCGGTTCACGTTCGAGATGGCCGACCCGACCCACCTGTCGCACCTGCTCAAGTCGGTCCGCCAGGTCGAGGGCGTCTACGACGCCTACCGCGTCGTGTCGACGAAGGGCTAGCCGCCACCCCGCCCCCGCGGGACTCCTGCACAGAACAAGGTAAGCCGAGCCGTCCCGTCCTAGGCCCGGGCGACGATCCGGTACGCCTGCCCGGTCAGGGCCGTCGCCAGCCGCTCGGCGAGCGCGTTCTCGGCCGGTCCGGACGGCGCGCCGCCGACCTCGATCCGCCAGTTCGCGCCCGCGACGCCCGCGCCGGGACGCGGCAGCGACCGCTCCCGCGCCGCCGGGTTGGCGAACGCCAGCAGGCGCATGACGCCGGCCGGCCCCGTACACGTCAGCGCCGACGCCGCGCCGTCCGTCACCGGTGTCTCGGCAACCGGTGCGTCGCACGCGACGCCGTGCGCGAGGACGCGCAGCCGCAGCGCGGCGGCGTTGGGGATCGACGGGCTGACGTGGCCGACGTGGCGGAGCACCGCCCCGCCGAGCAGGACGAGCGGCAGCCCCAGCGTCGCGCCGACCGCGAGGGCGGCCAGCGCGCGCCGGGGCCGGGCCTCAGACCGGGCTGACCCGGAGCGTCTCGATGTAGACCTTGGACTTGGGCGCGCCATCGGTGCTCCCGTCCGCCGTGCCGATCGCGAGGATCTTGTCCAGCACCGCCAACGACGCCGCGTCCATCTGCCCGACGACGGTGTACTCCGGCGGCAGCGTGCTGTCCTTGTCGACCAGGAAGAACTGGCTGCCGGTGGAGTGCGGCGCGGAGGACTTGGCCATCGCGACGGTGCCGCGCTTGTACGTCGCGCCCTTGAGGTTCTCCTCGGCGAGCGTGTAGCCGGGGCCGCCGCCGCCCGTGCCCTCGGGGTCTCCGCACTGCAGGACGACCAGGCCCGGGCTGGTCGTCATCCGGTGGCAGAACGTCCCGTCGTAGAACTTCTTGCTCGCGAGGAACACGAACGAGTTGACGGTGTGCGGCGCCTTCGCGGCGTCCATCGTCCAGGCGACCGTGCCGCACGAGGTCTTGGCCTCGGCGCGGTAGGTCTTCGTCTTGTCGACGGTGAGCGCCGGCTCCTTCGGGAACGTCTGCTTCTTCAACGCCGGCGGCGCCGTCGCCCCGCAGGCCACGGGGGTCGCGGCGCCGGACGGCGTGGCGCTGACCGCCGCCTTCTTCGCGTCGTCGCCGAGGAGGCTGGTGACCAGCAGGATCAGCGCGATGCCCACGGCGACGCCGCCGACGGTCAGGCCGAGCATCGTCCTGCGCTTGCGGCGGCGGGCGCGCTCCTCGGCGCGGCGGGACGCCTGGCGCTCGGCGCGGCGTCGGGCGAGCTCTCGCTGGCGCTTGTTGCTGGGCACGTGTCTCTCCCGGGTACGGCGTAGGGAATTGCCCGGGAGTCTACGTGTTCGGAACCCGTTCGCCCGCCTCGGCGGCCCGTCGGTAGGCTGCGCCGCATGCTCGTCGCGGGATTTCCGGCAGGGTCGTTCCAGACCAACTGCTACGTCGTCGCGCCCGGGCCCGGCGAGCAGTGCGTCGTGGTCGACCCCGGCCAGGACGCGGTGCCCGGCCTCGAGGACCTGCTCCGCGAGCACCGGCTCGCGCCCGTGGCGGTCCTGCTGACCCACGGCCACATCGACCACATGTGGAGCGTCGTGCCCGTCTGCGAGGCCCACGACGTGCCCGCGTACGTCCACCCGGCCGACCGCTACATGCTCTCCGACCCGGCCCGCTCGCTCGGGCTGCCGGCCGGCCAGCCGGTCTTCGGCGGGCTGACGTTCGCCGAGCCGTCGGACCTGATCGAGCTGACCGGCAACGACACCGTCAGCCTGGCCGGCCTCGACTTCGTCGTGGAGCACGCGCCGGGTCACACCGGCGGCTCGGTGACGTTCCGGCTGGCCGACGTGCTGTTCTCCGGCGACCTGGTGTTCGCGGGTTCGATCGGGCGCACCGACCTGCCCGGCGGCGACTACGCGACCATCCTCGACTCGCTCGCGCGGGTCGTGCTGCCGCTGCCCGACGAGACGGCGGTGCTGTCCGGCCACGGCCCGGCGACGACGGTCGGCGCCGAGCGCGCGACCAACCCCTACCCCGCCGAGGCCGCGTTGCGCGCCGGCGCCGTCGCGCCGCCGGGCCGGGGGCTCTAGCCGTGTTCACCGCCCCCAAGGGGACGTACGACGTCCTGCCGGAGCGGTCCGGCCGCTGGCAGCGCACGCTGGAGGCGCTGCTCGCGCCCGCCGTCCGGGCCGGGTACCGGCTGGTGGAGACGCCGGTGTTCGAGGAGACCGGCGTGTTCCTCCGCGTCGGCGAGGCGACCGACGTGGTGCAGAAGGAGATGTACACGTTCGAGGACAAGGGCGGCCGGTCGCTGACCCTGCGCCCCGAGGCGACCGCGGGCGTGATGCGCGCGGCGATCGAGCACCACGTCGACCGCGGGCCGCTGCCGTGGAAGGTCCGCTACGCCGGGCCGATGTTCCGCTACGAACGCCCGCAGGCCGGCCGGTACCGCCAGTTCTGGCAGGTCGGCATCGAGGCGCTCGGTGTCGAGGACCCGGCGATCGACGCGGAGGTCGTCGCGCTCGGGGCCAGGGCGTTCGAGGAGGTCGGGCTCGCGGGCGTGACGCTGCTGCTGAACTCGATGGGCGACGAGGCGTGCCGTCCGGCGTACATCGAGACGCTGCGGTCGTACCTCCGCGCCTCGGCCGGCCGGCTCTGCGCCGAGTGCCGCGCGCGCACCGAGACCAACCCGCTGCGCGCGCTCGACTGCAAGAACCCGAGCTGCCAGGACGCTCTCGCCTTGGCGCCGGTGCTCGCCAACCACCTCTGCGTTCCCTGCCACACGCACTACGACGAGGTCCGCGGGTACCTCGACGCGCTCGGCGTCGCGTGGGTCGAGGCGCCGCGGCTCGTGCGCGGGCTCGACTACTACCGGCGGACGACGTTCGAGTTCCAGCACGGCGGCCTCGGCGCGCAGAACGCCGTCGGCGGGGGTGGCCGCTACGATGGCCTGTCCGAGTCGCTCGAAGGACCGCCGCTGCCCGGCATCGGGTGGTCGTTCGGCGTCGAACGCATCCTGCTCGCGCTCGAGTCGGAGGGCGCCGAGGACACCGGTCGCGCGGTCTGCGAGGTCTACGTCATCCCGCTCGGCGCGGGCGCCAAGCCGGCCGTCGTGACGCTGGTCGACGAGCTGCGGCGCGCGGGCGTGCACGCCGACATGACGTTCGGCGACAAGGGGATGAAGGGCGCGATGAAGGCCGCCGACCGCTCCGGCGCGCAGGTGACGTTGATCGTGGGGGAGCGCGACCTCGCCGAGGGCGTCGCGCAGCTCAAGCACATGGACACCGGCGAGCAGTACCCCGTGCCGCTCGCGGAGGCCGCCACGCGCGCCGCCGCTGCGGCCGAACGAGACCAGGCCGCGGACGACACCGTCGACCCCGGCCAGGCGACAGAGACAGAGGACGAGACCGAATGATCCGCACGCACGAGGCCGGCACGCTGCGCGCCGGGCACGCCGGCGAGACCGTCACCCTGGCCGGGTGGGTCGCGCGCCGCCGCGACCACGGCGGGGTGGCGTTCATCGACCTGCGTGACGCGAGCGGCGTCGTGCAGGTGGTGTTCCGCGAGGGCGCCCCGGCCGACGCCGCGCACGACCTGCGCGCGGAGTACTGCGTCCTCGTCACCGGCGTCGTCGGCACCCGCCCCGCCGGCAACGAGAACCCCGACCTGCCGACCGGCGCGGTCGAGGTCACGGCGTCCTCCGTCGAGGTGCTCTCGGCCGCCGCGCCGCTGCCGTTCCAGGTAGAGAGTCACCAAGGAGACACCGACGAGCAGACCCGGCTGAGGTACCGCTACCTCGACCTGCGCCGCGCCGACGCCGCGCGCGGGATGCGCATCCGCTCCGAGCTGACCCGGGTGATCCGTTCGGTGATGGACGAGCGCGGCTACCTCGACATCGAGACCCCGACGCTGACGCGTTCGACGCCCGAGGGCGCGCGCGACTTCCTGGTGCCGTGCCGGCTCCAGCCGGGCACGTGGTACGCCCTGCCGCAGTCGCCGCAGCTGTTCAAGCAGCTGCTCATGGTCGCCGGCTTCGAGCGGTACTACCAGATCGCCCGCTGCTACCGCGACGAGGACCTGCGCGCCGACCGGCAGCCGGAGTTCACCCAGCTCGACGTGGAGCTGTCGTTCCTCGACGAGGAGGACGTGTACTCACTGGTCGAGGAGCTGGTCCCCCGCGTGTGGCGCGAGGTGATCGGCGTGGAGATCCCGGTACCGTTCCCGCGCATCTCCTACGCCGAGGCGATGCGCCGCTACGGCTCGGACAAGCCGGACCTGCGCTTCGAGCTGGAGCTGGTCGACCTGGACACCCTCTTCGCGGGCACCGAGGTCGGCGTCTTCCGCGGTGCCCTGGACGCGGGGGGGCACGTCGGAGCAGTGCTCGTCCCGGGTGGGGCGTCGCTCACGCGCAAGCAGCTCGACGGCTGGGTCGACTGGGCCAAGGGGCGCGGCGGCAAGGGCCTGGCCTGGGTGGCGGTCGAGCCGGACGGCACGTTGCGTTCACCGCTTGCGAAGTTCTTCTCCGAGAGCGAGTCCGCGGGCTTCGCCGCGGCCGCGGGCGCGGCGGCCGGGGACCTGGTGTTCGTCGTCGCGGACACCAGCACGCACAAGGCGCTGGAGATGCTCGGCGCGTTGCGCGTCGCTGTCGCGAAGGACCGGGGCCTGGTCCGCGAGGACGAGTGGCGGTTCGTCTGGGTCGTGGACATGCCGATGTTCGAGCCGCTGGACGAGGGCGGGTGGCACGCGGTGCACCACCCGTTCACCGCGCCCGGCGTCGAGTGGGAGGACTCGTTCGACGCGCGGCCCGGCGAGGCGCTCGCCCGGGCGTACGACCTCGCGCTCAACGGTGTCGAGCTCGGCGGCGGGTCGATCCGTATCCACCGCGCCGAGATGCAGCAGCGGGTATTCGACACGATCGGGCTGTCCGAGGCCGAGGCGAAGGAGAAGTTCGGCTTCCTGCTGGAGGCGTTCGCGTACGGGCCGCCGCCGCACGGCGGCATCGCGTTCGGCATCGACCGGCTCGCCGCGGTGCTCGCGGGGCACGAGTCGATCCGCGAGGTGATGGCGTTCCCCAAGACGGCGTCCGGCGGCGACCCGCTCACCGGCGCGCCGACGCCGATCACCCCGCAGCAGCGCAAGGAGGCCGGGGTCGACGCCCCGCCGCCCGCCTGACGCTCAGCCGGTCCCGACGACGGCCATCGGGTGGTCGTCGCGGTAGCCGAGGCGCGTGTACACGGCCGCGGCGACGGCGTTGTCCGACATGTGCCACAGGCCGCACGCGCCCTCGTCGCCGAGCAGCGCCGCCGTAGCCCACGCGGTGACGGCCGTACCTGCCCCGGTGCCGCGGGCGTCCGGCGCGGTCGCGATCGACGCGAGGAAGCCGAGGCCGCCGACGATCGTCGCGTCCGCCGCGACGGCGACCAGCCGGCCGTCGCGGCGCAGCCCCGCCCACCGACGTACGTCCGGGTGCCCGACCGGCAGCGCCGCGTCGGGGAACCCGCCCGCGAGCAGGTCGCGTACCTCGCCCTCCGCGCTGCCCGGCAGCCACGCGGCCGGCTCGGGAACGACCGGCGGCTCTATCGTCCAGCGGAACGCCCACCCGGCCCGTTCGTGCGGCGCGACGTCGCCGAGCAGCGGGGCCGACCCGCGGGGCAGCGACAGCCAGCAGTCGTCCGGCCGTGCCCGGATCAGCGCGCGGGCCAGCGCCGCGGCGTCCTCGGCCGGCCCGGTGACGACCAGCTCCGGCTCGTCGCCGAACAGGTGGAAAACCCCGACGGCCGCGCCGTACCCGTGCGCGGGCAGGTCGGTGGCCCGGCGCGCGGCGAGCTGCCGGAGGAGCAGGTCGCGTTCGGCGGCGGCGGCGAGGTCGGCGGCGTCGAGGATCGACGGGACGGTCACGAACGGCCCGGGTCAGGCCGCCCGGCGGCGGCGCCGCAGCAGGACCGCGACGGCGCCGGTGACGGTCGCGGCCGCGACCGGGAGCGCGGCGGGGATGCCGGTCGTCGGGATGGTCCCGCCGCCCCCGGACCCGCTGCCAGGACCCGACCCGCCGCCGGACCCGCCGGTACCGCCGCCGCCCGAGGCGACGCCGGCCGCGCAGGCCGCGAGCGAGCCGTCGTTGCCGGCCGCGCTGCCGCCGGTCGAGCCCGAGATCGAGCAGCCGGCCCGCTGGACGGCCGGGAACAGCGGCACCGGGTCGCCCAGGCCGGTCGCGCCCCGCCGGTAGTTCCACGTCCTGGTGGCCTCGATGACGACCGGCACCTCGTCGGGGAAGTGCTCGACCTTGGTGTCCGGCACGCTCGCGGACTTCGGCTCGGCCGCGATGTGCGCCTCGACCGACTCGAACACCGTGCTGCCCGTCGGGCTGCCGATCACCGAGAACGGCACCGTGATCGTGTACGTCTGGTCGGCGAACGTGCTCGTCACCGCCGTCGCCGCCGGGACGCTGGGGTACACGACGTAGTTGGGCTTGCAGGCGCTGACCGAGCAGAGGTCGACGGTCCGCGCCGGCCCGGCCGAGGCGAACGAGTCGGTACCGGTCGCCAGCTCCTCGACCTGCGCGTAGTAGATCGGGTCACCGGTCGTCGGCGTGCCCGCGACCTGCCAGCGCACGACGAGCTGCGCGGCGGGCAGGTTGGCCGCGGTGGCGACGTCGGAGAGCCGGCCCTCGGCGAGGTGGACCTTGATGACGAGGTTCTCGCCGGAGGTCTCCATCGTCGCTTCGAGGATGTCGGCCGAGGAGAGCGACGTGCCGCCGAGCGGCTTGAGCCGCGCGTCGCCGAGGTCGTCGCTCACGCCGCTGATCGGCTCGGTCGACTCCAGCGGCGCGAGCGGCTTGCCCGTCCAGGCGTTCAGGCCGGTGCTCTGCGTCACGACGGTGTCGACCGGCGCGCCGGCGTGGTCGGCGCCCTCCGGCGCGTCGCGGCCGAGGTCCATCAACCGGTTCGACGTGTCGGCGTAGACGATCCGGGCGCGGCCGTCGTTGTCGATGACGATCTTGAAGAAGTCCGCGAGGTTGCGGTTGCCGACGCTCGCGATGCAGCCGGTGCCCGCCAGGCAGATGTCGTCGTAGTGCATCGGGTGCGGAGCCGCCTTGACCTGCACGATGTGCGGCGCGTGCGTCTGCGCGTGGTCGACCTGCGCGAAGTACAGGTCCCACTTCTGGTCGTTCTGGTCGTCCGGCTTGATGTCCTCAGACGTGCCGTACCACGCCACGTCGAGCATGCCGGGGCCGGCGGC
Source organism: Frankiaceae bacterium (assembly GCA_030840645.1). Classification (GTDB taxonomy): domain Bacteria; phylum Actinomycetota; class Actinomycetes; order BP-191; family BP-191; genus BP-191. The sequence continues at coordinate 28,873 of JAVEEC010000044.1, forward strand.
CGCCGCCCACGAGAACACGTTCGTCGTCGCCGGGGGCTTGCTGATCTGGCGGACCGGCGCCCACTTCGTCCAGCCGTCGGCCGCGCTCGCGGACGTGTAGTAGACCTGGTAGTTGTCGTCCTCGGTCCAGACGATGTACACGTTGCGGTCGGTGTCCTGCGTCACGATCGGGAAGAGCAGCCCGGGGGAGCCGTCACGCGCGTCGGTCGCGTCGTGGTAGTCGAACGCGAGCTTGCCGTCCGCGTCGGGGGTGCCGATCGCGAGCTGCAGGGCGTTGCCGACGTGGGTGACGGTGAGGAACTTGCCGGTGTGCTGGTCGACGATGACGTTCGCGCCGGTGTTGCCCTTGAACTGCCCGGCCGAGCGCGAGTAGTCGAGCCCGTCGGTGGTCATGTCGACCTGCGGGCCGTTGTACGCCATGTAGACCAGCGGGGTCGGCCCGGTGTACGGCGACACGGTCTTGTCGCTGACGGCCGGGTCGAACGCCGCCATCCACTGCCGGTCCGCGTTGGCCAGGCCCTGCTGCGAGCAGCCGTTCGCGTTGCTGTCCACGGTCTTGCCGTCGTCGGCGGTCGTGCCGGCGGTGAAGCACGCGAGCGCCCAGAGGTCGTTGTAGAACGCCCGGCCGTTGCGGGTGACGTAGATCTCGGTGTCGCCGCCGCCCGGGCCGAGCGTCGCCTTGCCCGGGCAGCCGGTGCACGCCTCGTCGACCGGCGTGCCGGTGTTGAACTCGAGGTCGTTGACGTTGCGGTAGGAGTCGCCGCCGTCGACGGAGATGTTCCAGATGGACCGCTGCACGCCGGTGCCCTGCGGGCCGGAGACATGCATCGTGCCGTTCGGCGAGACCGCGATGTCCGGCTCGCCGTAGACGTGGATCGGGTCGGCGATGCGCGGAACGCCGAACTGGATCACCGGCGGCGGCGCGCTGTTGGCGGGGGCGAGGACGACGGCGCCGGTCGCGATCGCGACGGCGGCGAGGACGGGAAGTACGCGGGGCATGGGCACTCCTGGTAGTTGGTGCCTACGAAGGGGGGCGGGCGGTGCGGCGCCGGACCGCGAGGCCGGTGACGAGCAGCGCCACGGCGCCGAGCGACCACGACAGCGGGAGGCCGGTCGCGGGCAGGTGCGGCCCGCCCGCGGGCGGCGGCGTGACCGGCCCGCCCTTCGGCTTCTGCGGCACCGGTGCCGTGACCGGCTTGGCGCCGGGCCCGAGCACCGTCTTCGCGCCGCGCTGGTAGTTGTAGGTGCGCGTCCCCTCGATCTGCAGGTTGACCTCGTCCGCTTCGGCGGAGGGGTTGTCGAGCGGCACCTCGGCCGGGCGTGGCGCGAGCGCGGCGAACGCCATCACCGACTCGAACAGCGCGTTACCCGGCACGCTGCCGATCGCGTCGGCCGGCACCGTGATCGTGTACGTCACCGGGCCGTCGCCGTCCGCCGTCACGGTCGGCTGCGAGGCGGTCGGGTCGGCGCGGTAGTCGAGGTAGTTCGGCTTGCAGCCGGACACCGAGCAGAGGTCGACGGACTTGGTCGGCCCGGCGAACGCCCGCAGCGCGCCACCCTGCGCCGGGCTCTCGATGCCGGCGTGGTAGAGCGTGTCACCGACCTGCCATCGGACGATCAGCTGCGCGAACGGCGTCGCCCCCCTGGTGGCCACGCTCCCGAGCGGGCCGCCGTCGACGTCGAGGCGGATCTTCAGCGTCTCGCCGGTGTAGTCGAGGGCGAGGTACGTGACGTCGGCCCCCGGCACGTTCGTCCCGCCGAGCGGCTTCAGCAGCGCGTCGCCCTTCGGGTCGGTCACGCCGAGGACCGGCGCCGTCACGTCGTCGGCGGCGAGCGGCTGGCCGGTCCACGCGTTCAGCCCGGTGCGCTGGCGGATGACGACGTCGAGCGGCGCGCCCTGGTGGTCGGCGCCGGTGTCGGAGCCGTTGGCCTGGGAGAGCCGGTTGGACGAGTCGGTGTAGATGATCTGTGCCCGGCCGCTCGGGTCGATCGTCAGCTTGAAGAAGTCGGCCTGGTTGCGGTTGCCCTGCGCGGAGATGCAGAGCGTGCCGAGCATGCAGATGTCGTTGTAGTGCATCGGGTGCGGCGTGGCGCGCACCTGCACGACGTGCGGCGCGGCGGTGTTGGCGTGGTCGACCTGCGAGAAGTACACGTGCCAGACCTGGGCCTTCCGCTCGCTCGGGCCGTTCGAGCCGAGCTGGGCGAGGGTCTGGTCGGTGCCGTACCAGGCCACGTCGAGGATGCCGTTGCCGCCGGCCTTCGCCCACGGGAAGAGGTTGGTGTTGGACGGGGGCTTGTCGATCGTGCGGACCGGCGACCACTGCGTCCACTCGTTGTTCGCGCCGGGCGGCGCCCACGCGTAGTGGACCCGGTAGTCCTTGTGGTCGATCCAGACCGCGTAGAGGTTGCGGGCGGTGTCCTGGGTGAGGATCGGGAACAGCGTCTCCGGGTCGGCGGTGTCCGCGGTGTCGACCGCGGTCGTGTAGTGGAACGTCAGGTGCCCGGTCGCGTCCGGCACGCCGACCGCGAGCGCCAGGCCGCCGCCGCTGCTGTCGCTGCAGAGGCCGAGGAAGTCGCCGGTGTGCTGGTCGACCACGGGAACGCCGTGGTTGGGGTTGTGGGTGCCGTCGTCGCAGTACTCGCCGGCCGCGTCGCCGAGGTGGTAGTTGGTGCCGTCGGTGGTGAAGTCGACCCGGTCGCCGACCGCCTGGTCCGCGTACTCCATGTAGAGCAGCGGCTTCGTGCCGGTGTACGGCGAGATCGTGTTGTCGCTCGGCACCGGGTCGTAGAGCGCCATCCACTCGCGGTCGCCGCCGGGGTGCGAGCAGCCACCCGGGCTGGACGCGATCGTCTTGCCGTCGTCCTCGGTGTACGAGGCGGAGAAGCAGAGCAGCGCGTAGAGGTCGTTGTAGTAGACGTGCCCGAGGTGGTCGGCCGCGAGCTCGGTGTCGCCGCCGCCCGGGCCGAGGTCGCTCTTCGACGGGAACAGCGCGGAGGTGTCGTACGCGTCGCCCAGCGCCTTGCCGCACACCCCGAGCGCCTTGAAGGGCTCGCCGCAGGTCGTCGCCTGGGCCAGCCGGTACGAGTCCCCGCCGTCGACGGAGATGTTCCAGACCGACCGCTGCACGCCGGTGCCCTGCGGCCCGCTCGCGTGGATGGTGCCGTTCGGGTTGACGATCATGTTCGGCTCGCCGTACGCGTGGATCGGGTCGACGACGCGCGGCACGCCGAACGTCACCGGCGGCTCCGTAGCGGCGGGGGAGGCGGTCGTCGAGAGCGCCACGGCCGAGGCGGCGAGGGCGGCGGCGGCGAGCGCCGCGAACCGGGTCGAGGGGGAACGGCGCACGACGAGCTCCGAATCGCTGTTCGTCCGAGGGAGGGGCAACTGTCTCACCCCTTCGCCGTCGGGGTGCACGGCACCTGCCCCCCTTGTGGCGATCCGTTGCGGTCCGTACCGTTCGTCCCCCAGATCCCAGGAGTCGTCATCGTGCGCTCGCCCCGCCCCCGTTCCGCCCTCGCGGCCGTCAGCCTCGCCGTCCTCGCCGCGCTGCTCCCCGCCGCCGGTGCCGCCGCCGCGGAGCCGGCCATCCCGCCGCTCGTCACGCCGGACTGCACGGCGGTCGCGTCGTTCGAGAAGTTCGTGACGGGAGAGCTGTCCGTCACGGTCACCGCGATCGTCACCGGCCACTGCCGCGAGGCGGAGTGGGTGACCTGCGACGTGACGCTGATCGGCGCCACCGCGGTGATCGGGCGGCGCCGCGACGGCGGCATGCAGGACTGCGAGGTCAGGCTGGCGTTCAACGGCCTGCAGGCGACGCCGTACGTCAACATCGGCCAGGTCGGCTACAGCGCGTCGGACCCGGCGTACATCTGGACCAACGTCGCCTACACGGTGCCGTAGTCAGACCCGGACGACGGCGAGCCCGGCGAGCCCCTCAAGCGCGTCGAAGTCGCCGTCCTGCGTCACGACCGGGATGCTGTGCGCGACCGCCGTTGCGGCGATCCAGAGGTCGTTGACGTTGACCCGGCGGCCGGCCTGGGCCAGGTACACCCGCAGCTCCGCCCAGTTGTAGGCCACCGCGTCGTCGATCGGGAGCACAGCGGCGTCGCCGAGCGAGTGGAAGGTCCGCAGCCGAGCCATCCGGGTCTGGACGTCGGCGGCGGCGAGGACGCCGACCTGCAGCTCCGCGATGGTGACGACGGACACCGCCCACAGGTCCGGCAGCGCCGACTCGTCCAGCGGGCGTCCGGTCTCGCCCGCGATCAGCACCGACGTGTCGACGAGACCCTGGAGGGCCGCCGTCAACGGATCGGGCCGAGGTCGTCGGTGGTGTCGCCCGCGAGGCGGGCCAGGTCGTGCCGCAGTCCGGGATCGGCCTGTGACGTGCGGATCCGCTCGATCAGCTCGTCTCTGGTCATCCACCGGCGCCGGGTCGAGCGGATCGGGACCAGCTGGGCTACGGGCCGGCCGCGCACGGTGATGACGATCTCCTCGCCGTCCTGGACCCGCTTGAGGAGGGCGCCGGTGCCGTTCCGCAGCTCCCGTGATGCGACGTTCATGCTACGACCGTAGCACAACGGTCCGGTTAGGCTCGGGACGTGGAGCGGTCGCTGTTCGACGGCGCGCGCGAGGACGCCGAGGCGCGCGTCGCGCCGCTGGCGGTCCGCATGCGCCCCCGCACGCTCGACGAGGTCGTCGGCCAGGCGCACCTGCTCGGCCCGGGCACCCCGCTGCGCAGGCTGGTCGAGGGCGACGCGCCGATCTCGCTGCTGCTCTGGGGCCCGCCCGGCACCGGCAAGACCACCCTCGCGTACGTCGTCGCCCAGGCCACCGCACGGCGCTTCCGCGAGCTGTCCGCGGTCACCGCGGGCGTCAAGGACGTCAGGAAGGTCATCGAGGAGGCGCGCGACGCGCTCGCGCTCAACGGCGCGCAGACGGTGCTGTTCATCGACGAGGTGCACCGCTTCTCCAAGACCCAGCAGGACGCGCTGCTGCCCGCCGTCGAGAACCGGTGGGTGACCCTCGTCGCCGCCACGACGGAGAACCCGTTCTTCTCGGTCATCGCCCCGCTCATGTCCCGCTCGCTGCTGATGCGGCTCGAGCCGCTCTCGGACGACGACGTCCGTACGGTCGTCGCCAGGACGATGGCCGACGCGCGCGGCCTCGGCGACACCGGCCTCACCCTGAGCCAGGAGGCGGAGGACCACCTGGTCCGCATCGCGGGCGGGGACGCGCGCAAGGCGCTCACGGCGCTGGAGGCCGCCGCCGGCGCGGCCCAGGCCCTGGGCGAGCACGACATCTCCCTGGAACGGCTCGAAGAGGCCGTCGACCGGGCCGCCGTCCGCTACGACAGGGACGGCGACGAGCACTACGACGTGGCGAGCGCGTTCATCAAGAGCCTGCGCGGCAGCGACGTGGACGCGGCGCTGCACT
>JAVEEC010000077.1 GCA_030840645.1 Frankiaceae bacterium
ATGGCCTCGGGCACCCGACCCACTGGCGCGACGCTCAAGCCGATCGCCAAGGCGCACGAAGGCGTCCGCGCCTGCCCGGTCTGCAGCGAGCGGCTGTCGACCTACAACCCCGGCCCGAACTGCTGGAGCCACACGGTCGGCATCCCCTGGCGCGGCCCGACCGCCAAGCCCAAGTAGGCCGCGCCATCCAGACCCCCTCGCCGTCCCCGGGTGCGGGGACGCGCGTGCTCGACGTGCCGCTGACGGACATCGTCAAGGGTGGGCTGTGGGTCGCGTTCGTCGTCCTGCTCGCCGTCCTCTGCGTCCGCGTCGCGCGGCGGGCGCTGCCGCGGACGGTCGCGCGCCTCGCCTCGTCGACCCGCCGCGACGAGCGGTGGGAGCAGCGCACCCGCACGCTGTCGGGAACGCTGGTCAGCGTCACGGCGGTCGTCGTCTGGACGACGGCGTTCGTGACGGTCATCGGCCAGCTCGGGGTCAACCTCGGCCCGCTGCTCGCCGGCGCGGGCGTCGTCGGCCTGGCGATCGGCTTCGGCGCGCAGCAGCTCGTCAGGGACGTCATCTCCGGGTTCTTCGTGCTGGTCGAGGACCAGTACGGCGTCGGCGACACGGTCACGGCCGGCGGCGTCAGCGGGACTGTCGAGTCGATGACGCTGCGGCTCACCCGGCTGCGGGGCGACGACGGCGTGCTGCACCACCTCCGCAACGGCGACCTCGGCGTCGTCTCGAACGCCTCCCGCGGCTACGGCGTCGCGACCGTCGCGGTGCCCGTACCGCCGGACGGGGACCCCGGCGAGGCGGTCGAGCGGATCCGTACGGCGATGGCCGACCTGGTCGCCTCCGGCGACGTCGACGGGCTGCTGCTCGCGGACCCGCAGGTGCTCGGGGTGACCGGGTTCCGCGACGCGTCCGGCCAGCCGCTGGTGACGGTGAACGCGCGGGTGACGCCCGAGGGCAAGGCCGCGGTGCAGCGGGAGCTGCTCCGCCGGGCCCTGGCGGCGGTCGAGGCGCCTACGAGGTCTTCACGCAGGAGGGCGACCCGGCCTTGACCTTCTGGAACCAGTCGGCGGAGTCGACCAGCTGGCCCGGCACTCCGATGTCGGCGGCCGTGTAGACGTCGCGCTGGCGGAACGAGAAGTCGGTCAGCATCGCGCCGATCTTCGGCCCCTTGGGGCCGAACGACGCGAGCGGCGCCGTCACCCGCATCACCGACCCGTCCCGCACGAGCGTCGCGACCTTCTCGCCGCCGTTCACGCCGGCCTTCGCCCGCCCGGCGGTGACGTAGAAGTTCATCGGGTTCCCCGCGGCGTTGATCTTGAACGTCAGCGACCACTGGACCTCGTGCTGGTCCTTCGGTCCCGCGTTGCGGACGACGACGGCGACGGTCTTGCGGCCCACGACGATGTCCATGCTGAGCAGGTCGGTCGCCTTGTCCGGCACCGCGACGGGCGTGCCGTACGGGTGGACGTCGTCCGGCGCGTCGGTGAACACGTTGCAGGCGACGGGAGCCGGCTTCGCGCCGGCGGCCGCGGGGACGAGCGCGGACGCGGACAGCGCCAGGGCGAGGACGAGCCGCACGTGTCGTACCTCCACCCGTTTCCGCTGGGGCGCAAACGGTAGCGAACCTTCCCATACAACGCCAGCCCCCCTCGGCACAAACCGGCGGGGACGCGTGCTCAGTCGAGCGCGAGGTCGGCGAGCAGCGAGAGGCGCATGCCGGCCGGGATCGGCGTGCTCTCGGCGTAGTTCGGGTGGTCCACCGCGATCTCGGCGGGGACCGACGGGTCGCGGAACGCGTCGCGCTGCTCGTCGGTCAGCGGGAACCTCAGGTAGTGCACGGTCGCGGTGTAGTCCTCCCGTGACCTGCCCTCCTCGCCGACGGCCTTCGCGGTCTCGCCGGCGACGGTGAGCGAGAAGCAGTGCTCGATGCCGGCCAGCCGGGGCAGCTCGGCCTTGAGCGTGGCCACGTCGGGCAGCTCGAGGAACAGCGTCGCCGACAGCTCGTGCGTGCCGGGCATCAGCGGGTTGTAGGCCTCGAGCTGGGCGCCGATCCTGGCCAGGTCGGTGGTCTGCGCCACGAAGATCATCTCCTGCACCTGGTGGCGCAGGGTCTCCCTGTTGTCGAACACCAGCGTCACGACGTCGCCGAGCGAGACGCGGCGGCGCTTCGTCAACGCGATGGCGTCGGCCCGCGCGGCGGCGCGCCGGGCGCCGTACGCCGCGAGGTCGAGCTCGAGGTCGTCGATCGTGATCGGCTTCATGTCTGCCTCAGCGCCGGGGAGCGGGCCCGTGGGCATCCTCGCGCAATGCGAGACGGGCCCGCTCCCCGGACGTTCTCCGGGTAGGGGTGTGCGGATGGTCGGTGGCGCGGCTACGCGGTGGCGTCCACGGCGTCGAGGCCCGTGGCGAGCCGCCCGGCGTGGCTCCTCTCGGCCCGCGCGAGCGTCTCCAGCCACTGGGCGATCTCCTCGAAGCCCTCCTCGCGGGCGGTGCGGGCGAAGCCCGGGTACATCTCGGTGTACTCGTAGGTCTCGCCGTCGATCGCCGCCCTGAGGTTGTCGCTGGTCTTGCCGAGCTTGCCGCCGGTGACCGGGTCGCCGACGTCGGCGAGGAAGTCGAGGTGACCGAACGCGTGGCCGGTCTCGCCCTCCGCGACGTCGCGGAACAGCCCCGCCACGTCCGGGTACCCCTCGAGGTCGGCCTTGCGGGCGAAGTAGAGGTAACGGCGGTTGGCCTGGCTCTCGCCGGCGAACGCCTTCTTGAGGTTCTCGTGCGTCCTGCTGCCTTCGAGCGACGGCATTGCGTTCCCCTCTAGAGCGAGTCGTGCTGACAGGTGGGGCAGAACCCGGTGAACGTGAGGTCGTGACCGGTGACGGCGAAGCCCGACACCCGCGCCACGTCGCGCGGGAGCCGCGCGGGCAGCGCCGCGTCCACGTCGGCCGCGGCGCCGCAGCGGACGCAGACGACGTGGTCGTGGCGTGCGGTGTTCGCGTCGTACCTGGCGGCGGCCGGGCCGATGGCGACCTCGAGCGCCTGGCCGTTCTCGACGAGGCAGTTCAGCGCGCGGTACACCGTCGCGGCGCCGATGCCGGGGGAGGTGCGGCGGACCCGCGCCAGGACGTCCTGCGCGGTGGGGTGGTCGACCGACGCCCTGAGCGCGTCGAGCACGGCGCGCCGCTGCGGGGTGAGCCGCAGTTCCGTGGTCATCGTGAACGGCTCCGTTCGGTCGGCCGGAGTTGAGAACGGTTCTCGGTATCTGTCCTCGCCGGGGGCGGCGCAAACCGGGGAACGGCGTCCTGACGCGATAGCATCCGCGCGTCCCCCGAGCCCGAGAGCAGGTGCCGTCCGAGCGTGGCCGTCGTCCTCGTGTACGCCACCGACCCGGTCGTCCGCGACCAGGTCCGGCTCGCGATCGGGCGCTCCCCGGCACCCGGGGTGGACGACGTGACGTACCTCGACGCCGTCGACGGCGGGCAGGTCGTCCGCGCCGCCGACGAGGGGCTGCCCGACCTGATGATCCTGGACGGCGAGGCCTGGCCGACGGGCGGCCTCGGGCTCTGCCGCCAGCTCCGCGCCGAGCTGGCGGCCTGCCCGCCCGCGATCGTGCTGATCGGCCGCCGCGACGACCGCTGGCTCGGCGAGTGGTCCGGCGCCGAGGTCGTGCTGATGCACCCGATCGACGCGGGCGAGCTGACCGCCGCCGCCGTCCGCCTGCTGACGAGGACCCCCGTGACCGCCGACAAGGAGCGAACGAGTTGAACACCGAGGCTTGGTGCGGCCACTGCGGCGAGACGTTCCGCCTCGCCCAGGTCGTCGAGGAGGGCAACGGCGGCCGCTGCCCGCGCTGCGGCTACGTGTACTCGCACGAGTACAACGCCGTCGTCACCGCCTCGGCGGCCGAGGTGATCGACGCGCACCGCGGCCTGGAGCACGCGTTGCAGCGGATCACCGACATCGCGCCGTTGCTCCACATCGACCGCGAGGCGCTGCACAAGAGCCTCGACGCGCACCTGTCGCGCTGACTCCTCCGTGACCGCGCTCGGCTGGCCGGCGGTGCTCTCGGCGCTGCTCGCCGGCTCCGACCTGACCGCGGAGCAGGCGGCGTGGGCGATGGGCGAGGTCATGGACGAGTCCGCGACGCCGGCCCAGGTGGCGGGCTTCGCGGTGGCGTTGCGCGGCAAGGGGGAGACCGCCGCGGAGGTCTCCGGCCTCGTCTCGGCGATGCTGTCGCGGGCCAGGCCGTGCGACGTTCCGGGGCCGGTCGTGGACACCTGCGGGACGGGCGGGGACCGTTCGCACACCGTGAACATCTCCACGATGGCGGCGCTCGTCGTCGCCGGCTGCGGGGTGCGCGTCGTCAAGCACGGCAACCGCGCGGCCTCCTCCACCTGCGGCTCCGCCGACCTGCTGGAGGAGCTCGGTGTACGGATCGACCTCGACCCGGCGCTGGTCCCAGGCTGCGCGGTCGAGGCGGGGATCGCGTTCTGCTTCGCGCCGGTGTTCCACCCGGCGTTCCGGCACACGGTCGCGCCGCGGCGCGAGCTCGGCATCCCGACGGTGTTCAACTTCCTCGGCCCGCTGACCAACCCCGCGCGCCCGGCGTTCCAGGCCGTCGGCGTCGCCGACGCGCGGATGGCGGGGGTGATGGCCGGTGTGCTGGCCGCGCGGGGCGCATCGGCGCTGGTGTTCCGCGGCGACGACGGGCTGGACGAGCTGACGACAGCGACGACGTCGCACGTCTGGGTCGTGGCCGGCGGCGTCGTCCGCGAGGAGTCGCTCGACCCTGCGACGGTGGGGATCGCGCGCGCGTCGGTCGACGCGCTGCGGGGCGGCGACGCGGCGTTCAACGCGGGTGTGGCGCGGTCGTTCCTCAGCGGCGCCGCCGGTCCGGTGCGCGACGCGGTGCTGCTGAACGCCGCCGCCGCGCTGGCGGCGTTGACCCCGTCCGACCTGCCGCTGGCCGAACGCCTCGCGCCCGAGCTGGCCCGGGCCGCCGAGGCCGTGGACTCCGGCGCCGCGGCGGCGACGCTGGACCGCTGGGTGGCCGTGTCGCGGGCGGCGGCCGGCTGATGGACAGGTACGAGATCTTCTGCGACCTGCGGACCGGCGTGCGCGACCTGGAGTTCGCGGACGCCGTACGCCACTACCTCGACCACCTCGTGGCGGAGGGGCTGATCGCGTCGTGGCGGCTGACGCGGCGCAAGCTCGGGTTCGGCATCGAGGGGCTCGGCGAGTTCCACGTCTCGCTCGACGTGCGCGACCTGGCGCAGCTCGACGCGGCGTTCTCGGTCGTCGCGACGCGGGCCGGCGAGGTCGAGGCGCTGCACTCGGCGGTGTTCTCGCGGGTGGCGAACGCGAGGTTCGCGCTCTACCGCGACTTCCCCGACCCCGTCAGAGCGGACGCGACCACTCCGACTCCGTGAGGCTCGGGTCGGAGGGGAGCGGCTGGACGTTGCCGTTGCGGGCGAAGCCGAGGCGTTCGTAGAGGCGTCGCGCGGTGTCGTTGCCGTCGGTGGCCCAGAGGCGGATCTCGGTCCCGCCGTTCGTCCTGGCCCACTCGATGACGGCCGTGACGCACGCCTCGGCCTGGCCGTTGCCGCGGGCGTCCGGGCGGGTCCAGACGCTGAAGACGTTGGGTACGCCGTCCTCGACGTAGCCGCCGCCGGAGGCGAGCCAGCCGTCGCCGTCCTCGGCGACGTACATCACCGTGCCGTCGCTCGTCGCCATCGTCGCCGCGCGGTCGCGCCAGGTCTGCTCGGTGAACGCGAGCGCCTCGGCGAGCGTCGTGCCGAACGCGTACGGCGCCTCCGCGAGCATGGCGAGGCGGAACTCCCGCCAGCGTTCCCACTCGTCCGCGCGCAGGCGGCGTACCGGCATCAGCCGGCGTCGTCGAAGCCGAGCGCGAACGCGGCCTCGAGGTCGTGCTTGGAGTACGTGCGGAACGCGATGAGCGTCTGCGTCGACAGGATGCCCGGCACCTTGTTGACGCTGCCGGCGATGACGTCGGCGAGGTCCTCGTGGGCGCGGACGCGGACCATGGCGACCAGGTCGACGTCGCCGGCCACGGAGTAGACCTCGGTGACGCCGTCGATGGCTGAGACGCGTTCGGCGATCTCGGGGATCGCGTCGACCGTGGCGTTGATGAGGACGACGGCGGTGATCACGGCACGGAGCCTACGACCTTCTCCAGGTAGACGACGTCGAGCAGCCGGCCGAACTTGCTGCCGACCTCGCGCAGGTGGGCGACGCGCTCGTAGCCGTGCCGTTCGAACGTCTGCAGGCTGGCGGTGTTCTCGGCGCAGACGACGGCGATCAGCGCGTGCAGGCCGTGGGTGCTCGCGTGCGCGTCGACGTGCCGCAGGGCCGCCGCGCCGAGACCGCGCCGGGTCGCGGCCGGGTCGAGGTAGACGGTGACCTCCGCGGTGTCGCGGTACCCGCAGCGGGACTTGAACGGTTGCACGAGCAGGTAGCCGGCGAACGTGCAGTCGTCGTTCGCGATCGCCCAGGCGCCGTGGCGCGCCGGGTCGCCGCCGGTCGACTCGGCCGCCCACTCGGCGGGGGTCACCGGCTCGGTCTGGAACGTCGCCGTCGATGTCGTGACGTAGTGGTTGTAGACCGCGGCGGCGGCCGCGTGGTCGTCGGGGCGCAGTGGCCGGATCATGAGAACGACCGTACGGGCTGAGTGACGGTCCGCAACGACCGCCTGTCCGCGAACGGCGCCACGCCGCCGCCGTACGCCGCGTCCAGCCCGGCGAGGAGGCGGGCCGCGCCCCGGGCGGGCGAGGCCCAGGCGCCGTCGCTCCTGACGAGCCGGGTGCCTCCTACGTCGAGCCAGCGCAGCACCGCCCGCATCTCCTCGCTCGTCGCGCAGGGCGTCGGTCCGGGTCCCGGCCGGACGGTCTCCGCCGTCGCGACGAGCGCCTCGACGTGCGGCCGCGGGTCTACGCCGGCCGGGACCGCGCCCGCGGCGACGAGGCGACCGTGCGCGACGACCGCGAGGTGCCAGCCCTCCTTACCGTCCGGCTGCGCGGCGACGAGCAGCGGCACGGCGGCGAGTGACGCGAGGCGCTGCTGGCGCGCCGAGGCCCGGACGAACGCCGCCATCCGGTCGCGGTGGGCCGCCGCGTCCTCGTACCGGCGTTGCGCCGCGAGGTCGCCCATCCGCCGTACCGCCGCGGCGCGCAGCGCCTCGGGGTCCGCAGTCACGGCATGCGCGAACGCCGCCGTGTGGGCCGCGTACGCCTCCTCGGTCTCCTCGCCGTTGCACGGTGCGCCGCAGCGGCCCAGCTCGCGCAGCACGCACGGCGCGACCGCCGTCCGCCGGGTGATCCGCATGGTGCACTGCCGGATCGGGAACGCCTCGTGCGCCGCCGCCCGCGCCAGCTCGGCCGCGCGCAGCGACCCGAACGGCCCGAGGTACGTCGCCCCGTCGTCGCCGAGCTTGCGGACCACCGACAGGCGGGGGAACCGCTCGGTCGTGAGCTTGAGCCAGAGGGCGCGCTCGGGGAAGCGCGAGCGGCGGTTGTACCGCGGCTTGTGCTCGGCGATCAGCCGCAGCTCGCGGACCTCGGCCTCCAGGCCGTGGCTGCACTCGACGTGGTCGACCCGCTCGGCGCAGGCGACCATCTCGGCCATCCGGGTGCGCGGCTCGGACGCCACGAAGTAGTTGCGGACGCGGGTGCGCAGGTCCTTCGACGTGCCGACGTAGAGGACCCGGCCGGTGGCGTCCCTGAACAGGTAGACGCCCGGCCGGTGTGGCAGCCCGTCGGCGAGGTAGCGCTTGCGGCGCTGCCCGGGGGAGACCAGCGAGGAGAACGTCCGCAGCTCCTCCAGCGAGTGGACGCCGAGGTTGCCGAGGCGTTCGAGGAGGCCGTGGAGCACGTCGGTCGTCGCCTGCGCGTCGGCGAGGGCGCGGTGACACGGCTGCACGGTCGTACGGAACAGGCGGGCGAGCGTCGAGAGCTTGACGTCCGGCGCCTCGTCGCGGGTCAGGACGCGGCGCGCCAGCGTGACCGTGTCGACGTGGTCGAATGCCGGCCACTCCCGCTCCGTTCGCGCGCAGGCGGCCTTGAGGAAGCCGAGGTCGAACGGTGAGTTGTGCGCCACCAGCACCGCCCCGCGCGCGAACTCGAGGAACGCCGGCAGCGCCACGTCGATCGGCGGCGCGCCCGCCACCATCGCGTCGGTGATCCCCGTCAGCACCGCGATGAACGCCGGGATCGGCGCGCCCGGGTGCACCAGCGTCTGGAACGTCCCCTCCACCTCCCCGCCCTTGACGCGCACGGCGCCGATCTCGGTGATCGCGCTGGTCGCGGGCGAGCCCCCGGTTGTCTCCAGGTCGACGACGACGAACGTCGTGTCCCGCAACGGGGTCCCCAGCTCGTCGAGCACGCCCTGGACCGCCGTCGCCGTCATGCGTCAGGACGTTAGGAGGGGGGTGTGACAGGGCCGGCGAGCGAGCCGTCCGGAATCACCCCTTTCGCGCGGCCCGGAGCGGCGCTATCGTTCCGCTCGCCCAACGGGGGCGATCCACGCAAATCGATCGAACGGGGAATTCCATGCGCAAGGCAATCCTGGGCCTGCTGCTCGCCGCGGCGACGATCCCGGCGGGCGCGCAGCCCGCGTCGGCATTCGCATTCAAGTCGGCCGGCGTCACCGGCGGCATCACCGTGAGCGCCGACTTCACCGCGTGCGCGACCGTCACGTTCTCCGGCGGCGGAACCATCGTCGGCGAGTTCAGTGCCGTCGGCGAGCTCCAGGGACCGGGCACCAAGGTCGGCACTGTCCGCGGCTCCCTGCCGATCCTCGCCACTGGCAGCTGGTCGGGGTGCATCCCTGGCGCGTACACGGGCGCGACCGTGGGCGACGGCAAGTTCGCGCTCGACGTGCACTCGACGACCGACGACTACTTCGAGGTCCAGCAGTGCGTCGTCAACCGCGGCGCGCTCACCTGCGTCTGAGCCGACCGGGGGCAGGACATTCCGGTCCGCGCGTCGAAACCCGGTGACACAAACGTGAGGGGAACGGGGGCACCATGAACGCCAGGCCGCTCCGGTGGGGCGTCGCCGCGACCATTGTCGCGGGATTCCTCGCCGGCGCGCCGGGCGCGGTCGGCGCCCCCGTACCTGCCCTCGCCGGGACCACCGTGATCCGCGCGAGCCGCCCGGTCTCGGCCGACGTCCGGCTGGCCAGGACGGCGACGGTCGCCACGCCGTTCGGCGCCAGCCCCGACCTGACGGTCACGGCGGGCGGCCGGCTGGCGGTGTTCGCGCTCGTCGGCACCGGCCCCGCGACCAAGGCCGTCACCGTCGTCGGCGGCGCCACGGGGTCGGCACGGTTCTTGCTGCCCCTCCCGCAGTTCCCGGCGCCGGGCGGTGGGACGTTCCAGGAGGTCAAGACCTTCGCGGACGTCACGTCGCTGCCGGCCGGGCCGTACCGGCTCTACGTCGTTCCCGACGGCGGCACCGTACAGGTCACGCTCCGGCTGCACGGCCTGGCCGGCCGGGTCGCGATCGCGCCGGCCCGGCCGGCGACGGCGGAGATCGCGTCCCCGGACCCCTGGCCGGCGGACTCGCCGGCGCGGACCAGCGCGTTCCTCGGTGCCGTCACCCGGCGGCTGGCCGGGCGGGGGCTTGCGCTGCAGGTACTGCGTTCGCAGATCCAGGCCACCGCGGCCTGGCAGCTGGTGATGTGCCACAACAACCCCTCCGCGCCGGACCCGGTACGCACCGCCCCCGGCTGCCCCGAGGGGGAGAAGCACACCCTGGTCGACCACCGTTACCCCGACCCGGGCGCGGGCGCGAGGCTGTTCGTCCAGGGCTTCGCCGGCCTGCCCGCGGGTGACCACGGCGTGAGCGCCGTCTACACGACGGAGGGCGTCGCGACGACGCTCGACTACGTGACCCTCTGGCTCACGTACTGACCTGTTCTCCACCGACACCTGGGGGTTCTCTTGATCCTGCAACGAATCGGCGCGGCGGCACTGGTCGCCGCGGCCGTCCTCCCGGCCGGCTCCGCGTCGGCCGTCAGCGTCGACTTCGGCGTGGCCGGCAGCATCACGGTGTACCCGGACATGGGCGCGTGCGGCACGCTGACGTTCGCCCGTCCGGTCACGGCCGTCGGCGTGTTCAGCAGCGCCGGCGCGCTGAGCGGCCCCGGCACCGCCGTGGGCGTGGTCCGCGGCGCAGTGCCCGTCACTGTCGTCAACGCCACGTCGTGGTACGGCTGCCTCCCGGACACGTACGCCGGCGCCACGATCGGGTACGCGACGTACACGCTGACCGCGAGCACCGCGGACAGCGACTACGTCGAGTCGCGGCACTGCGTCGTCACGTCGGGCCGGGTGACGTGCACGTGACGCGCCGGCTGCTCCTCCTGCTCGCGGCCGCGGCCGCCGTCGTTCCCGCGGCGCCGTCGCACGCGATCGAGATCCAGGCCGGCGCGTACGCCGGATGGACCGCGCGCGCCGACGCGTCGATGTGCTTCACCGTCTCCCCAGGCTCCGTCGCCGCGGGGTCGGCGTCCGCGTACGGCCTGGTCTCCACGAACACGCCCGCGGCACCGTTGCCGGTCACCCTGCCGCCCGGGATCACGTTCCACGCGAGCCTGCCGTCGACGCTGATCTCGGACTACCGGCCGCTGTTGTCGACGTCGGGGTACTCCTCGATCTGCGTCGGCGGGGCGGGCGTCGCGGCGACGGGCGGCAGCGTGACGTTCACCCTCGACCTGCACTCCACCACGACCGACTACGTCACCGTGGTGCAGTGCTCGTACAGCAGGACCAGCGCGCCGAACTGCGGCTGACCGCGGTTGCTGTCACACCCGGGGTGTTGACTGCGGGCACTGTCCGACGACGAGAGAGGGGAACGCTCATGGGCGCACCAGTCGTGCACTTCGAGGTCACCACGGGCGGCGACGCGGCGGCGTTGCAGAAGTTCTACGCCGACACGTTCGACTGGGAGATCGACGCGGGCAACCCGATGAAGTACGGCGTCGTCGTCACCGGCCCCGAGGGCAAGGGGATCAACGGCGGCATCTCCGCCAGCGCCGACGGGGCCAACCACGTGACGTTCTACGTCGAGGTCCCCGATATCAACGCGGCGCTCGCGACGATCGAGGCCGCGGGCGGCAAGACGGTGATGCCGCGCGAGGTGCTGCCCGGGATGATCACGCTCGCGATCTTCACCGACCCGGAGGGCAACATGGTCGGGCTGGTCGAGCCCGGGATGCCCCCCGCCGGGTAGGTCCCACGGCTCCGGCCGCGCTCAGGCGCGCGGGCGGGTGACGCGCAGGCGGACGGCGGCGAGCGCGCCCCAGGTCGTCGCCAGCGCGGCGGCGCCGCCGGTCAGCAGGCCGGCGGCCGGTCCCGCGACGGCGGTGACGGCCGCCCCGAGAGCGACGCTGGCGGTCAGCGTCGTGGCGGTGGCGAGCGCGGCCACGGTCCTGGCCTCGCGCAGCGGCAGCGGCTGCTTCGTCATGGTGCCCTCCGTCGGTACGTCCTGCCCTGCCTTCTGCCCGCGTCGGCCGCGCACCTTCGGCGGCGGCGCGTGACCTCGGTCACACCCGAGGTGAGAGGCTGCGCGCCATGACGGACGAGACGTTGCGCGACGTCGCCGCGCGGCTCGCGGAACGCCGCGCCGACGCCGAGCGCATGGGCGGCGAGACCCTGGTCGAACGCCAGCACTCGCTCGGCAAGCTGACCGTGCGGGAACGTCTCGCGCTGCTGTTCGACCCCGGGACGTTCGTCGAGTCGGGGCTGCTCGCCGGCGCCGTGGACTCGCCGCAGTCCGACGGCAAGCGCACGCCCGCCGACGGCTGCGTCACCGGCGTCGGCGAGGTCGACGGCCGCAAGGTCGCCGTGGTCGCGTACGACTTCACGGTGCTCGCCGGCTCGATCGGCATGCACGGCGAACGCAAGGCCGCGCGCGCCCGCGACCTGGCCACCAGGCACGGCATGCCGATCGTGTACCTGCTCGACTCGGCCGGGGCGCGGGTGACCGAGACGGTGGGTGCGGCGTTCGCCGGGGCGGGCGACCTGTTCCGCGAGCTGACGACGATGAGCGGGGCGGTGCCGCAGGTCGCCGCGATGATGGGGCCGTGCAGCGCGGGGACCGCGTACATCCCCGCGCTCTGCGACTTCGTCCCCATGGTCAAGGGCACGTCGTCGATGGCGCTAGCCGGCGTACACCTCGTCCGCGCCGCCACCGGCGAGGAGGTGACCGAGGAGGAGATGGGCGGCAGCGCCGTGCACAACACGATCTCCGGCGTCGCCGACCGCGAGGCACCGGACGACGCCGCCTGCCTCGCGATGGTGCGCGAGTACCTGTCGTACATGCCGTCGCGGTACGGCTCGCCGGTGCCGGTCCGCGACACCACCGACCCGGCGGACCGGCGGTGCGAGGAGCTCTACGACATCGTTCCCGCCAACAAGCGGCAGGCGTACGACATGCGCCGCGTCGTCACGGTGCTCGCCGACGACGGTGCGTTCTTCCCGATGAAGCCGGACTGGGCGCGTTCGGTCATCACGGGGTTCGCGCGGTTCGGCGGCCGGACCGCCGGAGTCGTTGCGTCGCAGCCGATGCAGATGGGCGGTGCGCTCGACATGCACAGCGCCGACAAGGCGGCGCGGTTCGTCAACCTCTGCGACTCGTTCGAGATCCCGCTCGTCTTCCTCGTCGACGTGCCCGGCTTCCTGGTCGGCAAGAAGGTCGAGCACGACGGCATCATCAGGCACGGCGCGAAGCTGCTCTACAACGTCTCCGAGGCCACCGTCCCGAAGGTCACCGTCGTCCTGCGGAAGGCGTACGGCGCCGGGTACTTCGTGATGGCCGGGCGGGCGTACGAGTCCGACCACCTCGTCGCCTGGCCGACCGCGGAGTTCTCGGTGATGGGGCCCGAGGGCGCGGTGAACATCCTGTTCCGCAAGCAGCTCGCGGCGGCCGGGGACGACGACGCGCGGGAGGCGTTACGGGCGCAGCTCGTCGCCGGGATCGAGCAGAGCATCGACCCGTACCTCGCGGCGAAGATGGCGTTCGTCGACGACCTGATCGACCCGGCCGACACGCGCCGCCACATCTGCCACGGCCTGGCAGCCGCGGCCGGCAAGCGGGTGCTGCGCCCGGCCCGCAAGCGTGGCGTCTCACCGGTGTAGCAGCGCCGGGGGATGGCAGACTCGACGTGTGGAACTCCTGAACCGGTTGCGGCGGCTCGACGGGCGGCTCGTCCCCGGGTTCCGGCGACCGGGGGAGTCCGCCGAGGCGTTCCTGCGCAGGACTGCCGCGCAGCGGTGGGGGATCGCCTGGAGCACCGACCAGGTCAAGTACGCGCTGCGGGAGTACTTCGCCGAGCTCGACCGCGCGGCCGGGGGCAGGACGTGATGCCGTCGTTCATGGCGCCGACCTCGGCGATGTTCCTCGTGCCGGAGTCGCGCGACCAGCCGATGCACGTCGGCGGGCTCCAGCTGTTCGAGACGCCGGACGGCGCGGGCCCCGACTACCTCACCGAGGTCTACCGCCAGGCGCTGGCCGAGACCGACATCGCGCCGATGTTCCGGCGGCGGCCCTACCGCGGTCTCGCCACCCTCGGCCAATGGGCCTGGGCCGAGGACGACGAGATCGACCTCGAGCACCACATCAGGCACTCGGCGCTACCGCGGCCCGGCCGCATCCGCGAGCTGCTGGCGCTCGCCTCGCGCCTGCACGGGACGTTGCTCGACCGGCACCGCCCGCTCTGGGAGACGCACCTCATCGAGGGGCTGAACGACGGCAGGTTCGCCGTCTACTCCAAGACGCACCACGCGCTGATGGACGGCGTCTCGGCGCTGCGGCTGATGGAACGCAGCCTCTCCACCGACCCCGACGCGCACGTGCCGCTGCCCTACGCCACCCAGCCGTCCCGCCCACCCCGCGAGAGCGACGGCGACGGCGAGAACCAGCTCGTCCAGGCGTTGCGGACGGGCGCGAGCGCCCTCAACGACGCGATCGGCCTGACGCCGCGGCTGCTCGCGATCGGGGCGTCGGCGATCCGCGACCAGGCGACGACGCTACCGGGGCAGGCCCCGCGTTCGATGCTGAACGTTCCCATCACCGGTAGCCGCCGCTTCGCCGCCGACGACTGGGAGCTGGCCCGGATCAAGGCCGTCGGCAAGGCCGCCGGCGCGACCGTCAACGACGTGGTCCTCGCGATGTGCGCGGCGGCGTTGCGCGAGTACCTGATCAGCGAGGACGCGCTGCCGGACGCGCCGCTCGTGGCGATGACGCCGGTGTCGCTGCGGACCAGCGACGACGAGGGCGGGGGCAACGCGGTCGGCGCGATCCTCGCGAGCCTCGCCACCGACCTGGCCGACCCGGAGCAGCGCCTGCTCGCGATCCGCGCCTCGACCCGCAAGGCGAAGGAGTCACTCGCCGGCCTGAGCCAGCTCCAGGTCACGGCGCTGTCCGGCGCCGTCATGGCGCCGATGCTGGTCAACACGGCGCTCGGCTCGCACCGCTACGTGCGGCCGGCGTTCAACCTCGTCATCTCGAACGTCCCGGGACCGCGCGAGACGCTGTACTGGAACGGTTCCCGCCTCGACGGCATGTACCCGCTGTCGATTCCGGTGGCCGGCCAGGCGCTGAACATCACCGTGACGACGTACGCGGGCCGCGCCTACTTCGGCCTCACCGGCTGCCGCGCCAGCCTGCCGCACATGCAGCGCCTGCTGAACGGTCTGGACGAGGGCCTGGCCGGGCTGGAGAAGGCGTTCGCCTGACGGTGCCTCGCCGCCGGAGCCGGGCCGCCGCCCTATCTGATCTTGTCCGCCCAGAACTCCGGCGGCCCGTCGCGCCGCCACCGCCTGCGCCGCACCATCGCGCGGACCCCGAGGAACGCGGCCAGGCCGACCGGAATCGCGGCGGCGACGTAGAGCAGCTCTCGTACGGGGACGGCGAAGACCAGCAGCAGCAGGTACGCCGTCACCCAGCGCAGGTCCCTGCGCGCCCACCGCGCGTGGGGGTACGAGCGGCGGGTCGTGATCACGCGTACGCCTTGAGCCCGCGCCGCGCGGCGACCTCGTCGCCGTCGACCACGCCGGCCAGCGCCTCCTGCAGCGCGAACGTCCCCGCGTAGGCCCGCGCCCGGTCGAGCAGCCCAGGGTCGTCGCGTTCGGTCGTCGCGTGGACGGTGGCGGCGAGGTCCCAGCCGTACGTCGCGCCGATCGACGCGATGTCGTACGCCGGGTCCCCGACGTGCGCCTGGCCCCAGTCCAGGACGCCGGTGAGGCGGGTCGCGTCGGCGTCCCAGCGCAGGTTCGTTCCGCCGAAGTCGCCGTGGACGATGCTCGGCCGGTCCGGCGGCGCCAGAGCCAGGACCGCCGCCAGCTCGCCCTCGGCGCGGGCGCGGCCGTCGGAGGACATGCGGGGCGCGAGCCGCTCGCGTACGGCGTCCGCGAACGCCGGGAAGTCCGCGCGGACCGGCGCGCTGGTGAGCGCCTCGGCGAGCGCCGGCGTGACGTCGGCCCCGGCGAGCGCGTCGAGGACGCGTGCCAGCTCCATCGCGAACCGGAACGCCATCGGCCCCACCGCGTCCACCGACCCGCGCGGCAGCGGCTCGCCCTGCAGGTACCGGTGCCCCGTGAACGCCCGGCCGAGCGCGTCGTTCGACCGGTCGAGGATCACGTCCGGCAGCACCACGCCGATGGACAGGCCGGTCAGCGCGCCGAGCGCGGCGACCTCACGGGGGAGCGTGTCAAGCGCACGCTGCGTTCGCGGGAACCGGAACACCGCCTCCGTCCCCACGACCAGCACGTCGTGGTCCTGGCCCGTCTCGAGCCGAACGGCGTCGTGCCCGAACGAGCCGTCCCACGCCGTCGCGACGATGCCGACGAACGCGGAGAGTCGTTCGGCCGCGGCCTCCTGGGTCTGCACGGGTGCATCATCGCCGATGCCGCCCTCGTGTGGGGCCGCAAGTAGGCTCGGTGCGTGCCCGTCGCGCCCCCCACGAATGACACCCGCTGGCGTTGTACGGCCTGCGGCAACCTCACGCGCTTCGACGTCGTCAGGACCCGGCGGCTGCGCGAGTACGTGCACGCCGACCTCGCCGGCGTACCCGTCGTGGAGGAGTCGGAGGTCCTCGGCGACGCGGTCGAGCACGTCACCTGCCGGTGGTGCGGCGCGGTGGACCAGGTGGAGCTGGTGCCTCGCCTCGACGGTCCGGCCCCGTGACGGTCCCCGCGGAGGGCCAGCCCACCCCGCCGGCCGTCCCGCCGACGCCAGCCGCCCCGCCGGCGCCACCCGCCCCGCCGCTCGCCGGCCTTCGCGTGCTCGACCTCTCCCGCCTCCTCCCGGGCGGGTACTGCACGCTGCTGCTCGCGGACCTCGGCGCCGACGTGCTCAAGGTCGAGGAGCCCGGCAAGGGCGACTACCTGCGCTGGATGCCGCCGTACGCCGCCACCGGCGAGGGCGCGATGCACCTCGCCCTCAACCGCGGCAAGCGCTCGCTCACCCTCAACCTCGCTCTGTCACAGGGGCGTGATCTGCTCGTCCGGCTCGTCCGAGACGCGGACGTGCTCGTCGAGTCGTTCCGGCCGGGGGTCATGGACCGGCTCGGCGTGGGATGGGAGGTGCTGTCGAGAGAAAACGAGCGGCTGGTCTACGCCGCGATCTCCGGGTACGGCGCGGACGGTCCGTACGCCCGACGCGCCGGGCATGACATCAACTACCTCGGGTACGCCGGCGCGCTGTCCTTCAGCGGCCACCCCGACACCGGTCCCTGGCAGCCGGGCCTGCAGATCGGTGACCTCGGCGGTGGCGGCCTGATGGCAGCCGTCGCGATCCTCACCGCGCTGCGCGTGCGCGACGCGACGGGTACGGGGCAGTTCTGCGACGTGTCGATGACCGACGGCGTGCTGTCGTGGCAGACGCTCGCGGCGGGGGCGTTCGCCGCGACCGGTGTGCCGCCGGGGGTCGGGACGGAGACGTTGAACGGCGCCCTGGCCTGCTACGGCGTCTACCGCTGCGCCGACGGGCGCCACCTCACGGTGGGCGCGTTGGAGCCGCAGTTCTTCGCCGCGCTCTGTGCCGCCCTCGACGTCCCCGACCTGGTCGGCTGGCACCTCGACCCCGCGCGCCAAGGGGAGCTGCGTGCGCGGTTCGAGGCGGTCTTCGCGACCCGGTCGCGCGACGACTGGCTCGCGGTCCTGATCCCCGCGGACTGCTGCGTCGGGCCGGTCAACGACCTCGCGGAGGCCTACGCCGACCCCCAGGTCCGCGCGCGCGGCATGGTGACGACGCACCCGCTAGCCGACGGGACGCCGTTCGCCCAGGTCGGCGTGGTGCCGCGCCTCGCCGCGACGCCGGGCCGCGTCGGCGCGCCTGCGTCGGCGCTGGGGGCGGACACGGACGCCGTTCTCGCGTCGCTCGGCTGCGCCCCGGACGAGGTCGCGGCGCTGCGCGGGGCGGGGGTCGTGTGAACGCCGTCCACCTCCCCGACGCCGCGCGGCAGCGCGTCCTCTCCTACGCCGCCACCGCGCTCGGCTCGATCGACCCGGCCGAGCTGCCGCCGCAGCTGAAGCGGTTCGCGGCGTTCACCCCGGCGAAGCGCGCCAAGCTGGCGGGGCCGGCGCTCGCGACCGCGCTGGAGGCGATCCCGGCGTTCCGGCAGGTCGTGGCGACCGTCGCCCGGCTCGCGCACCCCGAGCTCGGCGACGCCGTCGAGTCCGGCGGGGTGCCCGCCGCCGCCGACCCGGCCGAGGTCGCGGCGCTCGCGTACCTGCTCCGCGCAGACGGCTGGGAGGCTCTGGTCGCCGCCGCCGCCGCCCGCCTCGCCGACGACGCCTCGGCCGTGCGGGCGGGGGAGGAGGCCGCCGAGGCCGAACGTCTCCGCGCCGAGGCCCGCGACGCCCGCCGGGCCGCGAAGGCCGAGCAGGACCGGCTCCGCGCCGAGATCGGGCAGCTCAAGGCCGAGCTGGACGCCGCCCGGCGCGCCGCCCGCGTCGCGGGCGACACCGCCCGGCGCGCCGAGCAGGCCGCCGCCGCCGCGGAACGCACGCTCGCGGACGTGCGGGTCGCGGTCGACCGCGACACGGCCACCGCCGAGGCGCAGGCCCGCAGGCTCCGTACCCGGATCGCCGAGCTGGAGACGCAGGTCGAGACCGCGAAGCGGTCGGCCCGCGAGGGGCGCACCGGGGACGTCGTCCGCCTCCGGCTGCTGCTCGACGCCGTCATCAACGGTGCCGCCGGGCTGCGCCGCGAGCTGGCCCTGCCGCCCACCACCGAACGCCCCGGCGACCTGATCCCCTCGGACGCCGGCGCGGCGCCCGCCACGGCCCGCGGCCTCGGGCCCGGCGACGCGGCGTACCTCGACGCCCTGCTCGCCGTACCGACCGTGCACCTCGTCGTCGACGGCTACAACGTCACCAAGACCGGCTACCCGTCGCTCTCCCTGGAGGAGCAGCGGTCCCGGCTGGTCGCCAGCCTGCGTGCCCTCGCCGCCAGGACCGGCGCCGAGATCACCTGCGTGTTCGACGGCGCCTCGATCGCGCCGGTGAGCGGCCTCGGCACCCGCCAGGTCCGCGTCCACTTCACCCCCAGCGGGCGTACGGCGGACGAGGCGATCGCGACGTTCGTCGCGGCCGAGCCGCCGGGCCGCCCGATCGTGGTCGTCTCCGCCGACAAGGAGGTCGCGGACGCGGCGACGCGCTCCGGCGCGGTGGCCGTCCCCTCCGTCACCCTGCTGGCCCTCCTCGGCCGCTGACCGCCCGCCCGACGATCCGGCACAACGCGGGTCCGGGCGGCTCCGCGATTTTCTGTCACACCCCCCTCCTACGGTGGTCACAGACGCCGACTCCACCTGGAGGCACCGTGACCAGCGACTTCCTGCGCGCACCGCTGCGCGCACTGCCGGACCACTCCGGCTGCGTCATCGACTGCGACACCTGCACCGTTCGCGGCGCCGCTTGCGCCGACTGCGTGGTGAGCGTCATGCTCGGCGGCCCGCCGGACGCCGTACGGACCCCGGCCGGCGACCCGGGCCCCGGTCCAGACGCCGGGCTCATCTCCCTGGACCCCGACGCGCAACGTGCCCTCGCGGTGCTCGCCGACGCGGGCGTCGTACCCCCGCTGCGCATGACGCGGCCCGCCGGTCCTGGGCCCGTCCCTCCGTTCACCGGTCCGACGTAACGGGCCCGCCGTCACCCGGCGGGCGCACAGGCGTTAGGCTGGGCACGAAGGCAGGACGGTCACCGCCGGGTGACATCCCGGCGTCCAACGGACGTCGCGGCGCTTGATCCCGGTGGCAGGGACTCGATAGCCTTCGACCCGTTCTGTACGACCTGCTCCCAGTCCGGGTGCGGTACGGAACACCGCCGAGTCCCAGGGGCGCGTCCATGACGCGTGCCCAGGAGCCGGGGAACCACGTTCCTCGGGGTGAATCGGGCGCCCGCACGCCGCCACGCGCAGCACTGCACGACGCCGCGCGTGACGCACCGCGCCGCCCGTAGGGCCTCCTTCCGGCCCGAACCCGTCAGCTCACCCGGTAGGCGGAACTGGAAGAATGGAGAGCCGCCGTCTTGGCGACCCCCCGCATCACGTCCGGCACCACCCCCAGCAACGACAACGTGACCGGAAACATCGGGCCCGCTGCCCGCCGCGCGTCCCGCGGGTCCGGCGCGTCGCGCGTGTCCCGCCGCACCGGCGCCCTGGCCGCGCTGCTGCTCGCGCTGGTCGGGTTCGTGGTCGTTCCTGTCGGAACGGCGTCCGCCGACCCCCACATCTCCCCGGCGGCCGCCCGCCGCGAGCTGACGCGCATCGACGCCGAGGTCGACGCCGCGGTCGAGGACTACGACCAGGCGCGCATCGACCTCGCGACCGCCCAGCGCACCGCCGCGAACGTCCAGGCGAAGGTCCGCCGGGCCGAGCGCGAGCTGACGGCGCTGCGCGCCAAGATGGGCGGCTTCGCGTCGGCCGCGTACCAGTCCGGCGGCATGGACTCGTTCGTGACGCTGCTCTCGACGTCGAACCCCAACACGTTCCTCGACCAGGCGACCGCGCTCGACCAGATCGCGCGTGACCAGGCCGGCCAGCTCCGCCAGCTCAAGGCCGCCGCCCGCAAGTTCAAGGCGCAGCAGGACGCCGCCCGCGCCGCCGTCGAGGCGACCCGGGCCGTCGAACGCCGCATGGCGACGCTCAAGCACGAGGTCGAGAGCAAGCTGGCGCGCCAGCAGCGGCTGCTCGACATCGTCGAGACCCGCGCCGCCCGGGCCGCGCGCGCCGCCCGCGAGGCCGACGCCGCCCGACGGGCCCGCGCGACCCGCTCCACCAGCCGCGCCCGGTACAGCGGCCCGGCCTCGGGCCGCGCGTCCGTGGCTGTCGCCGAGGCGTACCGCCAGCTCGGCAAGCCGTACCACTGGGGCTCGGCCGGCCCGAACTCCTTCGACTGCTCCGGCCTGATGATGTGGGTCTGGGGCAAGGCCGGCGTCTCGCTGCCGCACTCCAGCCGCGCCCAGTACGGCTACGGCACCCACGTCTCGCGCGACGAGCTGCAGCCGGGCGACCTGGTGTTCTTCGGCAGCCCGATCCACCACGTCGGCATCTACGTCGGCGGCGGCCAGTACATCGCCGCCCCGCACAGCGGTGACGTGGTCGGCTTCCGCAGCATGGGCCGCGACGGCTACGCGGGCGCCACGCGGCTCTAGGGCGTGTCTTCCAATCCGCTGATCTGCTGCGCGACGTCCAGCACGGCGCCTCGCGGCGTTGTCGTCGGCGCCGAGAGCGCTGCTCTCGACCCCTCCTCCGCCTGGCGATGCACCGACCTGGACGCCGCTCGCGACGATCGCCGATTGGGAGACACGCCCTAGGTCAGGCGACCTCGACCCAGTCCACCGGCACCATGAGCCGCCGGGGTTCGCCGTTGAACCAGAACTCGATGTGCACGTGTTCCGGAGGATCACCCCACAGAAACACGATCTTGCCGGGGAACGACTTGCTGGCGCCCCAGGGCACCACCACCGGGGTGCCGACGCGGAGCTTCTTCGGGCGGCTCACCAGGGCTCCTTCCGGTAGATCTCGACCAGGGTCTCCCAAAGTATTCGGTCGAGCGTGCGGGCGAGGCGGTTCAACGCCGGGAGGCGCGCACGCGCCCACACGATCGTGTCCTCGACACCCCGCGCGCGCAGCCGCTCGAGCTGGCGCTCGTTCCCGTGCGCGAGGCAGTTCCGCAGCTCCAGCAGGTCGCCGTAGAGGGCGCGGTCGCCCCGCCGGTCACGCCCGCCGGCCCACCTCGGGTTCGCCGACACCAGCTGCCGGCCGAGCGCATCGATCCCGATCCGGCCGAAGTCATGGACAAGGCAGCGCAGGTCGGCGTTGCCGCGGTCGAGGAGCCGGTTCGCCGTGGCCGCGTTCGTCAGTAGGTAGCGGGGTCGCGGCGGCAGGTCGGCGAGGGTGACCAGCAACTCGGCGCCGAGGTCGTGCAGGTCGCGGGCGAACGCCTGGAACTCCGCGACGACGCGGATGACGTACGCCTGGGCCAACGGCCGCCCGACGCCCCCCGACGGCCCGACGGCGGCGTGCACGGCACGCAGCGCGTCGATCGCCTCGCGCCGGGCGCCGAGCCACCACGCGAGGGGCGGCGAGGTCCGGTACGGCATCCCGCCACCGTAAGCAGCACGCCGCCTGTGGATGCGCGCTGTCCACAGGCGGCGTTGCCCACAGCAGCGTGTGCGCGCAGCAGTACGGGTGCGCCCGCGGTCAGGCGGGGTCGGTCGCGAGCCGGCCGAGCAGGACGGTGTCGTGCCAGCGGCCGCCCCGGTACAGCCGGTCGTGCGCGACCCCCTCGCGGACGAACCCGGCATCGTCGTACGCGCGCAACGCGACGGCGTCGTCGGCGCGGACCCAGACCGACACGCGGTGCAGGCCGATGGCGTCGAACGCGAACCGGCAGGCCGCCCGCGCCGCGTCCGCGCCGAGCTCCTCGACCGACCCCGGCGAGCCGACCAACAGGTCGAGCTCGGCGTTGCGGCTCTCCGGCGTGACGTCGCGCAGGACGGCGTAGCCGACGACGGCGCCGTCGGCCACCCGCTCGACCGAGAAGCGCGGGTTCGCGAACGACATCGTCGCCGCGCCCGCGAGCCGCCCCGCGACGGCGGCGCGGGAGATCGGGTAGCGCGCGACCGCCGGATCGTTCAGCCACGACCACTGCGCCTCGGCGTCGCCGGGCTCCATGGCCCGCAGCCGTACGAGCGTCATCGCGCGCCGTCCGCGAACAGCGCCATGTACACGTCGTCGTACCAGCGGCCGTCGCCCCAGTGCGCCTCGCGCGCGACGGCCTCGACCACGAAGCCGGCCTTCTCGTACGCCCGCCGGGCGCGGGCGTGGTGGGCGAAGACGAGCAGCTCGATCCGGTGCAGGTTCATCTCCTCGAACCCGAACCGGCAGAGCGTCCGCACGGTGTCGGTGCCGTAGCCGCGGCCCCAGTACGCCTTGTTGCCGATCGTGATGCCGAGCTCGGCGGAACGGTTCTCCGGCACGGCGGTGTTGAACAACCCGCACGACCCGAGCAGCACCCCGTCGAGGGTCTCGACGGCGAAGTGCGCACTCCCGTACGACGCCACGCCGTTGCGCTCGACCCACTCGCGCTCGGTCGCCAGCGACAGCGGGTACCGCACGCCGAGCCCGGCGGTCACCTCGGCGTCGTTGAACCACTCGTAGAACGCGTCGGCGTCAGCGGCCTCCGGCGCGCGGAGGCGGACGAGCGACCCGGGGTACACGCCGCGCACCCTAGGCGCGAGGGTGCACCCCGGGCAAAGCGGTTAGACGGGAGAGCTGGTCTGCGGCACGAACCCCGTCGGCCCGATCACGCCCTCCACCAGCGGCGCGGGCCAGTCCGGCAGGCCCTGCGCCTTCTCCACGACCTCCTGGTACCCCCAGCCGCCGACGTGGCCCGTGCCGGCCCAGGTGTACGTGCTCACCGGCACCCGCGCGGCGACCAGTGCGGCCGACATCTCCTGCGCCTGGGTCGGCGTGACGACCGTGTCGCCGGCCGCGTGGTTGACGAACGCGCGCCGCAGCCCCTGCGCCGCGATGCCCGCGACCTGGGCGATCGGCGAGCGGTCGACGTACGCCTGCGGCACGTCCGCGGGCGTCCCGCCGGTCTCGGCCTGGATCGCGCCCTGGAAGCCCGGGACCGTCGCCCACTCCTCGACCAGGTTCTCCACGCCGGCGTCCTCGACCCAGTACTGGTACGTGCCCGGCGGCGCGTACGCGACCGAGAGGCCGCTGACCTCGCCGCCCATGCTGATCCCCCAGATGATCGTGGTGGTGATGCTCGGGTAGCGCGCCTTCATGTCCTGCGTCGCGGCGACGGTGTCGCGCCAGCCGGTCCGTACCTTCCACGCGCCCTGGGCGCCGCGGTAGTCCATCGAGACGCCCGCGTACCCGCGGTTGGACGCGTCCGCGAGGTAGCCGTCGAAGTTGTTGGCGGCGCCCCCGAAGCCGTGGCAGAACACCACGAGCACGGTCGGGCTGCCGGTCGGCAGCACGGCACGCCCGGTCGCGGTCTGGCCGTCGACCGTGAGGGTGTAGTCGGTCACCGGCGGACCGGCGGCGAACGACGGGGACGGCGTCGCGACGACGAGCAACGCCGCGGCGAGGGAGAGCCGAGCCAACGCCCGGGCAGGCTTCATGCGGGGGACCTCCTCGGTAGGGAACGGGCCATACCGATGACGGCGTGCCGGGGCAAAGGTCGCGCGGCACGGCAGGATAGGAGCCGTGACGGAACCAGGAACTGTCGAGTGGGCCACCGTGCCCGACGTCGCCGAGGCGCTCGGCGTCGAGGTGACCAAGGTGCGCCAGTACCTGCGCGAGGGGAAGCTGCTCGGCGCGCGCAACGGCGAGGGGGTGCCGTTGACGATCCCCGCGGCGTTCGTGCAGGAGGGCGGGATCGTCAAGCACCTGCCCGGCGTGATCACGCTGCTGCGCGACGCGAGGTTCGGCGACGACGAGGCGATCCGCTGGCTGTTCACCGACGACGACCTGCCGGGCTCGCCGATCCAGGCGCTGCGCGAGAACCGCGGCACCGAGGTCAAGCGCCGCGCCCAGGCGCTGGGCTTCTGATGGATGTCCGGGTCAACGGCGCCGACCGCGCCCTACCCGAAGGCACGACGCTGCCCGCGTTGCTCGCCGACCTCGGGCTCGGCGTCGGCTGGGTCGTCGTCGAGCGCAACGGCACCGCCCTGCTCCGCTCGGAGACCGAGCGCACGGTGCTCGCCGACGGCGACGTGCTGGAGATCGTCCGCGCGGTCGCCGGTGGCTGACGCGCTGCGCGAGCGGCTCGCTGCCGCCCGCCTGTATCTCTGCGTGGGCGCGCGGCCCGACCTGGCGGAGTTCCTCGACCGGGTCCTGCCGAACGGCGTCGACGTCGTGCAGCTCCGGGAGAAGGGGCTGGAGGCGCGCGACGAGATCGCGCTCTGCGACGTCGTCAAGGCGGCCGCCGAACGCCACGGGGCCCTGTTCGCCGTCAACGACCGCGCCGACCTGGCGCGCGCGGTCGGTGCCGACGTGCTGCACCTGGGCCAGCGCGACCTGCCACCAGGGACCGCGCGCGAGATCGTCGGCGACGAGATGCTGATCGGCCTCTCGTCCCACGCGCCGGCCGAGACGTCCGCCGCGGCGGCGGACGGTGCCGTCGACTACTTCTGCGCGGGCCCTACCTGGGCCACGCCGACCAAGCCGGGGCGCCCGGCCGCGGGGCTCGACCTCGTCTCGTACGCGACGTCGCTGGACACGCGCAAGCCGTGGTTCGCGATCGGCGGCATCGACCTCGCCAACCTGGACGACGTGCTCGCGCGCGGCGCGAGGCGGGTCGTCGTGGTCCGGGCGCTCACCGAGGCGGCGGACCCGGGCGCGGCGGCGCGGGCGTTCGCCGGCCGGCTAGCTCACGCCCAGCTTGGCGAGGCGTGAGACCACCTCGCTGGCCGCGAACGCCCCCGAGATGCGGTCGCTCACGACGCCGCTCTTGTCGAGGAGGTAGAGCCACGGCTCGCTCTCGAACTTGAACGCCGCCAGCGCCGGCGCCATCACGCCGTTGCCGGGGTGCGTGGCGCCGCGGTACGCCTCGACGTGGATGAAGTTCGCCTTGCCCGCGTGGGTGGTCGCGAGCGCCTGGACGATCTCGACGTCGGGGCCGCAGAGCTCGGTCTGGCAGAACGCCGGGGCGGCGAACACCACGACCGTGGGCAGGCCGTTCTTGACCGCCGCGTCCAGCGAGATCCGGTGCATGTCGCAGACCTTCGGCCGGCGCGAGCAGAGCGGGTCGGCGCCCATCGGCGCGGCCGTCGTCGGGGTCTTGACCACGGGCACCCGCTGGCCCGGCACCGGCGACTTCGAGGTCTTGAGGACGCTGACCTGGGTGCCGCCCTTGAACGCGCCCTTGTCGGTCTCGGCGACGATCGCGACGAAGTACTGGCCCGCCGTCGGGAACGGCACCGTCGAGACGTAGAGCCCGCGCCCGGTCAGCCCGGAGTCGGTCAGCTCGGTGGCCGCTACCGACGCGGTCGGCGGCTTGGCCGGGTCGGTGCCGACGTGCACCGTCGCGCGCGCGCCGGCGAGCGGGCCGTCCGGCCCGACTAGTCCGAACGCGTACCGCGACGTCCCCTGCAGCAGCTCCGCCTCGGCGTCGCCGATCTGCAGCCCGACCGCCGCGGACCCGCCGATGTCCTCGAGCGCAACGAGTCCGGTCGGCGTGGGGCGGGCCGCCTTCGACTTCGTGTTGCACGCGGCGAGGAGCGGGACGACCAGGGCGGCGCGGAGGAGGTCACGACGGTGCACGACTCACGAGTCTAGGTGACGCGCGTTAGCGTGCCCTGGTGAAGGCGTCGTACCTCCTCCTCCTCGCGTCCTGCGTCCTCGCGACGCTGCCGCTGGAGCTGTGCCTCGGCGCGCGGGTCTACCGCCGGCCTCGGCGCTGGTTGCTGTCGTTGCTGCCGGTGGTCGTGGTGTTCTGCGGGTGGGACGTCTGGGCGATCGCGCGGCGGCACTGGACGTACGACCCCCGCCAGACCCTCGGCGTACTGCTGCCCGGTCGCCTGCCGGTCGAGGAGCTGCTGTTCTTCGTCGTGGTCCCGACCTGCGCACTGCTGACCTACGAGGCCGTCCGCCGGATCCTCGGCGGCGACGGGTGACGTACCCGGCGCTCGCGCTGCTCGGCGTCGCCGTGACCGTCGTCCTCGACCTCGCGGTCCTGCGGACCCGGCTCCTCCTGACGCGGGCCTACTGGGTCTCGTACGCGGTCATCCTCGCGTTCCAGCTCGTCGTCAACGGCGTCCTCACCTGCCGCGGCATCGTCACCGGCTACCGCACGGTCCTCGGTCCGCGGGTCGCGTGCGCCCCGGTCGAGGATCTGCTGTTCGGGTTCGCGATGGTCACCCAGACGCTGGTGTGGTGGGTCTGGCTCGGGCGTCGCGCAGCAGCAGGGCGGCGCCGGCCAGGGTGAGCGCGGCGACCGTCCAGGCGCCGTACGTCCACCACCCGGTCGCGGCCGCGACGGCGAGAACGACGATCCGCGTCGGCCGCTCCCCGGGCGTGACGCGCTGCTCGCCCGTCAGGCCGACTGCCTGGCAGCGCGCGCGGATGTACTCCAGCAGGAACGTCCCCGCGCCCGCCGCCGCGAACGCCGCGCCCGGCCGGTGCAGCGCCGGGCCGACCAGCAGCGCGACGTCGGCGAGCCGGTCGGCCGTCGAGTCCCACACCGCCCCGAACGTCGTCACCCGGCCGCGCCGCAGCGCGACCGCGCCGTCGACGGAGTCGAGGACGCCTGCCGTCAGGACGAGCAACGCGGCGAGCGCGCGGACGCGGTACGCGGGGATCGTCGCGACGGCGGCGAGCAGCCCGGCGAGCGTGACGACGTTCGGGGAGACGCGGACGAGCGGCCCGGCGAGCGCGTAGGGGATGCGGAGGTACGCCGCCGCGATGCGGGTGGCGACGCCGTCCCTGGCGGGGTGCAGGGCGCGCCATTCGCGGAGGTAGGCGTCGAACGACTCCGTACGATCGCCCATGCGCCCCATCCTGGCAGGAGGTACGGCCGGTGCTCGTCCGGATGGCCCGCTTCGCCAGGCACACCGCGCCCCGCGTCCTGCGGCCGGTCGCGCGCGAGGACGTCGTCGCCGTCGTCGCGGCGCGCGACGAGGCCGCGTCGGTCGGCGCCTGCGTGACCGCCCTGCTCGCGAACGGTGTGAGGGAGGTCGTCGTCGTCGACGACGGCTCGACCGACGGGACGGCGGACGCCGCCCGTACGGCGGGTGCCCGCGTCGTCCGCGCGCCGCCGCCCGAGCCCGGTGTCGCCGGCAAGGCGGCGGCGTGCGCGTTCGGCGCGGCCGCGACGAGCGGCGAGTGGCTGTGGTTCGTGGACGCCGATGTCGTCGTGGCGCCGGACGCGCTGGCCCGGCTGCTCGCCGAGGCGGACGAGACGGGGGCCGCGCTGGTCAGCGCGTTCGGGCGGGTCGCGACGCCTACGCCCGCGACGGCCTGGCTGCTGCCGGAGATCGGGCTCGGCCTGGCCCGGCGCCTCTCGCTCGACGCCGTCGCGGACCCGTCGTCGGCGGTGGCGTTCGCGTCGGGGCAGTGCCTGCTGGTCCGGCGGTCCGCGTACGACGCGGCAGGTGGCCACGACGTCACCGCCACCGTCGAGGACGTCGCGCTGGCCGCCCGCGTCAAGGCGCGCGGCCTGCCGGTCCGCGTCGTGCTCGGGCCCGACTTCTACACGACGGCGATGTACGGGACGCTCGGTGAGGCGTGGAACGGCCTGCGCCGCAGCGCATCCACGGTCCGGCCATCCGCGGTCCGGGAGGTGGCGTCGCTCGCTGCCGCGCTGCTGCCGGTGCTGTTGTGGCGGACGCGTGCCGGCAAGGCGGCGTACGCCGCGCA
Source organism: Frankiaceae bacterium (assembly GCA_030840645.1). Classification (GTDB taxonomy): domain Bacteria; phylum Actinomycetota; class Actinomycetes; order BP-191; family BP-191; genus BP-191. Next base: position 27,888 of record JAVEEC010000077.1, read on the forward strand.
GGTCGTCGCGAGCGCCGGCGGGCGTTGGGTGTCCGGGGCGCCGGTCTGGCCCGCGGCCGGGGCGCCGTTCGCGCAGGCATGGCTCGCCGCCAACGCCCTCGCCGCCCACCGCCGCGCGCCGGTCCGCTGGCGCGGCCGCGACGCGCCCTAGCAGGGATCCGCGCACCGCCCCCGCTCGACTCGTTCTGTGAAGATCACCACGCTCAAGGGGGGCGGGTGGGCTGCACAGAACGCGATGGGCCGCGGGCCGAGTGTCCCGTCGCCGCGAGGGTCCTCGTCAGCCGCGCGTTGAGAACCGATGCGACGACCACCGTCACCACAGCGCCGCCTACGGCGACCACGGTTGGGTCGAACTTGTTCGCGCTCCACGCCAGCTGGACGCCCCCTGCCACGACGCCGAGCACGACGGCCTGGAGCCGTCCGCGCCGGCCGTGCTGCCCGAGCTGAACAGCGAGGAGCCCCGACAGGCTCGTGAACAGCACGCAGACCGCCAGCAGATGCCCCCACCCTCGATCGGACCCCTCGCCGCGGAACACCGACCCGCTTACGGCGGTGCCCCACAGCAGGTACTGCGCTCTCGTCATAACCTCGCCTACCAGACGTCGTCGAGCCGGCCGCGCGTACGTGTCCGGCTCCCATCCTGACGCGTGATGGCGAGTCCCGACGAAGACGGCGCTACGGCTAGCGCAGCGGCACGGTCGAGCGCAACGTGAACGTCGCCTCCTCCGCGTACACCACCCGCCCGACGAACGCGCTCCGCGCCACCACGCCGACCGACCGTCTCTCCGTCAGGACCAGCCCGTCCGCGTCGACGCAGAGCTCGCGGCGCGCGCCGCCGGCGTTGGACCCGCTGAGCAGCGTCGTGACCGTCACGCGCCGGCAGGGCAGCGTCACACCGCCGACGACGGCGTTGCCGGCGCCTTCGTCCGTGACGTCGAGGCTGGCGGTCACGTCGTGCCGCTCGTCGCGGCAGGCGCCGCCGGCGTCGCAGGTGAGGTCGGTGACCGACGGCACGAAGAAGTACGTGAGCCGGGTGCCGAAGCCGGTGCGGACGCCGTTGCACGAGGTGTACGTCTCGGTGTGCTCGCGGAGCAGCACGACCTCCTCGCGTACCGCGCAGCCGTCGCGGCGGACGATCCGCGCGGAGACCCGCGGGTAGTCGCGGCGGATGCCGAGCCGGTCGACGCGCTCGTACCCCACCGTGTCGTAGAAGTACACGCCGCCCGTCGCCGACGGCGCCGCGCGGAAACGGCGGACCGCCTCGACCACCCCGACCGGGTGGTCGACCGTGGCGCCGTACACGACGAACGCGTCGAGCCCGAGGGTCACCGCGAGCAGCGCGGCGATGACGCGGGCGACCGGCACGCCCGCGAACGCTAGCGCGCCAGGCTGGCGACGGCGGCGACGACCGCCGCGAGGACCAGCGCGAGCAGCACGCCGAGCGCGGCCAGCGTGACGATCATCGGCGTGCGGTTCGGGCTCACCGGGCCGGAGTTCGCGTCGTTCGCGTGCTCGGAGAGCGCCATGCCGGTCGAGCCCTCGCCCGGCGGTGTCTCGGTCGGACTCGTCATGCGTTCCTCCTCCTGTCGCAGGAGGCGGTCGTACCCGGTAGCGCCTCAGGCACTCCTGCGGGCGCGCCGGGCGCGGACCAGCGCGGGCAGCGCGACGGCGGCGCGGCGCGCGGGGCTCACGGCGACGCGGCGGTCCAGGACGCGGTAGTCCGCGCGCTCGACGGCGTCGAGGATGCCGCCGTACAACGTCAGCGCGGTGCGGACGCAGTCGCGGCTCGTCGGGTGCAGGAGCCGGATGCCCGGCTCGGCGGCTCGCAGCACCTCGCGGGCCCGCGCCGTCTCGAACGCCAGCAGCCGCCGGACCCGCCCGTCGACCACGCCGCGCGCCAGGTCCTCGCGGGTGACGTCGAACAGGTCGAGGTCCTCCAGCGGCAGGTAGACGCGACCGCGGCGCAGGTCCTCGCCGACGTCGCGGACGAAGTTCGCGAGCTGGAAGCCGGTGCCGAGGTCGTCGGCGTACGCGTACGCCGCGTCGTCCAGCGGCCCCAGGATCGGCACCATCTGCCGGCCGATGACGGCCGCGCTGCCCTGCATGTACGCCGCGAGGTCGTCGTAGGTCTTGTACTCGGTGACGCTGAGGTCGGAGGCCATCGCGTCGAGGAACGCCGTGAAGCGCTCGCGCGGGATCGCCCACCGCCGCGCCGTGTCGACGACCGCGAGCCGGACCGGGTCGGCGGAGCCGCCGCTGTCGAGGTCGCGCTCGAACGCCGCGCGCCATGCCGCGAGCGTCGCCGCGCGCTGCTCGGTCGTCGCGCCGGAGAACTCGTCCACGATCTCGTCGGTCAGTCGCGCGAACGCGTAGAGCGCGTGCACGTACCGCCGCTTCTCCGGCGGCAGCAGCAGCGTCGCGAGGTAGTACGTGCGGCCGTACCGCGCGTTGACGCGGCGGCATGCGGCGTACGCGGCGGCGAGGTCCGTCGTCATGCGCGGAGGACCCGTTCGGCGGCGAGGCGTCCGGAGATCAGCACCATCGGGACGCCGACGCCCGGCACCGTGCCGGAGCCGGTGAAGACGACGTTGCCAACCTTCGGCGCGACGTTCGCGGGGCGGAACGGCCCGGTCTGGCCGAACGTGTGCGCCGCCGCGAACGGCGTCCCGCGCTCCATCCCGCGCGCCCGCCAGTCCGCGGGTGTCGTGACGTCCTCGACCTCGATCCCGTCGCCGAAACCGCTGTACCCCAGGCGTTCCAGGTGGTTGACGACCTCGTCGCGGTACCGCGGGCCGATGACCCGCCAGTCGATGCCCGCGTCGAGGTTCGGGGTCGGGACGAGGACCGCGTACGTCCCCTCGCCCGGCGGCGCGGTGACGAGCAGCGACGGGTCGGCCATCAGCCGCTTGTGCCGGATCAGGTCGTCGAACGTCTCCCGCCACGCGCGACCGAAGTGCAGGTTGTGGTGCGCGACCTTCGAGTACGTGGCCCGAGACCCGGCGAGCAGCAGGAAGCAGGACGGCGAGTAGGCCAGCCGCTTCACCCGGCGCGGCGTCGCCGACGGCGGCAGCAGCTCGCGGTACGCGACAGGGAGGTCGGGGTTGAGGACCACGACGTCGGCGGGGAGGTGGTCGCCGTCGCTCGTGCGGACGCCGGTGGCGCGACCGTTGGCGACGGTGACCGACGTGACGCTGGTGCCGTACCGGAACGTCACGCCGTGCTTCTCCGCCGCTCCCGCCAGCGCGGCGGGGACCGCGTGCATCCCGCCGACGGGGTAGTGCACGCCCGCGACGGAGTCCATGTACGCGATGACGGCGTAGACGGCGAGGGCGTCGTACGGCGACAGCCCGGCGTACATCGACTGGAACGACAGCACCCGCCTGGTCCGCGGGTCCCGCAGGTACTGCCCGACCTTCGGCGCGAGGCGGCGGAACGCGCCGAGTGCCGCGAGCCGCGCGAGGCTCGGCGTGAGCAGGCCGACGGGGGAGTCGTGGTTGCGGTCGATGAACTCGGTCATCTCCAGCCGGTACAGCGCCGACACGAACGCCACCCAGCGCAGGTAGCCGCGCGCCTCGTCCGGGCCGCAGACGCGTTCGACCTCCTCGGCCATCGCGGCGGTGTCGCTGCGGACGTCGAGCGTCGAGCCGTCGGGGAAGAACGCGCGGTACACCGGCTCGACCGGGCGCAGCTCCAGCCAGTCGGTCATGTCCTCGCCGACGCTCGCGAACGCGTCCGCGATCAGGTCCGGCATCGTCAGTACCGTCGGGCCGGTGTCGAACCGGTACCCCTCGATGTCGAGGACCCCGGCACGGCCACCGGGGACGGTCTCACGCTCGACGACGGTGACGTCGCGGCCCGCGCCCGCGAGCCGCAGGGCGCAGGACAGCCCGCCGAGCCCCGCGCCCACGACGACGACCCGGTCCGCAGGACCGGTCACGCGCGCGGTGGTCGCCATCGCTTCCGACCCTAGGTCACGTCCGCCGGGAAGGTGTGGCGGGACGCGGCGGCGAAGACCGTGTGCGTCGGCATCCCCGCCCGCGCCGACTCGTGGCGAGCCCCTCCGAGGAGACCCCTGTGCGCCGTGCCCTGATCGCGCTCGCCTCGTGCGGCCTCGCCGCGCTCGCCGCGGTGGGGCCGGCATCCGCCGCGAAGCCCGCGCCCGCCGCCCCGGCGTACCGGCTCTACGCCGCCCCCGCGCCGCTCGGCAAGGACGCCGGGGAGCCGACGATCGGCGTGGACCCGCGCACCGGCGACGTGATGTTCCAGGCGCTGTTCGAGACGTTGAACGTCACGAACCTCGACCGCAAGGGCGCGGGCACCGCGACCTGGCGCAACGTCGCGTCCGACACGACGTCGGCGTTCTCGCTCGACCCGATGCTCAAGACCGACCCGGTGACCGGGCGCACGTGGGTGTCCCAGCTCGCGGCGGCGTGCAGCTTGATGGCGTACACCGACGACCGCGGCGAGACGTGGCAGGACTCCAAGCTCGGCTGCGGCATCGGCTCGACGTTCGACCACCAGAGCATCGGCGTCGGCCCGTACGTCGCCGGCGGCCCGCTCGCCTCGGTGCCGCACACGTACCCGAACGTCGTCTACTACTGCGCCCAGGACGTCGTGTCGGCGAAGTGCGCGCCGAGCGTCGACGGCGGCGCGACGTTCCTCGCCGCGAACGTCGTGTACACGACCGCGCAGTGCCAGCTCGGCGCGATCTTCGGCCACCTCAAGTCCGGCCGCGACGGGACCCTCTACCTGCCGCCGCGGTACTGCCCGAACCTCCTCGCCGGCAAGGATCCCGTCGGCGTCGCCGTGAGCGAGGACAACAGCCTCACCTGGACGCTGCGGCTCGTCCCCGGGAGCGGGTACGGCGACGCCGGCCACGGCTCCGTCGGCGTCGCGACCGACGGCACGGTCTACGTCGGCTGGGGCAGCGGCAGCATCTCCGCCGGCGGTCCGGCCGCCGTCGCCGTGAGCCGCGACAAGGGGAAGACCTGGACGGCGCCGGCGACGTTGGGCAGGGAGTTCAAGATCGCGAACTCGCGGTTCCCCGTCACGGTGGCGGGCGACGGCGACCGGGCGGTCGTGGCGTTCCTCGGCACGGCGACCGCGGGCGACGCGAGCGACCCGAAGTTCACCGGCGTCTGGCACCTCTACGCGGCGCACACGTACGACCGCGGCAGGACCTGGAAGACCTACGACCTGACGCCGGGCAACCCCGTGCAGGTCGGCGCGATCTGCACCGCCGGCACGACCTGCGACAAGGACCGCAACCTGCTGGACTTCAACGACATGGTCATCGACGGCAAGGGCCGGGTGTTCATCGCGTTCGCCGACGGCTGCACGGCGGCGACGTGCACCAAGACCGACCGCCAGAACCACGCGACGTTCGCGCGGCTGGTCCGCGGCCGCGGCCTGTACGCGGCGTTCGACGGGAAGCTCTAGCCGCGCCTTCGCGTGGCGGCCTGGGCGAGTGCCGCGAGGACGCCGCGCGCGTCGTCCTCGATCGGCGCGCCCGCCAGTGCCGCGGTGGCCTCGGCGGTGCGTTCCTCGACGAGGCGTTCGACGTGGTCCAGCGCGCCGGTCTCGGCGATGACCTCCCGCAGCCGCTGGACGCCGGCATCGTCCAGGCCGGGGTCGCCGAGCAGCCGCCGGACCACCGCGGCCTGGCCCGCGCTGGCGCGCGTCACGGCCGTCGCGATGAGGACCGTCCGCTTCCCCTCGCGCAGGTCGTCACCGGCCGGCTTGCCGGTCTGCGCCGGGTCGCCGAACACCCCGAGCACGTCGTCCCTGAGCTGGAACGCCTCGCCCAGCGGCAGGCCGTACGCCGTGTACGCGTCGAGCGCCTGCGGCGTCGCTCCGGCGAGGATGCCGCCGAGGTGGAGGGGGCGCTCGATCGTGTACTTCGCGCTCTTGTAGCGGGCGACGCGCAGCGCGCGGTCGACGTCGCGGCCGCCAAGCACCTGTTCGAGCAGGTCGAGGTACTGCCCGGCCATCAGCTCGCCGCGCATCGCGTCGTACGTCGGCGCCGCGCGCAGCCGCGCGTCGCCGGGCAGCCCCGACTCGTTGAACATCTGGTCGGCCCAGATGAGGCAGAGGTCGCCGAGCAGGATCGCGGCACTGCGCCCGAACGACTCCGCGTCGCCGAGCCACTCCTCGCCGCGGTGCAGCATCGCGAACCTGCGGTGCACCGCGGGCTTGCCGCGCCGGGTGTCGCTGCCGTCCATCACGTCGTCGTGGATCAGCGCGCAGGCGTGCAGCAGCTCGAGGCAGGACGCGGCCGTCACGATCTCGTCGGTGTCCGCGCCGCCCGCGCCGCGCCACCCCCAGTAACAGAACGCCGGCCGCAGCCGCTTGCCGCCGTCGAGCAGGAACCCGGTCAGCGCGTCGGCCACCGGGCCGAGGTCCTCCGCGATCGCGTCGAGCGTCGCGGCCTGCCGGCCGAGGAACGCTTCGAGCGACTTGTGGACGCGGTCGCCGAGGTCCGCGACGTCGAGCGGGCTGGTGGGCACCATTCGAGTATCCCTGGTCGGTGGCCGCCGTCTTCGATGTCGTCGCGCTCGGGCACGGCGTCCCGGCGCCGGCTCCCTGACCGTCCTGCCGGTGTGGCTGCGTGCGCAGCGCGGGGCTTCTGCTAGGCCGGCGGCCGGGTCGGCCGCGCCACGCCGGGCGGCACGTGGACGTCGGCGGCCCGGCTGCCGTTCGGCTGATCCGCAGCCTGCTCCTGTCCACGGGGTCGGACCCGGCGACGAAGCCGATCGTGCACAGCGCACCATCGCTGTCCACAGATCCGCCGTGGGGCTTGCGCTGTGTCGGTAGGGCGGGTTACCTTGGTCGTGTTCGAACACCTGTTCGAATGACACTCGGCCGGCTACTCGCGAACGCCGGCCGCCGTGGCGGAAGACCCCGGCCGCCCGGCACCGGGACTCGACCCTCGGTGCCGGTGGCCGGGCCGCCGGTCCGGTCGGGCGTGGGGAAGCGCCCCGCCGGACCGGTGCCGCCACAACGGCGCCCCCGGGCGCGAACCGTCGCCTTCCCCCGACGGACCGACCCGCCGAACGGCGGGCCGCCGTACGCGGAGGAAGGAGCCGTCGTGCCACCCGCCCCGAGCGACGCCATCCCTGGCCGCGCCGCCTCGGCCCATGCCACCCCTGGCCGCGCCGCCTCGGGGCACGTGGCCCCGGCCAGGACACACCCGGCCGCCGATCTCTTCACGCCCGCCCCGGACCCCACTGCGGACCGCGTCCGGTCCCTCCCTGCGGCCACCACCTCGTCCGGCACGTCGTCCGTCGCGCCGCCCACGAAACCGCCCGCCATCCCCATCGGCCGGCGGTCGACCGGCGTCCCGCGGCTGCCCACGTCGAGCGATCACCTGATCGACCTCGCCCGCGACGGCCTCGCGGACGCGACCGCCGCGACCGCACCGGCCGAGCGGTACGCCGCCGCCCACCTCAGCGCCCTGCGTGCCGCAGCGGCCGTCATCGGTGCCCGGGCCCGTCCCGAGCCGCCGCCCGCCCGCCGCGTTCGTCCGCTCAGCGCCTGGGTCCTCCTCGCCACGGTCGCCCCCGAGCTCGGTGAGTGGGCCGCGTTCTTCGCGGCCGGCGCCCGCAAGCGCGCCAACGCCGAGGCCCGCCTCCCCGGCGCCGTCACCGCTCGCGAAGCCGACGACCTGCTGCGCGACGCCGAGACCTTCCTCGCCGTCGTCGAGACCAAGCTCGGCGCCCAGCCGCTGCTCTACCGCGGGGTGGGCTGATGTACCCGGTCGCCCGCCCGCTCGCCGGCCTTCTCGGCATCCTCGTCCTGCTCGCTCTCCCGCCGGCCCTGGCGATCGCCGTACTGCTCGGCGCGGCCATCGGCGCCGGTCACGCACTACGCTTCCGGCGACGCGTCCGGGCGCCCGCCCGACCGCGCCTGCCCGTCCCACCCGCCCCCGGAGGACCGCCGTGGCCGCGCCGCGCCCCTACCTCACCCACTGGGGCCGGGTCCGTTCCGCCGTCGTCTGGGACGCGCTCACCACCGCGATGTCGGCCCTCAGCACGGCGCCGCTCATCGTCCTCGACGCCGGCGGCGGTACGGGCGGCTTCGCGGTGCCGCTCGCCGCGCTCGGGCACCGGGTCACCGTCGTCGACCCCTCGCCCGACTCGCTCGCCTCCCTCGAACGCCGCGCCGCCGAGGAGGGCGCCGACCTCACCGCCGTCCAGGGCGACCTCGGCGACCTGGTCGACGTCGTGGGCCCGGGTGGGGTGGACGTCGTGCTCTGCCACAGCGTCCTCGAAGTCGTCGACGAGCCGGCCGCGGGCATCGCCACGGTCGCCGCCGCGCTCCGCCCCGGCGGGCTCGCCAGCGTCGTCGCCGCCAACCGCAGCGCCGCCGTCGTCTCCCGCGCACTCGCCGGCCGGTTCGACGAGGCCGCCGCCGCGCTCGACGACGCCGACGGCCGCTGGGGCGCGGGCGACAACGCCCGCCGCCGCTTCGACCGCACGGCTCTCGTCGCGCTGCTCGCCGCGGCGGGGCTGGTTGCCGAGGAGGTGCACGGCGTTCGCGTCTTCACCGACCTGGTGGCCGGGGCGCTGCTCGACACCGACGCGGCCGCGTTCGAGGCGCTCGTCCGCCTCGAGCTCGCTGCCGCCGGCCGCGACCCGTACCGCGACCTCGCGACGCAGCTGCACGTGCTCGCGCGCCGGTCCGGCTGACCGCGCAGAACGGCGATGAGCCGCGGTCGTGTCGCGCCCTCCGGGCCGCCGCCCGGCGCGCCCGGCGACGACACCGGCTGCCCGGTGCTGCACGTCGACATGGACGCGTTCTACGCGTCCGTCGAGGTACGCCGCCGCCCTGACCTGCGCGGCCTACCGGTGATCGTCGGCGGCGCCGGCGGCCGTGGCGTCGTGACCAGCGCGACGTACGAGGCGCGCGCGTTCGGCGTGCACAGCGCCATGCCCATGACGCGTGCCCGGCGCCTGTGTCCCGACGCGGTCATCGTGTCGCCCGACTTCGAGGCGTACGCCGCCACGTCCCGAGCCGTCATGGAGGTGTTCCGGTCCGTCACACCGCTCGTCGAGCCGATCTCCCTCGACGAGGCGTTCCTCGACGTCTCGGGCGCGGTCCGCCGCCTCGGCCCGCCCGCGCGGATCGGGGAGCTGATCCGCGCCAGGATCCTCGACGAGCAGCGCATCACCTGCTCGGTCGGGGTGGCGCCGACGAAGTTCGTCGCCAAGCTCGCCTCCGCCCGTTGCAAGCCGGACGGCCTGCTCGTCGTGCCCGCGGCGGGGCTGCTGGAGTTCCTGCACCCGCTGCCCGTCGCGGCGCTGTGGGGCGTGGGGGAGCGTACGGAGGAGACGCTGGTCCGGCTCGGCCTGCGTACGGTCGGCGACCTCGCCGCGACGCCGCTGACCGCGCTCCAGGACGCCCTCGGCCCGGCCGCGGGCGCGCATCTGCACGCCCTGGCCTGGGGTCGGGACGAACGCTCCGTCGTCCCGCACGAGCCGGACAAGAGCATCGGGGCGGAGGAGACGTTCGCCAAGGACATCGGTGACCCCGCGGCGATCCACCGCGAGCTGCTCCGGCTCTCCGAGCGCACCGCCGCGCGCCTGCGCGACGGCGGCCACGCCGGCCGGACCGTCGCGATCAAGGTGCGGTACGCCGACTTCACGACGCTCACCCGCGCCAAGACCCTGCCCGCGCCCACCGACGTCGGCCAGGTCATCTACGCGACCGCGCGGGCCCTCTACGACGCCCTGAACATCGCCGGCCGCCCGCTCCGGCTGGTCGGCGTCCGCGTCGAGCAGCTCGTCGCGCCGGAGAGCCGCCCGCGCCAGCTCGAGCTCGGCGCCGCCGAGACCGGGTGGCGCGAGGCGGAGCAGGCGGTCGACCGGGCGGTCCGCCGGTTCGGCACCGGCGCGGTCCGCCCGGCGACGCTCGTTCGCGGCGAGGACGACCCGCGTACGCCGCCCTCCGCACCCCCGGGCGAGCTCCGCCCGGGCGAGTGAGCGCGTCTCGGGTCGATACCGGCGCACCGCTACCGCTTTCGCCGCGCGCCGAGCGAACGTATCCTGCGGAGACAGAGCCCTTTCGCATCCCGCACCAGGAGCGCCACGTGCCGCTCTCCGAGCACGAGCAGCGGCTGCTCGACCAGATCGAGCGGCAGTTGTACGCGGACGACCCGAAGTTCGCCGCGTCCGTGCGCTCGCACGACCTCAAGTCGCACGTCTCCCGGCGGATCAAGCGGTTCGCGGCGCTGCTCGTCCTCGGCCTCGGCGCGCTGGTCGCCGGCGCGATCCTGCACAACGTGTTCGTCGGCGTCGCCGGCTTCCTGCTCATGCTCGCCGCGGGCCTGGTGATCGCGCGCAGCCTCCAGCGGCTCAGCGGCGGGGAGTCGAACGTCACCCCCATCAACGCCCCCCGCCCGCGCCGCGCCCGGCGGTCGTCCGGCAATGCGCCCGGCCCGAAGATGTCGATGCGCGACCGCGCCGAGGAGCGGTTCCGCCGTCGCTACGACGACCGCGACCGCTAGCGGGGATCTACGAAACCGTACGGTCCGATCCGCCGCCGCCCGACTCGTTCTGTGAAGATCACCACGCTCGAGAGGGGCGGGTGGGCTGCACAGAACGCGGCGGGGGCCGACCGGACCTACGCGGTCCGAGCCCGCCGGCGCCTGAACAACGCCGCCACGCGGGTGACCCACGCGATCCGCCTGCGTTCGACGGCTGCGCTCGACCGGGACGCGGCTTCGAGGATCCGCCGCACCGCCGAGGCGGGGAACACCATGGCCTGCACCCGCGCCCGTCGCGGCCGCGCCGCGAGCAGCGCTCGCCGGACCAGCCGGACGGCGTCGTCGAGCCCTGCGGCCTCCGCGGCCGAGGGCGCGACGCGGGCGTAGCGCGCGCGTTCCTCGGCCCGCGCCAGGTCGGCGGCCGCCGCGGCGGCCGAGCCGGTCAACGGCACCTCCGCCACCAGCCGCCGCGCCGCCGACCGCGGCGAGTCGGCGGCGCGCAGCCCCGTCCCCGCGTCCTCCGCCGCGTCGGCGAGGGAGTCCCACGCCGCGTGGATCCGCGCGGCGTCGCCTGCCGCCCTGGACCGGCGGCGGCGCGTGCCGAACGCGACCACCGACGGCGTGACGAGCACGACCAGCGCGAGAGCCAGGGCGAGCGGCACGACGGGGACGCGGAACGGCTTCGCGGCGGGCGCCGGGGCGGGGGGCGTCGCCGTGCCGTCGTCCAGGTTCTCGTTCGCTTCGTTCCCGCCCTTCGACGGGTCCCGGGTGAGGTCGGTGGGCGGCTGCTGCGTCGGGGGCGGCTCGGGCGGCCCGCCAGGGCCGGGGCCAGGCGCGGTGCCCTCGACGCTGTAGCCCGGCGTCGAGATGCTGTCCGACCGCGGGGTCGGCTCGAACCGGACCCAGCCGACGTTCGGGAAGTACAGCTCCGGCCACGCGTGCGCGTCGGAGTTGGTCACGACGTACGAGCCGTCCGGCAGCGGCCGGCCGGTCGTGAAGCCGACGACGACGCGGGCGGGGATGTCGGCGAGCCGGGCGAGGTAGGCCATCGTCGCCGCGAACTGCTCGCAGTACCCGCGCTTCTCGGTCAGGAACGTCGTCAACGCGTCGTCGCCGTTGCCCGGCGGCACGTCGAGGTCGTAGGTGAACCCACCTGTCGTACGGAAGTACCGCTGGAGGGCGAGCGCCTTGTCGTAGGGATTTGTCGCGCCCTTGACGGCCGTTGCCAGCGCCTGGAGCGCGATCGCCGGGGTCTGGTCAGGCACCGTGAGGAACGTCTCGCTGATGCGGTCCGGGATCGTCCCTGGCGCGCGGAGCTGCTCGACGGTCGGGTCGGGGCGTTCGGACACGACGCTGAACTCGACGTTGTGCGAGGTCTTGGTGGCGGAGAACACCGCGAGCCCGGTCGGCTCGTACCACCAGTCGCCCTGGACGTCGACGACGGACGGCGCGTACGGCAGCGGCAGCCAGCGGACCGCGAGGCTGCCGACCTTGACGTCGTAGCGCCCCTCGACGAGGGCCACGCCGGCGAGCTCGCGGGGCGCCCGGATCGTGTGCTTCTCACCGACCCGGTTGCCGCCGTCGGACGAGGTCTGCGACACGAGGTTCCACTGCCGGCCGTCGAAGTCGTTCAGCGGGGTGAGCCGCAGGTAGTCCGGCCGGACGTCGGTGCGGTAGGTCAGCAGCTCGGTGCGCGGGTTGTCCCGCAGCCGGGTCTGGATCTCGACGATCGGGTTGATGGTGGTCGCGGTGTTCGACCCGCCGCCGCCGCCGAACCAGCCGCCGCCGCCGTTGCCGACGATGCCCTCGCCGACACTCGGCAGGGCGAGTGGCACGCAGAGGGCCAACCCGACCGCCGCCGTCCCGATGCGCCGCCCGACGCGGGCGACGTGGCTCACGTCGGCGGCGTCGTCGACGACGTCGATGCCGGTGAGGCGGCGGCCCCAGCTGCGCGCGCGGTCCCGCCCCTCGGCGACCAGCAGCGCGAGGTAGCCGACTGCCGCGAGGACGAAGGCGAACGCGTTCCCGTGGTTCGTCATCGACGTCGGTACGAGGTAGAGCGCGAGCAACGGCGTCCCCGCGGCGACCGGCCGCCGCAGCCGGAACACCATGATGTCCACTAGCGTCGCGACGAGGAACACGCCGGTCGTGGTGAGCAGCCGCAGCGCCGCCGTCGGATACGCGGGCGCCGCGAGGGCCTGGATGTCGCGCATCGAGAGCGACAGCGACTCGCCGATCGCCCGCATCGTCGCGGAGGTGGGCAGGCCGGCCAGCGTGGTCGACGGGTGGAAGACGATCCCGAGGAACGCCACCAGCGCGAGCAGCGACACCGCCGGCGCGAGGATCCCCGGCACGTCGAGGCGCCGCGCGACCCAGCCCGCCCCGAACGCCACCAGCACCGCCAGGAACGCCGAGCCGAACCAGCTCTGGCGCGCGTACACCTGCGTCAGCGCGGTCATCGCGCCGAGGACCGACACGATCGCGGCGGGCAGCAGCAGCGAACGGCGTGTCATCGCAGCGCCCCCGTCCTCGACATCGCGACCTGGGGCCAGAGGGAGGCGAGCGTGGTGCCGTGCGTCGCGACGATGACGCGCCACCCGGCCTGGCGCAGCAGTGCGGCGCCGGACTCCAGCGCCGCCTCGGTCTCGGCCTTCGCGCGCGGGCCGAGCGCCGTCCAGCTCGTCGTGTCCACGAGGACGGCGATGCAGGCGGCGGCCATGTTCCGCAGCCGGCCGAGCGCCATCGCCGTGTCGGCGTCGATCGTCCCGCAGACGGCGACGATCAGGCCGTCGCCGCCGCCGCGGCCCATCCGCGCAACGGTCAGCGGCAGCGAGCCACGCGTCGACGGCTCCACGACCGCGAGCTGGTCGAGCAGCGTCGCCTCGGCGGTGGAGAGCGTCGTGCCCTGGAGGTCGACGCCGTTGTCGGTCATGAACCGCAGCGTGTAGCCGTGCCGCGCGAGGTGGACGCCGATCGACGCGGCGGCGGACACGCTCCACTCGAACGACGAGCCTGGCCCGTCGCCGTAGTGCGCGCCCGACCGCGTGTCGAGGAGCAGCGTCGCACGGCTCTGCCACGGCTGCTCGTCACGGCGGACCATCAGCTCGCCGGTGCGCGCGGTGGACTTCCAGTGCACCTTGCGGAGGTCGTCGCCGTGGCGGTACTCGCGGGTCGACGCGTCGTCCTCGCCGGCGCTCGCGACCTGCCGCGCCTGCGTGTCGCCGCCGCCGGCCCACTCGCCGCCGAGCCCGGTGCTCGGCAGCGGGGAGATCACCGGCGTCACGACGAGGTGGTCGACCGAGGAGAACGACCGCGTCAGCTCGCAGAGCCCGAACGGATCGGCCATCCGGATGGTCAGCGGCCCGACGCGGAACTTCCCGCGCACGTCGGAGCGGACGGCGTACCCGACCTCGCGCCGGCCGCTCGCCTCGACCCGGTCGAGGACGAACCGCGGCTTGGCGCCGAGCGTGTAGGACAGCGAGTCCTCGACGTAGAGCAGCGAGGTGGGGAGGCGGGAGACGTTCTCCAGGTGCAGGCGGACCTGCGCGGTGTGCGCGACGGGGAGGCGCCCGGGCACCAGCGCGCGGGTGCAGGAGAGCCGGTACCGCGAGCGCGAGACGTACACCGCGGCGAGGACCGGCAGCGCGATCAGGAACACGCCGATCTGCATGACCGCGCGCTGCCCAACGACGAACGCGCCGAGCCCGCAGGCGAGCCCCGCCGCGACGAACGAACGTCCTCGGACAGTGAGCCCGCGCAGCGGCTCCAGCACGGCTACCGCCCGGCGTTCGGCACCGGCACGCGGTCGACGATCTCGGCGACGACGAGCTCGGTGTCGCGGCGCGCGATCTGCGCCTCCGCGGTGGGCAGGAGGCGGTGCGCGAGAACCGGCTCCGCGAGGGCCTGCACGTCGTCGGGGAGGACGTAGTCTCGGCCGTCGGTGGCGGCGTACGCCCGGGCCGCGCGGAGCAGGTGCAGCGTCGCGCGCGGCGAGGCGCCGAGCCGCAGGTCGGGGTGGGTCCTGGTCGCGGTCGCGAGGTCGATCACGTACTTCTTCACGGCGTCGGCGACGTGGACGGTGCGGGTCGCGTTGATCATCTCGGCGACGGTCTCCGCGTCGGACACCGGGCCGAGCGAGTCGAGCGGATCGCCCATGCCGTGCGTGTCGAGCATCACCAGCTCGGCGCTCGGGGCGGGGTAGCCCATCGAGAGCCGGGCCGTGAAGCGGTCGCGCTGCGCCTCGGGCAGTGGGTAGGTGCCCTCGTGCTCGATCGGGTTCTGCGTCGCGATGACCATGAACGGCCGGCCGAGGTCGTACGTCACGCCGTCCACCGTGACCTGCCGCTCCTCCATGCACTCCAACATGGCGGACTGGGTCTTGGGGGAGGCGCGGTTGATCTCGTCGCCGACGACGATGTTCGCGAAGATCGCGCCGGGCTTGAACTCGAAGTCCTGGCGCTCCTGGTTGAAGATCGAGACGCCGGTCACGTCGCTCGGCAGCAGGTCCGGGGTGAACTGCACCCGGCGGACGGAGCAGTCGATCGACCGCGCGATCGCCTTCGCCAGCATCGTCTTGCCGACGCCGGGTACGTCCTCGATCAGCAGGTGGCCCTCGGCGAGCAGCACGACGAGCGCGAGGCGGACCGCCTCGGTCTTGCCTTCGATGACCTGCTCGACGTTCGCCCGGATGCGGCCGAAGCCGGTCGCGAGGGTGTCGAGGTCGACAGTGGTACGCGTGGTACGCCGGGCCACCGATGCTCCTATGGGGACGTGCGGAATCGTCTGCACGGACAGTCTGACGAGTGTGGCAGACGTCCGCGTTCCCGGCAGAGGTGAGAACGCGGCGATCCGATAACGCTTGGGGTGGCCGTCAGGTTGCGGTGCGCTGCCCCGGCGCATACGCGAACAGCCGGGTCGTCATCTCGTCCAAGCCGTCCGGCAGGATCACCGTCCGCCCGTCCGCCTGCCACGGGGACACCTCCCCGACCAGCGCCATGATCGCCTCGGCGCACGGCGGGCAGAGGGTCCAGCACTTCTCGACCAGCGTCGAGAAGCCGGAGTCGTCGGTGGCGTTCTGTTCGATGATCAGCCGCTTGCCCGCGAACGGCTGGCGGCAGCGGGCGCACTCGAACGTCAGTGACATGGACGCTCCCTGCTTCCTCGGAGGGGTCGGCTCGACGATAACCCGACACCGACGTCGGAGTCACCGGAAGCCCGCGAGTCGTGGCATGCTGCGCGACCGTGACGACCGAAGGGCGGACCACGCGGGGGGAACGCACCCGCGCGAAGCTGCTCGACGCCGCGCGCACGGCGTTCGCCGGGGTCCCCTGGAACCGCGCCCGCGTCGAGGACGTCTGCCGCGCCGCCGGCGTCGGCCACGGGACGTACTACGCGTACTTCGCGAACAAGGAGGCCATCCTCGAAGCGCTGGTCCGCCGCCACGCGGCCGAGCTGTACGGGCTCGCCGAGCAGCCCTGGACCAGCGGCGACGTCGAGAACGACGTCCGCCGGGTCATCCGCGGCTTCGTCGCCCTCTCCGAGGCGGACAGGGACATCCGCGAGGTGTGGTTCGCGGCCGCGCCGTCCGAGCCGGCGCTGCACGACCTGGTGAGCGAGGTCCGCAGCCAGTTCGTCGCCCGGGTGCGCGCGGCGCTGGTCGCCGCGGGTGAGGCCGGGCTCGCCCGCGCGGACCTGGACGTCGACGTGGCCGCGACCGCGCTCGCCGCGATGGTCGAGCAGACCGTCACCCTCGCCCAGCGGGGCGAGGGGCTGCCGACCGCGCGCCTGGTCGACGGCCTCACCGACCTCTGGGTGCACGCGGTGTACCGGGCATGACTGCGTCCCGCCGCATGGCTGTGTCCGCCGCATGACTGCGAACCGGGCATGACGTACGTCGACACCGGGCTCGACGCGGTCGGCGTCAACCGGGTGTTCCACGACCACGAGTGCCGGTACTACGACGAGCGGTTCGCGATCGTCCACGACCGGCGCACGGCGCGGCAGGCGCTGCGCGACGTCGAGTCCCTGCTCGGCCGCGCGCTGCGCCCGGGCGAGCGCGTCCTCGACGCCGGCTGCGGCACCGGCTACCTCGCCGCCGGCCTGCGGCGGGCCCGGCCGGACGTGTTCGTCGCCGGCGCCGACCTGTCCGCGGGCATGCTGGCGAACGCCCGCGCGGCCGGTGCCGCACCGCTCGCGCAGGCCGACGCGGCGCGGCTGCCGTTCGCCGACAGGGCGTTCGACGTCGTGGTGGCGCGGGGCGTGCTCCATCACCTCCCCGACGTCGTCGGCGCGCTGGGGGAGTGGCGGCGCGTGCTCCGCCCCGGCGGCGCGGTCGTGCTCGTCTCCGAGCCGACCCCGACCGTCGAACGGCACGGCGGCGTCCTCGTCCGCGGCCTCCTCGCCGCCCTCCGCCGCCCGCTCACGGCGGAGGAGGACTTCTGGGAGGTCGCGTCGATGGCCGCGAACCTGCACGTCTTCACCCCGGACTCCCTCGGCGCGCTGGCCCGCGCGGCCGGATACCGCGGCGTGGCCCTGTCGACGACGGACTTCGCGGACACGCTGCTGATCACCGCGTCGTACGTCGTCTGGGGCCGCGCCCCAGGCCTCGCCCGCCGCCTACCGTGGCGCCGCGCCGACGACCTGGCCCGCGCCGCGGACCGGGTGTTCTGGAACCGCCTCCTTCCCGTCTCCTGGCGGCACACCGTCGCCGGCGTGCTGCGTCCCTGAATCGTGCGGCCCCTGAGCCCTGAACCCCTGAGCCCCTGAGGCCCTGAGCCCGCAGTCCCGGGGCGCGGCGTTCCGCGCCCGGCCCTACCGGTTCAGCACGGCGGCAGGTTCTCGAGGTTGTCGAGCAGCGTGCTGTCCGGGTTGGTCTTCAGGTACGGCGCGGCCAGGCACCGAGCCGCCGGGCAGAACGACTGGGTCGAGATCTCGGCCGTGAACCCGCCGATCACCGTCAGCCAGACGTCGCCCCCGCAGATGCTGTCGAACACCTCCTTCCGCGTGTAGTGGATGCCCATGTCGGTGCAGATGCCCTCGATGTGCTCGTGCGACCCGTCCACCGACGTCTCCCGGCGCACTCGCGTGACCGTGTACGTCGCCATCGTTCCTCCGTTGTGATTCGAACACATGTTCGAACATAGACCGGCCCCGGGTCGCCACGCAAGCCCCCGACACGCCCGGTGGACAACCGCTCCACTTCGCACCACCACGTTCGGTATGGCCACCGGGATGTAGCCGGTCCGTCACGCGGTGTACATATCTTGGGGTCGCTGTCGCCGGAGCCACTAGATGTGCCCGCGGTCGCCCTCCACCCCGTTGCACCGCCTCTGACCTGCGGTTTTACGACCTCAAGTAGCCACGGATAAGGGCCGATTGCCTTGACCGTGGGGTGAAGTGGAGTACAGTGGCGCGCAGTGGAGAGAGTACGAGCGGGCGGGAGGTGGGGCCGGTGTTCCTCGGGACCCACCTGCCCCGGCTCGACGACAAGGGCCGGCTGATCCTGCCCGCGAAGTTCCGCGACGAGCTGGCCGCCGGCCTGGTGATCACCAAGGGCCAGGAGCGGTGCCTGTACGTGTTCCCGCTCGACGAGTGGGCGCGGATCACCGAGGGCCTGCGCAGCGCGCCCGTCACGGTCAAGACCGGCCGGGAGTTCGGGCGGGTGCTGTTCGCCAGCGCGTCGGACGAGCTGCCGGACAAGCAGGGCCGGATCACCGTCCCTCCGAAGCTGCGCGAGTACGCGGGCCTGTCCAAGGACTGCGTCGTCATCGGGGCCAACACCCGGGTCGAGATCTGGGACGCGGCGGCCTGGGAGTCCTGGCTGGCCGAGGCGGAGCCCGGCTACGCCGACATGGCGGACGAGGTGATGCCGGGGGTGCTGTGACGCGAGCGGAGCCACGGGCTCCCGCGGCAGGACAGACGCTGCCGTGAGGTCTCGAGCCCCGGGGCACCTTCCCCTGCCCCGGGGCGCGGGACCTGACAGCAGCGGAGGACGGAACGCACTGACGACCCGGGTCGCGAGCCCGGGAGAGAGAACGGTCGAGATGGACTACACGCCCACCCGCCCCGCCGAGCCGTCGCTCGGCGCGGAGCTGCGCTCCAGCGCCCTGCTCTTCGCGATGGCCATCGCCTGCACCGCGGGCGCCGTCGGCGTCACGCAGCTCGCGCTCAAGGTCCTCGCGTAACCACCGTGTCCGAGCCCCGAAGCCACGTGCCGGTCCTGCTGGATCGGTGCGTCGCGCTGCTCGCCCCCGCGGCGACGCCCGGCGGCGTCCTCGTCGACGCCACGCTCGGGCTCGGCGGCCACACCGAGGCGTTGCTGGACGCGACGCCCGGGACCCGGGTCATCGGGCTGGACCGCGACCCCGAGGCGCTGGCCCGCTCGGCCGCGCGGCTCGCGCCGTACGGCGACCGGGTGACGTTCGCCCACGCCGTCTACGACGCTCTCCCCGACGTGCTGGCCGCCAACGGCGTCGAACGGGTCGACGGCGTGCTGTTCGACCTCGGCGTCTCCTCGCTGCAGCTGGACGAGGCCGAACGCGGCTTCTCCTACGCCAACGACGCCCCCCTCGACATGCGGATGGACCAGAGCGCAGGCCCGACCGCGGCCGAGGTCGTCAACACCTACCCGGTCGCCGCGCTGACGCGGATCCTGCGGGAGTACGGCGAGGAACGGTTCGCCAGCCGCGTCGCCCGCGCCATCGTCGACGGCCGGCCCTGGGCGACCACGGCGCCGCTGGCGGAGACGGTCCGCGAGTCGATCCCGGCGGCGACCCGGCGCCACGGGGGCCACCCGGCGAAGCGCACGTTCCAGGCGCTGCGGATCGAGGTCAACGGCGAGCTGGCCGCGCTGGCCGCGGCGATGCCGGCGGCGATCTCGGCGCTGCGCGTCGGCGGGCGGCTGGTCGTGCTGGCCTACCACTCGCTCGAGGACCGGATCGTCAAGCGCGCCATCGCCGACGGGCTGCGCGGCTGCGTCTGCCCGCCCGACCTGCCGGTGTGCGTGTGCGGTCGCGAGCCGCAGCTCCGCCTCCTCGTCTCGGGATCCGAGGCGCCGACCGCGGCCGAGGTCGAGGCGAACCCGCGCGCCGCGTCCGCCCGCCTCCGCGCCGTCGAACGCGTCAGGGAGGCGGCGTGAGCCCCGTCGCCGCTCCGGCGAGGACCGCCGCGGCCCGCCCGGCGCCGGCCCGCCGCGCGGCCGCCCCCGCGCGCCGTCCGGCCGCCCGCGCATCGCGGCCGGCCCTGCGGGTCGTCGCCCCGGTGCCGTCGCGGGCGCCGCGGGCGCCGTTCGTGCTGTTCTCGATGCTGCTCGTCGGCGTCGGCCTGGTCGGCCTGCTGGTGCTGAACACCGTCGTCGCGCAGGACGCGTTCACGATCCACGACCTGGACCGCAACGCCGCCACCCTCGCCGAACGCGAGCAGCTGCTCCGCCAGCAGGTCGCCGCCCTCGAGGCGCCGGCCGCGGTCGCCGACCGCGCTGCCAAGATCGGTCTGGTGCAGGCGGGGGACCCGGTGTTCCTGGCGCCGGACGGCCGCGTTCTCGGCAACCCCGTCGCCGCAACGGCGCCGCCGCCCCCGCCACCCGCGCCCACGGCTCAGGTCAGCGCCGCGCCGACCGCGGTGCAGCCCTCGGCGAAGACCGCGACGAAGCCGCGGACCAAGCCCACCCCGACGGCGAAGCCGTGACCGCCCCCCGCAAGCCCGTGGCCCGCAAGCCCGTGGCCCGCAAGCCCGCGGCCCGCAAGCCCGCGGCCCGCAAGCCCCCCCCGCGCAAGCCGGCCGCCCGCCGCCCGGCCCCGCGGCCCAACGCCCGCGCCGACACGGGACGGCGGCTGGTGCACGCGCTGTTCGCGATCGCGTTCGTTCTCGTGTTGCTGGCCGGGCGGCTGGTGCAGCTCCAGGGGTTCGAGTCGACGACGTACGCGGCCAAGGCCGAGCAGCAGCGCCTCCGCAAGGTCGAGCTGGCGGCGACGCGCGGCAGCATCCTCGACCGCGACGGGCGCCCGCTCGCCATGAACGTCGACGCCCGCGCCGTCTACGCCGACCCCAAGCTGGTCATCGACCCGGCGGGGACCGCGGCGACGCTGGCGCCGTTCCTCAAGGCGACGGTGAAGGACCTGACCGAACGCCTGTCCCGCAAGTCGCGGTTCGTGTACCTGGCGCGCGGCGTCGACCCGGAGACCGCGCGCACGGTGATGAAGGCCGCGCTGCCCGGCGTCGGCGCGCTGCCGGAGAGCCGCCGCGTCTACCCGAACAACGGCCTCGGCGCGGCCGTGATCGGCTTCGTCGGCCGCGAGGGCGACGGGCTCGGCGGCATCGAGTACGCGCTCGACCGCGACCTCGCCGGCAAGCCGGGCGAGGAGCTGGTCGAGGAGGACACCCAGGGCCGCCAGATCCCGGCGGGGTCGCACCGCGTCGACCCGCCGGTCGCGGGGGTCTCGCAGGTGCTGACGATCGACCGCGACATCCAGTGGTTCGCCGAGAAGACGCTGGCCGAGCAGGTCGCCAAGACCCACGCGAAGAGCGGGCAGATCGTCGTGATGGACGTCAAGACCGGCGAGATCCTGGCGCTCGCCGTGGCGCCGTCGTTCGACCCGAACGCCCCGGCGAAGTCGCCCGCCAGCCTGCGCGGCAACCCGGCCCTGTCGACGGTCTACGAGCCCGGCAGCGTCAACAAGGTGATCACCGCCGCCGCGGCGCTGGAGACCGGGCTGCTGCGGCCGGACACGCCGGTCGTCGTGCCGCCGTCGATCCGGGTCGCGGACAAGACGTTCACCGACGCGCACGCGCACGGTACGGAGACGCTGACGTTCACCGGCGTCCTCGCGGAGTCGAGCAACATCGGCACGATCGGCATCGCGCAGCGGCTCGGCAAGGACCGCATCTACGAGTACCTGCGCAGGTTCGGCCTCGGCGAGCGGACCGGCATCAAGTTCCCCGGCGAGAGCCCGGGACTGCTGCCGCACCCCGAGGACTGGTGGGGCACGGCGATGGGCACCATCCCGATCGGCCAGGGCGTCGCGGCGACCAGCCTCCAGGTCGCGTCGGCGTACGCCGCCGTCGCCAACGGCGGGGTCCGCGTCCAGCCGAGCCTGATCAAGGGCAGCCTCGACAACACCGGCCGGCTGCACCCCGCGGCCGCCCCCAAGAAGGTCCGCGCCGTGTCGGCGAAGACGGCATCCGAGGTCACGACGATGCTCGAAGCCGTCGTGTCCAAGGGCGGCACCGCGCCGATGGCGGCGATCGACGGCTACCGCGTCGCGGGCAAGACGGGCACCGCCCGCAAGGTCCGCCCGGACGGGCGCGGGTACGCAGGGTACGTCGCGTCGTTCGTCGGCTTCGCGCCCGCGGACGCGCCCCGTCTCGTGGTCGAGGTGGTCCTCGACGAGCCGGTCCCGATCTTCGGCGGCCTCGTCGCCGCGCCGGTGTTCAGGACGGTCATGGGGTTCTCGCTCGGCGCCCTGCACGTCCCCCCGACGGGCCGGCCGTCGCCGGTGTCGCGGCTGCGCTTTCCGTGACGGCGGTAGCCTCGGGGTCGCTCCGCACCCCGACGCGAGGATCGATGTTGCCCGCCATGCCCCGCCCGGCCGGTCAGCTGCCGCGACCGTTGCGCGGCTGGCGTTCCGAGGCGCCGGACGTCTCCGTCTCGGGCGTCACGCACGATTCGCGCGAGGTCCGTCCTGGCGACGTCTACGCCGCCCTCCCCGGGTCGCGGGCGCACGGCGCCGACTTCGCGACACAGGCGGCCGCGGCGGGCGCCGTCGCGATGCTCTCCGACGTCGACTCGGAGGCGTTGCCGACCCTGGTCGTCCCTGACCCGCGGAAGGTCCTCGGCGACCTGGCCCGCTGGGTCTACGGCGACCCCTCCGCGGCGATGGACGTCATCGGCGTCACCGGCACCAATGGCAAGACCACGACCGGCTACCTGCTCGACGCCGGGCTGACCGCGGCGGGCCGGACGACCGGCCTGATCGGCACGGTCGAGACCCGCATCGCGGGCGAACGCCTCGACTCTGCCCACACCACGCCCGAGGCGCCCGACCTCCAGGCGCTGCTCGCGGTGATGCGCGAACGCGGCGTCACCGGCGTCGGCATGGAGGTCTCGTCGCACGGCCTCGCGCTCGGCCGCGTCGACGGCACGACGTTCGCCGCCGCGATCTTCACCAACCTCTCCCAGGACCACCTCGACTTCCACGCCGACATGGAGTCGTACTTCAAGGCGAAGGCCGCGCTGTTCACGCCGGAGCGCGCGAAGGTCGCCGTGATCAACGTCGACGACCCGTACGGCGCCCGCCTGGTCGAACGTTCGCGGCTGCCGGTCGTCACGACGTCGGCGACCGGCGCGCGGCTCGCCGACTGGCAGGCGCACGACGTGGCGCTGTCGCCGGACGGCGTGACGTTCCGCGTCGTGGCGGCCGGCCTGGCTCGTGACGTCCGGCTGCGCCTGCCGGCCGCGTACAACGTCGCGAACGCGCTCGGCGCGCTCGCCGCGCTCGTCTCCGTCGGCATCGACGCGGACGCCGCGATCGCGGGCGTCGAGTCGTTGCCGGGAGTGCCGGGCCGGCTTGAACGCATCGACCGCGGGCAGCCGTTCCTCGCCGTCGTCGACTACGCGCACACCCCGGACTCGGTCGCGTCCGTCCTGGCCGCGGTGCGACCGTTCGCCAGCGGGCGCGTGATCGTCGTCGTCGGCTGCGGCGGCGACCGCGACGCGGCGAAGCGGCCGTTGATGGGCGCCGCCGCCGCGCGCGGCGCGGACCTCGTCGTCGCGACGTCGGACAACCCGCGTTCCGAGGACCCGCTCGCGATCCTCGACGCGATGGTGAGCGGCATCCGCGACGTCGGTACGACGCCGTACATCGTCGAGCCGGACCGCGCCGCCGCGATTCGCGTC
Organism: Frankiaceae bacterium; assembly: GCA_030840645.1. Lineage (GTDB taxonomy): Bacteria > Actinomycetota > Actinomycetes > BP-191 > BP-191 > BP-191. The sequence continues at coordinate 51,263 of JAVEEC010000077.1, forward strand.
GCGGTCGCGTCCGCCGGTCCCGGCGACGTCATCGTCGTCGCCGGCAAGGGCCACGAGCAGGGGCAGGAGTCGGGGGGCGTGACGGTGCCGTTCGACGACCGGCTGGTGCTGGCCGAGGCGCTGTCGTGAACCCCACGACGCTGGCCGAGGTCGCCCGGGTCGTCGGCGGCCGGCTCGCCGATGCGGTAGGCGACGAGGTCGTCACCGGCGCCGCGATCGACTCGCGCCGTGTCGGGCCGGGCGACCTCTTCGTCGCGTTGCCGGGCGAACGCGCCGACGGCCACGACCACGCCAACGCCGCCGTCGCGGCGGGCGCGGGCGGCGTCCTCGCGACGCGGCCGGTCGGCCTCCCCGCCGTCGTCGTCGCCGACCCGGCCGCCGCTCTCGGCACGCTCGCCTGCTGGTCGGCCGCGCGGCTGCCGGCGCGGGTCGTCGGCATCACCGGGTCCACCGGCAAGACCTCGACCAAGGACCTGGTCGCGCAGGTGCTCGAACGCGCCGGGGAGACCGTCGCCGCGGTCGGCTCGTTCAACAACGAGCTCGGCCTGCCGCTCACGGTCCTGCGCGCGGACGCGGGGACGGAGTACCTCGTCCTGGAGATGAGCGCGCGCGGCACCGGACACATCGCCTGGCTCTGCGGCGTCGCACCGCCCGAGGTCGGCGTCGTCCTCAACGTCGGCGTCGCGCACCTCGGCGAGTTCGGCAGCCGCGAGGCGATCGCCACGGCGAAGGGCGAGCTGCTCACCGCGCTGCCGCCGGACGGGCTCGCCATCCTCAACGCCGACGACCCGCTGGTCATGGCGATGCCGACCGCGGCCCGGGTCGTGACGTTCGGCGGCGACTACCGGGCCGCAGAGATCACGCTGGATGCGCTGGGGCGCAGCCGCTTCACGCTCGTGACGCCCGACGGCGAAGCGGCCGTCGCGCTGCGGCTCGTCGGCGAGCACAACGTCTCGAACGCCCTCGCCGCTGCGGCCGTCGGCGCCTGGGCGGGGCTCTCGACGGAGACGATCGCGGACGCGCTGTCGAACGCCGTCCCGCGCAGCCGCTGGCGGATGGAGGTCCGCGAGACGGCGGACGGGGTGACCGTCATCAACGACGCCTACAACGCCAACCCCGACTCGATGCGTGCCGCCCTCAAGACACTGGCCGCCGCGGGCCGGGGCGGCGGCCGCACCTGGGCGGTGCTCGGCGAGATGGCCGAGCTCGGCGACGCCGCGTGGGAGGCGCACGACGAGATCGGGCGGCTCTGCGTGCGCCTCGACGTGAGCCGGCTGGTCGCCGTCGGGCCGAACGCGAAGGGCATCCACGCGGGCGCGGCGCTGGAGGGGTCGTGGGGCGAGGAGGCGGCGTTCGTCGACGACGCGGACGCGGCCCTGGAGCTGCTGCGCGCGCAGCTGCGACCGGGTGACGTGGTACTCGTGAAGGCATCCCGCGCGGCCGGCCTCGAACGCGTCGCGCTCGCGCTCACCCCCGACGAGGAGGCAGGCCGTTGAGGGCCGTACTGCTCGCCGCGCTGGTCGCGCTGATCGTGTCGCTGGTCGGTACGCCGTTCGCGATCCGCATCTTCCGCGCGCAGGGGTATGGCCAGCTGATCCGCGACGACGGCCCCGAGGCGCACCACACCAAGCGCGGTACGCCGACGATGGGCGGCACCGTCATCATCGTCGCCGCGGTCCTCGGCTACCTCTCGGCCTGGCTCATCACCGAACGGTTCACCGCGTCCGGGCTGCTCGTGCTGTTCGTGATGAGCGGGCTCGGGCTCGTCGGGTTCCTCGATGACGTCATCAAGATCCGCAAGCAGCGCAGCCTCGGCCTCAACTCCAAGGCCAAGCTCGCCGGCCAGCTCGTCGTCGCCGTCGTGTTCGGCGTCCTCGCGCTGCACTACGACGACCCGAAGCACTCGATCGACGCGGTGTCGTTCGTGCGCGACACGTCGCTGCACCTCGGCGCGGTCGGCTTCGTGATCTGGGCCTACGTCATGATCTCGGCGACGTCCAACGGCGTGAACCTCACCGACGGCCTCGACGGCCTCGCGACCGGCTCGTCGGCGATGGTGTTCGCGGCGTACGTCGTCATCTGCTTCTGGCAGTTCGGCAACGGCTGCTCGCAGCCGAACGCCACCGCCGCGTGCTACGTCACCCGCGACCCGCTCGACCTCGCGATCCTCGCGGCGGCGGCGATGGGCGCGTGCTTCGGCTTCCTCTGGTGGAACGCCGCCCCGGCCAAGATCTTCATGGGCGACACCGGGTCGCTCGCCCTCGGCGGCACGCTCGCGACCATCGCGATCCTGTCGAGGACGGAGCTGCTGCTCGTCATCCTCGGCGGCCTGTTCGTCGTCGAGACGCTGTCGGTGATCCTGCAGGTGGCGTTCTTCAAGGCGTTCCACCGGCGCATCTTCAACATGGCCCCGATCCACCACCACTTCGAGCTCGCCGGGTGGCCGGAGTTCACCGTCATCGTGCGGTTCTGGATCGTGGCCGGCCTCGCGGTGGCGTTCGGGCTCGGGCTGTTCTACGCCGAGTTCCTGTCCCACAGCCCGCTCTGATGCGCTGGGGAGGGCTGCCTGTCGCCGTCTGCGGGCTCGGCGTCAGCGGCGCCGCGGCGGCCGAGGTGCTGCTCGGCCTGGGCGCGCGGGTGACCGTCGTGGAGACCAGGCACGACGGCGGTGCGCGGGCGGCCGCGCTCGAAGCGCTCGGGGCGCGCGTGGTGACCGGCGACGCCGACCCCGACGTCGAGGCCGAGCTGGTCGTCGTGTCGCCGGGGTGGCGGCCCGACCAGCCGTTCGTGGCCAGGCAGCGCGTGCCCGTCTGGGGGGAGGTCGAGCTCGCCTGGCGGCTGCGCCCGGCAGGCCAGCGCTGGTACGCCGTCACCGGCACCAATGGCAAGACGACGACGACCGAGATGCTCGGCGCGATGCTCGCGCGGGGGACCAGGACCAGCGCGACAGCGGGCAACATCGGCACGCCGCTGGTCAAGGTCGTCACGGCAGAGCGGCCGCCGGAGGTGCTGGCCGTCGAGCTGTCGAGCTTCCAGCTGTACTGGACCTCGACGCTCGCGGTCGCCGCGGGCGCGGTCCTCAACCTCGCGCCCGACCACCTCGACTGGCACGGCTCGTTCGAGGCGTACGCCGCCGCGAAGCGCCGGATCTGGGGCGACGGTACGACGGCCGTCTACAACGCCGACGACCCGCTGGTGACGGCGCTGGTGGACGGCGTTGCCGACGCCGTGCCGTTCTCCCTGGAGCATCCCTACGACGGGCCGCTCGCCGTCACCGGACGGCACAACCTTGCGAACGCCACGGCCGCCGCGACGCTCGCGCGGCTCGCGGGCATCGGCGAGGACGGCATCGCCGACGCGCTGCGCAGCTTCATGACCGGCGGGCACCGGCTGGTCACCGTCGCGACGATCGACGGGGTCGCGTACGTCGACGACTCGAAGGCCACCAACCCGCACGCCGCGCAGCGCGCCGTCGAGTCCTACGACTCCGTCGTCTGGATCGCGGGCGGGCTGAACAAGGGGCTCGCGTTCGACGACCTGGTCGCCGCGACGAAGGGCAGGCTGCGCGCCGCCGTCCTCATCGGATCGTGCGCGGGTGAGGTGCGCGACGCGCTGGCGCGCAACGCCCCCGAGGTCCCCGTGGAGGACGCGGGCGACCTGCACACTGCGGTGGAGATCGCGCGCCGGCTCGCCCGCGCCGGTGACACGGTGCTGCTCGCGCCGGCCGCGGCCTCGATGGACCAGTTCACCGACTACGCCGAGCGCGGCGACCGGTTCGCCGCCGAGGTACGCGCACTGGAGGGAACGCGCTCGTGACGACCGTCAGCGACGCCCGTAGCGGCGCCCGCGACGGCGCCGCCGCGCGGGCGCGGGCCCGCCGCGCCCCGCTCCTCGCGCGCCCGCTCACGTCGTACTACCTCGTCGTCGGCAGCGCGCTGCTGCTCGCCGCGCTGGGTCTGGTCATGGTGCTGTCGGCGTCGAGCGTCTCGTCCTACCGCGCGTCGGGCTCGTCGTTCGCGGTGTTCCAGAAGCAGCTCGTCTGGGTCGTCCTCGGCCTGCCCGCGATGTGGCTCGCGGTCCGCATCCCCGTCCGCTGGATCAGGGTGCTCGCGTGGCCGCTGCTCCTGGCGTCGTTCGTCGGCCTGCTGCTGGTGTTCGTGCCCGGCATCGGCGCGCCGCCGGTGAGCGGCGCGACGCGGTGGATCCAGGTCGGCTCGGTCCGCGCGCAGCCGTCCGAGCTGGCGAAGCTCGCGCTCGTCCTCTGGGCCGCCGACGTGTACGTCCGCAAGGAGTCGCTGCTCGGCGACTGGCGCCACGTCCTCGTCCCGCTGCTGCCGGTCACCTGCGTCCTCGCGGCGCTGATCATGGTCGAGCCGGACATGGGGACGACGCTGGTCGTCCTCGCGACCGCGTTCGCGCTGGTCTGGGTCGCGGGGGCGCCGGGCCGGGTGGTCGCGCTGCTGGCCGGCGCGGGCGCGTCGCTGGTGACGCTGCTCGCCGTCATCGAGCCGTACCGGTTCGCGCGGCTCGTCGGCTTCGTCGACCCCTGCTCGGCCGCGCAGCGCCTGTCCAACGGCTACCAGGGCTGCCAGGGCCTCTACGCGATCGGCTCGGGCGGGTGGTTCGGCGTCGGCCTCGGGCAGAGCCGGCAGAAGTGGTCCGGCTACCTGCCGAACGCGCACACCGACTTCATCTTCGCCATCGTCGGCGAGGAGCTGGGGCTGCTCGGGACGCTGTTCGTGCTGCTGCTGTTCGCGATCCTCGCGTACGCCGGCATCCGCGTGGCGCAGCGCAGCCGCGACCCGTTCGTCCGCCTCGCCGCGACCGGCATCACCGCCGCGCTCGCCGTCCAGGCGATGGTGAACATGGCGACGGTCACCGGGCTGCTGCCGATCACCGGCATCCCGTTGCCGCTGATCTCGTTCGGCGGCTCGTCGCTCGGGGTGTCACTGTTCGCGATCGGCATCCTCGCGGCGTTCGCGCGGAACGAACCCGGGGCACGCGAGGCGTTGGCGGCGCGCGGGCCGACGTCCGCGCGGCGCGCGCGGCGCGTGGTGGCGGCGTTCTACGGGTTCGGCCCCGCGCCACGGCGCCGCCCGCGATGAACGTCGTCCTCGCCGGCGGCGGCACCGCCGGCCACATCGAGCCGGCGCTGGCCCTGGCCGACGCGCTCCGCCGCCGCGACCCGTCCGTCGTCGTCACCGCCCTCGGTACCGCGCGCGGCCTGGAGACCACGCTGGTCCCGGCGCGCGGCTACGAGCTGGACCTGATCCCGCCCGTACCGCTGCCGCGCCGGGTCTCCGGCGACCTCCTCTCGGTGCCGTTCCGGCTGCGCCGGGCGGTCCGCGAGGCCCGGGACGTGCTGCGGCGCAGGGAGGCGCACGTCGTCGTCGGCTTCGGCGGGTACGTCGCGCTGCCGGCGTACCTCGCCGCGCGGCACCGGGTCCCCGTCGTCGTCCACGAGGCGAACGCCCGCCCGGGACTCGCCAACAAGGTCGGCGCGCGCTGGGCCGCGCGGGTCGCGACGACGTACCCGGGGTCGGGGCTGCGCGGCGCCGAGGAGGTCGGGCTGCCGCTGCGCGCCGCCGTCTCCTCCCTGCCGCCGCGCGCGGCGCATCGCGAGGCGGGGAGGCGGGCCTTCGGGCTGGACCCCGCCCTGCCGACGCTGCTCGTCACCGGGGGGTCGCAGGGCGCGCGGCGGATCAACGACGCCGTCACGGCGGCCGCCGGGACGCTCGCCGCGGGCGGTGTGCAGGTCCTGCACGCGACCGGCGCCAAGAACGCCGAGGACGTCCGCCGATCCCTTGCGGCGCAGGGACTCTCGGGGGAGGCGCCGCCGTATGTCGCCGTGCCGTACGTCGAGCGGATGGAGCTCGCGTACGCCGCCGCCGACCTCGCGCTCTGCCGGGCCGGTGCGATGACGGTCGCGGAGCTGACGGCGGTCGGCCTGCCCGCGGTCTACGTGCCGTTGCCCATCGGCAACGGCGAGCAGCGGCTGAACGCCGTCGACGTCGTCGTCGCGGGCGGCGGGCTGCTGGTCGACGACGCCGAGCTGACCGGGGCGTGGGTCGGCGCTAACGTCCTCCCGCTGCTCCGCGACCCGGCGGCGCTCGAGACGATGTCGCTCGCCGCCGCGTCGTGCGGCAGGCCCGACGCGGCGGACGCGCTCGCCGCGATGGTCGAGTCGGTGGCGTCGTGACGCTGCCGTACGCGCGCGTCCACCTGGTGGGTGTCGGCGGCGCGGGGATGAGCGGCATCGCGCGCATCCTGCTCGCGCGCGGTGTCGCCGTGAGCGGCAGCGACGCGAAGGACTCGACGGCGCTGAAGGCGCTGAACGCGCTGGGCGCCAGGGTGTTCGTCGGTCACGACGCCGCGCACGTCGGCGCCGACGTCGACACGGTCGTCGTCTCCTCGGCGATCCGGCCGGACAACCCCGAGGTCGTCGCGGCGCACACCCTGGGCATCCCCGTCGAGCCGCGCGCGGCGGTGCTGGCGGCGTTGATGGACGGGTACCGCGGCGTCGCCGTCGCCGGTACACACGGCAAGACGACGACGACGTCGATGCTGACGGTCGCGTTGCAGGCGTGCGGCGTCGACCCGTCGTTCGCGATCGGCGGGGACCTGAACGAAGCCGGCTCGAACGCCCACCACGGCACCGGCGACGTGTTCGTCGCCGAGGCCGACGAGAGCGACGGCTCGTTTCTGAGGTACGCGCCCGAGATCGCGATCCTCACCAACGTCGAGCCGGACCACCTCGACCACTACGGCGACGCGGCGGCGTACGCGGCGGCGTTCGCGGAGTTCGCCGGGCGCGTCGACCCGGCCGGGCTGCTCGTCGTCTGCGCCGACGACTCGGGCGCGGTCGAGGCGGCGCGCGCGTCGTCGGCGAAGGTCGTCACGTACGGCGCTCGTGACGACGCGGACCTGCGCGTCGACTCGGTGATGCTCAGCGGCTCGCGTTCGTCGTTCGAGCTGGTCGACAGGGGGCGGCGGCTCGGCGTGTTCTGGCTCTCGGTGCCCGGCCGGCACAACGTCCTGAACGCCGCCGCCGCTGTCGCCGCCGGCATCGGGCTCGGCATGCCGGTGGCGGCGTTGCGCGGCGGGCTCCAGTCGTTCGGCGGGGCGCGGCGGCGGTTCGAGCCGCGCGGCGAGGCGGCCGGCGTCCGCGTCTTCGACGACTACGCGCACCACCCGACCGAGCTGGTCGCGACGCTGCGTGCGGCGCGCGAGGTCGCCGGGCCGGGGCGGCTCGTCGTGGCGTTCCAGCCGCACCTGTACAGCAGGACGCAGGCGTTCGCGACGGAGTTCGGCGAGGCGCTCGGGCTCGCGGACGAGGTGGTCGTGATGGAGGTCTACGCCGCCCGCGAGGACCCGGTCGCCGGGGTCTCTGGGCGCATCGTCGCGGCGGCGGTGCCGCTGCCGCCGGAGCGAGTGGTGTTCGAGCCGTCGTTCGGTGCGGTCGCGGGTCACCTCGCCGCACGCGCGCGGCGCGGCGACGTCGTCCTCACCCTCGGCGCGGGTGACGTCACCCAGCTCGCGCCGGAGATCCTCGCGGCGCTGGAGGAGCGGGCAGGGTGAGGCTGGATGCGTTGCGGCGCAACGGCCTGCGCGTCACCGAGGGCCAGCCGCTCGGGCCGTGGACGACGCTCGGGGTGGGCGGGCGCGCGCGCGTCTTCGTCGAGCCCGCGTCGCCCGCGGAGCTGGCGATCGTCCTTGCCGAGATGGGTGACGAGCCGTTGCTCGTCGTCGGCCGCGGCTCGAACCTGCTCGTCGCCGACGCCGGCTGGGACGGCGTCGCGCTGCGCCTCGGCGCGGGGTTCAAGTGGCAGCGGCGGTCCGGCGCCGAGGTCGGGGCCGGGGGAGGGACGTCGATGCCCGCGCTGGCCGCGTGGCTCGCGACGGAGGGGCTCGCCGGGCTCGAGTTCGCGGCTGGGATCCCGGCGACGGTCGGCGGCTCGGTCCGGATGAACGCCGGCGCGCACGGTGGCCAGACCGCCGACACGCTCGTATCGGTGACCGTCGCCTCGCCGGCGGACCCGCTCGGGGTCGAGTGCGACCCGGGCGACCTCGCGTTCGGGTACCGGCAGAGCGCGCTGCCGCCGCGTTCCGTCGTCACCGCGGCGCGGTGGGCGTTGCACGACGACGACCCGGCCGCGATCCGCGCGCGCCTCGACGAGCTGCGCGCGTGGCGGCGCGCGACGCAGCCACTGCGGCAGCGCAACTGCGGCTCGGTGTTCACCAACCCGCCCGGCGACTCGGCCGGCCGGCTGATCGAGGCAGCCGGCCTCAAGGGCCGCGCGGTCGGCGGCGCCAGCGTCAGCGAGAAGCACGCCAACTTCGTCGTCGTCACACCGGGGGAGACGACCGCGGCCGACGTCGTCGCGTTGATCCACCTGGTTCGCGACGAGGTCGCGGCGCGCGGCGGACCGCTGCTGGAGCCGGAGGTACGGATGGTGGGGTTCGCGTGACCAGGACGCCGTTCGAGCAACGCCGCCGCGACGAGGCGCTGCGCCGCGCCCGCCGCCGCGCGCGGATCGCGGCGCTCGCCGTCGCGCCGGTGGCCGTCGCGGCGGGCGTGGCGTTCTCGCCGCTGCTCGACGTCGACACCGTCCGCGTCAGCGGCAACGCGCGCATCACCGCAGCCGCGATCAGGGCAGCGGCGAAGGTCGGTACGGGGACGCCGTTGGCCACCCTCGACACGGCCGCCGTGCACCGCCGCGTCGCGCGGCTGCGCGGCGTCAAGAGCGTGACGGTGGCACGCGCCTGGCCGTCCGGGCTCACCATCCGCGTGGTCGAACGCGTCCCCGTCGTCGCCGCCCGGCGCCCCGGCCGGTTCGATCTGTACGACATCGACGGCGTGCTGGTCGACACGGTGCCGGTCGCGCCGGCGAACGCTCCCGTTCTCACCGTCCCTGGCGAGCCGACCGCCGCCGTCGTGACGGCGACGGTCGCCCTGCTGCGGGCGCTGCCCGAGTCGTTGCGCAAGCACGTCCGCGACCTGAGCGCGGACGCGACGGGGTCGCTCGCGTTCCGGCTCAGCGACCGTTCACAGGTGCTGTGGGGCGACGCCGAACGCACCCCGGAGAAGGCGCACGCGCTGGAGCTGCTCGTCCGCCAGCACGCGAAGCGCTACGACGTCCGCATCCCCGACCGCCCGGCGGTCGTCCCGCACTGAGCGCCCGCGCCCTTCCCCGGTAGCAACCGGGAGGCCGGCGGTGCGAGGCTGTCGCGCATGGAACCCACGCGGCCGCCGCGGACCGGCGACGAGAAGGCGACCCTGCTCGGGTACCTGGACAACCAACGAGCGACGCTGGTCGAGAAGGTGGCGGGGCTGACCGACGCGCAGGCGAAGTGGTCGCCGGTGCCGACGGGCACCAGCCTGTTCGGCCTCCTCGCGCACCTGACGATGACCGAACGGTGGTGGTTCTCCGCGGTCGTGGCTGACCTGGATCCCGAGCTCCCGTGGAGCGACGAGTTCCCGGACGCGGACTGGGACGGGCCGCCGGGCGCGACGCTCGCCGACATCGTCGCCGGGTACGAGGAGGAGTGTTCGCGTAGTCGCGTGATCATGGCCGGGGTCGACCTCGACACCCGGACGAGCACCCGCCATGCGAGCCACGAGCGGAACGTTCGCGACGTCGTCGTGCACATGGTCGAGGAGACGGCTCGTCATGCCGGTCACGCCGACATCCTGCGCGAGCTGATCGACGGGTCGGTCGGCGTCTGAAGGTCGGCCCGCCCACCCACCGCGACTCGCCGTGGCGACGGTTCGGCGCGGCTTCTTGACCGGCCGCGAGGCGCGTGCGTACTGTGCCGATCACGACCTCAGGTTGACATAACTGTAACCGTCTAGTTGACGGTGAGAGTTGTGCGAGGCCCGGTCGCTTCCCCGAGCGGCACACCGTTCGATGGCGTCTTCCCCGCGCCGTCGGGCAGCGCGCGTGCGGGGGCGGCGAGCCCGCCCCCGCCGCGCGCAGACCGGATCGAGCGCGACGACGGAAGGCGTGGACGAGTGGCTGCACCGCAGAACTACCTCGCGGTCATCAAGGTGGTCGGGATCGGCGGCGGCGGGGTGAACGCCGTCAACCGGATGATCGAGGTCGGCCTCAAGGGGGTCGAGTTCATCGCCGTCAACACCGACGCGCAGGCCCTCCTCATGAGCGACGCGGACGTCAAGCTCGACGTCGGCCGCGAACTGACGCGCGGGCTCGGCGCGGGCGCCGACCCGGACGTGGGGCGGCAGGCCGCGGAGGACCACCGCGACGAGATCGAGGAGGTCCTCAAGGGGGCCGACATGGTCTTCGTCACCGCGGGCGAGGGCGGCGGCACCGGCACCGGCGGCGCGCCCATCGTGGCGAACGTCGCGAAGAACATCGGCGCGCTCACGATCGGCGTGACGACGCGGCCGTTCGGCTTCGAGGGGCGGCGGCGCGCGACGCAGGCGGAGGCCGGCATCGAGGCGCTGCGCGACGAGGTCGACACCCTCATCGTCATCCCGAACGACCGCCTGCTCCAGATCAGCGACAAGGAGGTCAGCGTCCTCGACGCGTTCCGCGCGGCGGACCAGGTGCTGCTCTCCGGTGTCCAGGGCATCACCGACCTGATCACGACGCCCGGCCTGATCAACCTCGACTTCGCCGACGTGAAGGCGATCATGTCCGGAGCGGGGTCGGCCCTCATGGGCATCGGCCGCGCGCGCGGCGACGACCGCGCCGCCGCGGCGGCCGAGGCGGCGATCTCCAGCCCGCTGCTCGAAGCCAGCATCGACGGCGCGCACGGCGTCCTGCTCAACATCTCCGGCGGCAGCGACCTCGGCCTGTTCGAGATCCACGAGGCGGCCGACCTGATCGCGCAGGCCGCGCACCCCGACGCGAACATCATCTTCGGTGCCGTCATCGACGACGCGCTCGGCGACGAGGTGCGCGTCACCGTCATCGCGGCCGGGTTCGACGGCGGCGAGCCGACGAAGCGGCGCGAGCCGGCGGCGACCCGCCGCACCGTCGAGACGCGGCGGCCCGAGCCGGCCGTCGTCAACGTCGTCGACGACATCGACCTCGACGAGGTGGACGAGGACGACCCGGTCCCCGCGTTCGTCCGGGCGCGCAGCGAGCCGGAGCCGGTGCGCGTCCCGCCGCGCGCGGAGCAGCCACGCCGGACGGTGGTGTTCGAGGACAACGACGACCTCGACGTCCCCGACTTCCTCAAGTAGCGCCGCCGCGGTGGGCTACTCCGAGCCACTTCTCGTGCCGCTCGCCAAGGGCGTCATGGCGGTGTTCACGACCCGCGCCGGCGGCGTGAGCGGCGCGCCGTTCGCGTCGTCGAACCTCGCGTTGCACGTCGGTGACGACGACGACGCGGTGCTCGCCAACCGCGCGTCGACGGCGGCCGTCCTCGGCGTCAAGGCCGAGCGAACGGTGTGGTGCGAGCAGGTCCACGGCGACGTCGTCGCGACCGTCACCGAGGACGACGCCGGCCGCGGCGCGACGAGCCACGACGATGCGATCGCCGGCGCGGACGGTCTCGTCACCGACGTGCAGGATCTGCCGCTCGCGGTCCTCGCTGCGGACTGCGCGCCGGTGCTGTTCGCGGCCCCCCACCGGGGGATCGTCGCCGCGGTCCACGCCGGGCGGCGTGGTCTCGTCGACGCGGTCCTCGAGATCGCCGTGGGAACGATGCTCGACCTCGGTGCCGACCGCGCCGACATCGTCGCCGCGGTGGGGCCGAGCATCGGCCCCTGCTGCTACGCCGTCGGCGACGACGTCGCCGCCGAGGTCAACGCCGCCGTTCCCGCGACCCGCGCGAAGACGACCGACGGCAGGACCGCGCTCAACCTGTCCGCCGGTATCCGCGCCGTTCTCGCGAGGGAGGGCGTCCACGCCGTGACGACGGTCGGCGGTTGCACCGCGCACCAGCCGGGCGCGTACTTCTCGTACCGCCGCGACGGGGTCACCGGACGGCAGGCCGGGATCGTCTGGCGGACGTGACCCGCGCCGACGACCTCGGGGCGCGCCTCGGTGTCGTTCTGGCGCGCATCGCGGCGGCCTGCGACGCGGCCGGGCGCAGCCCCGGCGACGTGACCCTGGTCGCGGTCAGCAAGACCTGGCCGGCCTCGGACGTGCTCGTGCTGAACGGGCTGGGGGTCGCGGACTTCGGGGAGTCCTACGACGCCGAGGCGGCCGCGAAGGCGACGGCACTGCGGCAGGCGGGGGTGACGCCGTGCTGGCACTTCGTTGGCGGCCTCCAGCGGAACAAGGCGCGCTCGGTCGCGGGCTACGCGGACGTCGTGCACAGCCTCGACCGCTCCGAGGTGGTCGACGCGCTCGGCACGGCCGCCGCCCGCGCGGGCCGGGTCGTCACCGGACTCGTCCAGGTCAGCTACGACGAAGGTCCTGGCCGCTCCGGCGCCGCGCCCGAGGACGTCGAACGCCTCGCCGACCGGGTGGCCGCGACGGAGGGGCTGGCGTTCGGCGGGCTGATGTGCGTGGCGCCGCTCGGGGAGCCCCCGCGGCCGGTGTTCGCGCGGCTGCGCGCCCTGAGCGAGACGGTCCGCCGCGCGCACCCCGGCGCGGTGACGATCTCGGCCGGGATGACGGCGGACCTCGCCGACGCGGTCGCGGAGGGCGCCAACTGCGTGCGTGTCGGGACGGCGCTGTTCGGCGGTCGGGGCCCCCGTCTCGGCTAGACTCCGCTGCGACAGGCGGTCGTACGTTGTCGAGAGCCAAGGGAGCGCCATGGCGGGCGTGCTGCGCAAGACCATGGTCTATCTCGGGCTGGTCGAGCAGGCCGACGACGAGTACGACGACGTCTTCGAGGACGACCTGGAGCCGACCGGGCAGGTGCGCCGCCTCGCGGCGGACGAGCCGGTGCCCGTACGCCGCTACCCGGCCCCGGAGTCGCGGGGCGCGCTCGCGGTCGACACCGACCGCAGGACCCGGCCGGTCGAGACCCGGCTGGACGAGGGGCCCGCGTACCGCATCACGACGTTCGTCCCGGCGAAGTACAACGACGCCAAGGAGATCGGCGAGCACTTCCGGCAGAGCGTGCCGGTCATCATGAACCTCACGGAGATGGACGACGACAGCGCCAAGCGGCTCGTCGACTTCGCGGCGGGGCTGACGTTCGGGCTGCGCGGCAGCCTGGAGAAGGTCACCAACAAGGTGTTCCTGCTCTCGCCGAGCAACGTCACGGTGTCGGCCGAGGACAAGGCCCGCATCCGTGAGGGCGGGTTCTTCAACCAGTCGTGACGCCTCTGGACCACGTCCTCCACTGGATCGGCGTCGCCCTGTACCTCTACTGGTTCGTGCTGATCGCGCGGGTCGTCATGGAGTGGGTCCTGCAGCTCTCGGCCTACCGGCCGAGCGGCGCGGGCGCGGTCGCGTTCGAGTTCGTCTACACCGTGACCGACCCGCCGTTGCGGCTGCTCCGGCGGTTCATCCCGATGCTGCGGATCGGCCGGTTCGCCCTCGACGTTTCGTTCCTCGTCCTCCTGATCGGCGTCCGCATCGTGGCCGCTCAGCTGATGTGAAGGTGATCCGATGCCACTGACCCCAGAAGACGTGCGGAACCGGCGCTTCAAGACGTCGTTCCGCGGCTACGACGAGGAGGAGGTCGACGGCTTCCTCGACGAGGTCGAGGTCGAGCTGACCCGCCTCCTCACCGACAACGAGGGCCTGCGCCAGCGGGGCGGCGGCGTACCCCTCGACGCGCCGCCGGTCAGCAGCGAGACCGAGGAGATGCTGCGGCGCACGCTGGTGCTCGCGCAGCGCACCGCCGACGAGACGGTCGCTGCCGCGCACGAGGACGCCGAACGCCTCGTGGCCGAGGCGCGCGCACTCGCCGCCGCGACCGTGGCGGAGGCCGAGGCGCAGGCCGCGGCCTCGGTCGGCGACCTCGAACACCGCCGCCAGGCGCTGGAGCAGCACATCGAGGCGCTCCGCGCGTTCGAGCGCGAGTACCGCACCCGCCTCAAGGCGTACCTCGAGTCGCAGCTCCGCGACCTCGACGGCCGCACCCAGCCGCAGGACGAGGCCCCGGCGCCGGCGGCCCAGGCTGTCGAGCCGGCCCCGACGCCGTCCGCGCCGTCGACGCCGCCCGTGACGTCGTTCAAGGACGCGGAGTTCGAGCCGTACGACATCGACGACGGTGGTAGCGGGGTACCCAAGCTGGCGCCGTGAACCACGCCGCGGTTCTCGTCCGCGGGCCCCTCCTATGTAGGATTCACGCCGACTCCAGACCCGGCCTCGGGTCAACGTTGAAAAGGTGGCAGTCTTGATCGTCGTCAGTGGCGTGCTCGTCGTCGTCGCGCTCGTCTTCCTCGTCATCGGACTGTTCGGCAGCGGGACCGGGATGATCTGGGCCTCGATCATCACGAGCGCCGTCGCGGCGGTGTTCCTCCTCCTCGGCGCGCTGCAGCGCCGCGGCGCGCCGGCGGCCGCTACCGACGCCGGTCCGGCCCCCGACGCGGCGGAGCACGTGACCGCGGTCAACGTCCGCCCGCGCGAGGAGGCGCCCGCCATGGCGGCCGCCGTCGCCGAGGTGTCGGTCGTTCCCGGGCGGCCGCGCTACCACGTCGAGAGCTGCCGGTTCCTGACCGGCCGGCCGGACGTCGAGACGGTCCCCGTCGACCAGGCGAAGGCCGAGGGCTACACCGCGTGCGGCGTCTGCAAGCCCGATGCCGCGTTGGCCGCTGCCGCGGCGTCGGAGCCGGCCGTGGACGCGAGCGGGCCCGCCGCCGACGACGAGGTCGAGACGCTGCTCGAGACCCCCGCGGCCCGCAAGTCCGCCGCCAAGGCGCCCGCCAAGACCGCGGCCAAGAAGGCCGCGGCCGCATCCGGCACCACCACGCGCGCGACCGCCACGGCTAGCCCGGCGAAGTCCGCCGCGAAGGCCGCTCCGGCCAAGGCTGCTCCCGCGAAGGCTGCCCCGGCGAAGGCCGCGGCCAAGAAGGCCCCCGCTGCCGCGGCTCAGGTCGTGGTGATCCCGGACCGGGACAAGTTCCACGTCGGGACCTGCCGGTTCGTGCAGGGCGTGCCCGGCACCCTCACCATCGCCAAGGCCTCGGCCCGCCGCCAGGGCTACACGCCCTGCGGCGTCTGCAAGCCGTAGCGCGGCGGTCCGCGCTCGTCACAGAACGAGTCGGGCGGCGGCGGGGCGGGGTCGGCCCCTGACGTGTCCTAGCCGGCGCGGCGGAACGGGTCGCGCGGCGGCGGCGCCGCCATCTGCACCCGCGTGCCGTCGAGCGCGATGCCGGCGATGCCGAGAACGGCGTCGAGAACGCTGGTCGTCGTCTCGCCGGCGGCGACACCGGCCGCCGTGACCATCGCGCGGTAGATCGTCGCGTAGTGGCGTACGGGGGTGTCGTAGCTCCAGTCGACGGAGCCGAGGTGGACCGCGCCGCCGGGCGTGGCGTCAGGACCGTCGAACGGCCCGCTCCACACCTGGATGCCCGCGGGCCCGGCCGAGAACCGGCCGCCCGCGCTGACGTCCTGCCGCGCGGCCAGGTCGAGCAGCTCGCGCGTCTCGCGCTCGGCCAGCACCAGCGCGGGGCGGACGTGGCTGGCCAGCGCGGGCACCGCGACGGCGTGCGGCGCCAGCCGCAGCGCGGGCCGCGCGCCACCGGGGAGCGACAGGAGGGTCATGCTGGGGGCTCCGTCCAGGTCGTTCCGGCTGGCGTACGGGTTAGTGATCGGCAACTGCGGGGTGCTGCCTTGACTGGGCCGAACGGGTGAAACTTCGCGCGGCTACTGGCCCGCCGCGCGCAGCCACCAGGTCAGCCCGAGGTCGGCATCGGTGTGGTGCGCCATGTCGACGGCCGGGTGCCCGCGCTCGAACCGCACGGCCAGCACCTCCTCGGCCACGGTTGCGCCGTGCTCGGTCAGCGCGTCGGCGACCTCGCCGGTCGCGTCCCACCAGAGCTCGATGCGGTCGCTGACGTCGAGGCCGGCGTTCTTCCGCGACTCCTGCAGCGCCCGGACGGCGTCGCGCGCGAGTCCCGCGCGCCGCAGCTCGGGCGTGACGGTCAGGTCGAGGGCGAGCGTCGCGCCGCCCTCGCTCGCGACCGCCCAGCCCTCGCGGGGCGTCTCGGTCACGACGACCTCGTCCGCCGACACCGGGGTCTCCGTACCCCCGACCGTCACCGTCGCGGTCCCCGCGGCCAGCGCCGCCGCGAGCGCCGCGGGGTCGGCCGCCGCGATGGCGGCCGCGACCGCCGGCGTCTCCTTGCCGAACCGCGCACCCAGGGCGCGGAAGCTCGGCTTCACACTGACGTCGACCAGCCCGGTCGCCTCGCTGAGGCCCTCGACCGTGGCGACGTTCAGCTCCTCGGCGACCTGGGCCTGGAGCTCGGCCGGGAGGTCGTGCCACCCGGACGCCGCGACGAGCGCCCGGCCGAGCGGCTGGCGGGTCTTGACGCCGCTCTCCGCGCGCGTCGCCCGGCCGAGCTCGACCAGGCGGCGGACCAGCAGCATCTGCCGCGACAGCGTCCCGTCCACCGCACCGGGCTCCGGCCAGGTCGTCAGGTGGACCGAGTCCTCCTCGCCCTGCAGCCGGTCCCAGACCTCGTCGGTGAGAAACGGCACGAACGGCGCCAGCAGCTTCGTCAGCGTCAGCAGCGTCTCGTGCATCGTCGCCATGGCGGCCGGGTCCGCGCGCCAGAACCGGCGGCGGGAGCGGCGGACGTACCAGTTCGACAGGTCGTCGACGAACTGCGTCAGCCGCCGCCCGGCCCGCGTCGTGTCGTACGAGTCCAGCCCGGCCGTGACCTCGTTCACGGTGTCGGCCAGCTCGGAGAGCAGCCAGCGGTCCATCAGCGTCGGCTCGCCGGCGGGCGCGTCCGGGGTCCAGCCGCCGGTGGCGGCGTAGAGGGTGAAGAACGACACGGTGTTCCAGTACGTCAGCAGGACCTTGCGGACGACCTCCTCGATGGCGGCGTCGCTGACGCGACGGTTCGCCCAGGGGTTGCCGACGCAGAGCAGCAGCCAGCGCACGGGGTCCGCGCCGTGCCGGTCGAACACCTCGAACGGCTCCAGGATGTTGCCGAGGTGCTTGCTCATCTTGCGTCCCTCGGCGTCCACGATGTGGCCGAGGCAGAGGACGGTCTCGTACGCGGACCGGTCGAAGACCAGCGTCCCGATCGCCATCAGCGTGTAGAACCAGCCGCGCGTCTGGTCGATCGCCTCGGCGATGAACTTCGCCGGGTACTGCCGCTCGAACGTCTCCGCGTTGCGGTGCGGAGCCCCCCACTGCGCGAACGGCATCGAGCCCGCGTCGTACCAGCAGTCGATGACCTCGGGGACGCGGCTCGCGGTGCCGCCGCACGTCGTACAGGCGAGGGTGATCTCGTCCACGAACGGCCGGTGCGGGTCGAGGCCCTCGACGTCCTGGCCGGCCAGCGCGCCGAGCTCGCGCCGCGAGCCGACGCAGGTCAGGTGCCCCTCGTCGCAACGCCACACCGGCAGCGGCGTGCCCCAGTAGCGGGAGCGCGAGAGCGACCAGTCGATGTTGTTCTTCAGCCAGTCGCCGTAGCGGCCGTCGCGGATCGTCTCGGGGTGCCAGTCGGTCCGCGCGTTCTCCTCCAGCAGGCGGTCCTTGATGGCGGTGGTGCGGATGTACCAGGACGGCGTCGCGTAGTTGATCAACGGCGTGTCGCAGCGCCAGCAGTGCGGGTACGAGTGCTCGAACACCTCGGCCTTCCAGAGCAGGCCGCGTTCGCGCAGGTCCTCGATCAGCTCGTCGTCGACGTCCTTGAAGAACCGCCCGCCCACGCGCGGCACGTCGTCGGCGAACTCGCCCTTCGGCGTGATCGGGTTGACGACGGGCAGGCCGTACTCGCGGGCGACCGCGAGGTCCTCCGCGCCGAACGCCGGCGCGGTGTGCACGAGCCCGGTGCCGTCCTCGGTCGTGACGTAGGTCGCCAGCGTCACGTAGTGGGCGTCGGGGATCTCGACCAGGTCGAACGGCCGCCGGTACCTCGCGCGCTCCAGGCTCCGCCCCGGGTACCTGTCGACGATCTCGGCACCCGCACCCAGCGCCTGCTCCACCAGCGGCTCGGCGACGACGAGCAGCTCGTCGCCGACCTTCGCGGTGACGTAGGTGACGTCGGGGTGGACGGCGACGGCGGTGTTCGAGACGAGCGTCCACGGCGTCGTCGTCCAGACGAGCAGCGTGCGCTCGTCGTCGACCAGCGGGAAGCGAACGGTCACGCTCGGGTCGGCGACGGTCGCGTACCCCTGGGCCACCTCGTGGTCGGAGAGCGTGGTGCCGCAGCGCGGGCAGTACGGCGCGACCCGGTGGTCCTCGACCAGCAGCCCCTTGTCGAAGATGGTCTTGAGCGACCACCAGACCGCGTCGATGTAGTCCGGGTCCATGGTCCGGTACGCGTTGACCTGGTCGACCCAGTACCCCATCCGGCGGGACAGTTCCTGGTGCTCGCCGACGTGGCGAAGGACCGACTCGCGGCACTTCGCGTTGAACGCCTCGATGCCGTACCGCTCGATCTCCTGCTTGCCCGAGAACCCGAGCTCCTTCTCGACGGCGAGCTCCACCGGCAGGCCGTGGCAGTCCCAGCCCGCGCGGCGCGGGACGTGGTGCCCGGTCATCGTCCGGAACCGGCAGAACACGTCCTTGAACACGCGCGGCTCGACGTGGTGCACGCCGGGCTTGCCGTTCGCGGTGGGCGGGCCGTCGTAGAACGGCCAGACCGGGCCGTCCTTGGTCGCGGCCACGCTCCGGCCGAAGACGTCCTCGGCCTCCCAGCGTTCGAGGATGCGGCGCTCCAGCGCGGGCAGGTCGAGCTGCGCGGGGGCGGGGTCGAAACGCTTGGTCAACGCGGGCACCTTCCGTACGACGTCGTCCGGCCGGAGGGACGCGGCGGGCCGCGCGGTACCACCCTCCTTGCCGCGCCCTCGGGCGCGACCGCTCTTGTCCTGCCATGAGCTCAGGGGTGATCTTCGCGCCGCGCTCGCCCCCGGGCTCGCACCGTCCCCGGGTCGCTCCTGGCTGCGTACGGCGTTACTCGTCCCGTCGTCGCTCAGAGCGGACGATAGCCGGTCAGGCGCTCCAGCCGCTGCCCGATAAGGGACGGGTCGCCGGCGATGCGCACGACCTTGTCGCGGCTGGTGGCGCCGGTGACGAGCGCCACGGCGGCGTTCGGGACGCCGAACGCGCTCGCCACGGCCTTGAGCGCGGCCTCCGTCGCCTTGCCGTCGACGGCGCGTTGCGTCACGCGGACGACGAGGGCGGCGCCGTACGTTCCGCCGACCTCGGTCCTGGGGGAGCCCGGCCGCACGCGGATCGCGACCCTCGTGGCGTCGGCCACGCGGGAATTCTGGCGTGCGTAGGCCGGTTTTCCCGGTTGGCCGTCCCGCGCGCCGCTTTGATCATGGCGAAGGGGCGGCTTATCCTGCGTCAACCTTCGTGACCGAGTTGTGGATAACTCGCCGCGATACGCACGAAGCCTGTGGACAACCGGGCCACACCGCCGGAACGGGAGCAGCGATGACCAGCGATCGGGTCCGCTCGATGCCGGCTCCCGGCCGGGCCGGGAAGGGCAGGCTGTCCAAGTTGTTCGGCCGGCGTACACCGGTCGCAGGCGGGCCAGCCCTGCCGCCAGAGCCGCCCTCGGTGAGGGTCCGGCCCGCTCCGGCTCAGGAGGTCGCTACGCCCGCCAAGACTGCCGCTCCGACTCGGACGGCCACCCCCTCCAAGGCCGCGAAGCCTGCCGCCAGGTCCACCGCGAAGCCGGTCGCCAAGCCCGTGGCGAAGCCGGCGAAGCCTGCCCCCAAGCCGGTCGTGAAGGCGGGCGCGAAGCCCGCCAAGGCCGTCGTCAAGGCGCCCGCGAAGCCCGCCAAGACGGCCCCCGCGAAGGCCGTGAAGAAGGCCGTCCCGGCGAAGAAGGCGGCGCCGGCGAAGACCGTTGCGAAGAAGGCGCCGGCCAAGGTCGCCGCCAAGCCCGCCGCGAAGAAGCCTGCGCCCGCGAAGAAGGCCGCGCCGGTCAAGACGGCGAAGCCCGCCGCCAAGGCCGCCAAGCCCGCGAAGCCGGCCAAGGCGCCCGCGAAGCCCGCCCGGGCGGCGAAGGCCCCCGCCAAGGCCGCGAAGGCGGCGAAGAAGGCGCCGGCCAAGCCCGCGCCCGCGAAGGCCG
>JAVEEC010000054.1 GCA_030840645.1 Frankiaceae bacterium
CGGTTCTGTCTCACCCTCTGCGCACCGTGGCGTTGCTGTCTCGCCGAGATAGCGCCGCCCGCCCCGGGGCGAACCGGGACGGGCGACTTGACGGCCCACCAGTGAGGGTGAACCGCCCATGCAAACCTACGTCTACAGCCTCCGTGGAGGCGCGAAGGTCACTCACGTCGGGAACCTGCACGGCACCGCCTGCGGGTTCGTGTTCTTCTCCTCGTTCCGCGTGACGGAGAACGCCCCGCCCAACCGGCCCATCTGCACGCGGTGCGTCGGCAAGGCGCACACCGCCGCCATCCGCACCGCCCGCCGCGAAGGCCGGATCGTGGACAGCCCGGAACGCATCGCGGAGCGCCGCGCGAGGATTGCCGCCACCCGCGCCGCGCGTGACGCCGCCCGCCAGGCGCAACTGGACGCGCTGATTGTCGCCGCGCTCAAGGAAGGACTCACGAACACCGCCATCGCCCGCCGCGCCCGCATGAGCATGCGCACCACCGTCCGCCGCATCGCCACCGCCCAACGCCGTGCCGGAGCCCGCAGCCGCTTCGAATGGGGCCACACGGTCGGGCTCGCGGAAGGTCGCGCCGGAGCGTGACAAGTGCCCCGCACCCGCACCCCGCAGTGCGGCGCGACACGACGAAACAGCGGTGTGTCGTTAACGCTGCCCCGCAGTTGCGTGCTCTAACTTTGATGACATGGACCGACTTGCGACCGCACATGACGCCCTGACCGCCGAACTCGCAGACCTCGAAGCGCAGGCGGCGCGGGTGCGCGCCGCACTCGCTGCGCTCGACGGGGGCACCCCTGCGGTGCCCGCAACGCAGCAGGAGCCGCCGCCGCGCCCCGTCCCTGCGGCGACGCCCACGCGCGCGACGAAGGGCCACACGCCGGGGATGCGCGACGCCGTGATCGAGGTCATCGCCGCGAGCAGCGAGCCGATGTCCGCCGCGATGGTGCTCAAGGCGCTCGCCGACGCCGACTTCTCGGTCGACGCCCGCAACCCGTACAACGCGGTGGCGACGACGCTGTCGCGGCTCGAACGCCTCGGGCGCGCAAGGCGGGTGGGCGCTGGCCTCTACACCGTGCCCGACTCCCCGCAGGCCGAGCCTGTCGTTCCGCTCGGCCGCACTCTCGACTTCCCGCGTCAGGGCGACGACGGGACGCGCCTCATGACGGCAGGGAGCGGCTGATGTTGACATAGACCGGCCCCCCGCCTAAGTCGCTTCGCGGGCACCCTGGCGGGGGGCCTTCCGAGCCGGTGAGGCCGCTCTCCTCGAAGCCATCGGGGCGGGCGGCTTTACCTTGTCCGGACCTCTCCATCGTGAGCATGCGAGCACCGGCAGTCAACGCTCCACGCCGAAGTTCGGCGTCAAGACCAGCAAAAATTCATGTCGCCAGTCAAGGGTTGGACCCCCGAAAAATGTCACACCCCCCACGTAGCGTAGGAGTCGCCAACCAAACATAAGTGACCCCGGCGAGGCTGGAACCTCCCGGGGTCGTGGGCCAGGGAGTGCGACCTCCATGACCGTCTCGACGGTAGCACCACGGCACGGCGTGGCACAGGTGACGGCGCTGCTCGACCTGCCCGAAGTGCGGGCGCTGATCGCCGGTCTGGACGAGACGCGCTGGACCGGCAGGCCGGGGTATCCGGTGCGGACGATGGTGGGCGTGCTGCTCGCCAAGTCCGTCTACGCACTGCCGACGTGGACGCGGACGCTGCGGCTCCTGGGCGAGCACGACGCGCTACGTGACGCGGTCGGCGGGGTCGTGCCGTCCGACGACGCCACCTACCGCTTCACCGCGAAGATGCGTGAGCACCGTCACCTGCTCGACGCGGCGCTCGACGCCGTGGTCCGCGCGGTCAAGGACGCGAACCCCGACTACGGGATCGACGTGGCCCTGGACGGCAGCGACATGGCGGCGTACTCGAACGGGCACCGGACGCTGTTCAAGAACGGCCCGGTCCGTGAGAAGTTCGCCGACGCCGACGCGTCGTGGGGTCACCGCAGCGCGGTCGGCACCCGTAAGGGCGGCGGCTACTTCGGCCACAAACTTCACGCGATGGTCTGCACCCGAACCGAACTACCGATCGCGTGGACGACGCGCACCGCGAAGGACGCGGAGAAGAACGAGGTCGAGGGCCTGTTCGACATCGCCGCGCGACGCGGCGTCGAGCCCGCGACCGCGACGCTCGACAAGGGCTACGACGCGCAGCCCATCTACGACCTGCTGCTCGCCCGCCACGTCCGTCCGGTGATCGCTCTCGTCGGCACCCTGCGCGTCCAGCGCGGCGAGCACAAGCCGCCGACGTGCCAGCACGGCACCTGGACGTTCGCGGGCGCGGACGACAAGCGGCAGGCCACGCAGTGGCGCTGCCCCTCGCGCGCCTGCAAGCCTGCAAGCGTGTGGATCAAGTACGACCGGCTCCACCCGCCGATCCCTCACGGTACCGACCGTTGGAAGGCGATCTACCGGGGACGTACGTCCGTCGAACGCTGCTTCGGTCGGCTCAAGAACGACGCCGGGCTCACGCCCCTGCGAGTGCGCGGCTCCGACCGCGTGAGCCTCCACACCGACCTGACCATCCTGACGACGCTCGCAGCCGCGCTCGCGCGGGCACGGGCGCTATCCGTCGCCGCCTGACTCGGGCTCCGGCCCAAGACGCTCGACAAGGAAGTTGTACAGAGCCCGGTTGTCGGTGGCCTTGAGCCTGATCCGTCGCTCACCATCGCCGTCTCGCACCATGAACTGCACCTCGTCGGGCTGACTCTCGTGCCGCCGCGGCCCGACCAATGAGATCGCCATACCGCGACTCTCCACCCGATCCGAGGTGACGGTCAGGTAACAGTCTCGGACCGAGTTTCGCGGGTCCTTTCGCGGAGCCCTACTAGGGTCGCGGCGTGACAGACGTGACCGTGACCGGCGATCCGCTGACCCCCTCGGACGTGCTCGCCCTCGCGCGGGACGGCGCCGCCGTCCGGCTCGACCCCCGCGCGCTCGACGCGCTCGCCGCGGGGCGAGCCATCGTCGAACGCCTCGCCGCCGCCGACCAGCCCGCGTACGGCGTCTCCACCGGCTTCGGCGCCCTCGCCACCCGGCACATCCCGGTCGAGAGCCGGGCCCAGCTGCAACGCTCCCTGGTCCGTTCGCACGCGGCCGGGATGGGCCCCGCGGTGGAGCCCGAGGTGGTGCGGGCGATGATGGCGCTGCGCCTCCGCACGCTCTGCACAGGACGGACTGGCGTCCGCCCGGTCGTCGCGGAAACGCTTGCGGCGCTGGTGTCGAGCGGCGCCACGCCGGTCGTCCCCGAGCACGGGTCGCTCGGGTGCAGCGGCGACCTCGCGCCGCTGGCCGCCGTCGCTCTCGCGCTGATGGGGGAGGGCGAGTGCCTGCTGCCGTCGGGTGCCGTCGTCCCCTCTGCCGAGGCGCTCGCCGCCTGTGGCGTCGAGCCGGTCGTGCTGGCCGAGAAGGAGGGGCTGGCCCTCATCAACGGCACCGACGGCATGCTCGGCATGCTGGTGCTCGCGTGCGCCGACGTCACGGCGTTGCTCACGATCGCCGACGTCTGCGCGGCGATGAGCGTCGAGGCGTTACTCGGCACGGACCGGGTGTTCGCGGCCGACCTCCAGGCGTTGCGGCCGCATCCAGGACAGGCGCTCAGCGCGACGAACCTGCGCGCGCTGCTCGCCGGCTCGCCGATGGTCGCGTCGCACCGCGAGGGTGACACCCGCGTGCAGGACGCGTACTCGCTGCGCTGCGCGCCCCAGGTGCACGGTGCCGTCCGCGACACCCTCGACCACGCGCGGCTGGTCGCGGACCGCGAGCTGGCCGCGACCATCGACAACCCGGTCGTGCTGCCCGACGGCCGGGTCGAGTCGAACGGCAACTTCCACGGCGCCCCCGTCGGCTACGCCTGCGACTTCCTCGCCGTCGCGCTCGCGGACCTCGGCGCGATGAGCGAACGCCGGACCGACCGGATGCTCGACAAGGGCCGCTCGCACGGCCTCCCGCCGTTCCTCGCCCACGACCCGGGCGTCGACTCGGGGCTGATGATCGCGCAGTACACGCAGGCCGGGCTGGTGGCCGAGAACCGCAGGCTCGCAACGCCCGCCAGCGCCGACAGCATCCCGACGTCGGCGATGCAGGAGGACCACGTCTCGATGGGCTGGGGCGCCGCGCGCAAGCTCCGGACGTCGGTCGCCAACCTGCGCCGCATCCTCGCCGTCGAGCTGGTCGTCGCGGGCCGCGCGCTCGACCTGCGCGCGCCGCTGGCGCCCGCGGCAGGCACCGGTGCCGCGCTGGCCGCGCTGCGTTCGGTGGTCCCCGGCGTGGGTCCGGACCGCTGGCTCGCGCCGGAGCTGGCCGCGGCGGAGACCCTGCTGGCGAACGGCGCCCTCCTCGCCGCGGTCGCGGACGCCGGCGTCGCGCTGGCGTAGCGCCGACCGGCCCGGGTACTGGTCACGACATGTCCGCCAGGTCGTGCCGGAAGAAGTTCCTCGGGTTCTTCCCGAAGGGGTTCCGCGACCCGACCTACCTCGCGTGGGAACGCGACTACAAGGAGGCCGCGCACGTCGCGTGGCTGGAAGCGCTGGGGCGCAAGCGGTTCCGCGCGCTCCTCGACGCCGGTCAGCACGCCGACATCGCGGCAACGGCGGTGCGGATCGAGTCGCGGACCAACCTGCTGTTCTCGTTCGAGAAGATGGCGCTGCGCGACGCGGTCGCCACCGACAAGGGCGCGCGGGCGTTCGCCGAGGGCCTCTACGACTGGCTGCACGGCTCCGGCACGGAACGCGCGAAGTTCGAGCGCTGGGTCGACGTCGTCGCCGAGCTGCCCCGCCGGCAGACCCGGGTGCTGACCTGGCCGGTGCTGACCGTGTTCGGCTTCGTCGCGAAGCCGGACGTCCACGTGTTCCTCAAGCCGATGGTCACCCGGCGCGCGGCGGTGGCGTACGGCTACGACCTCGCGTACTCGTCGCGGCCGACGTGGGAGACGTACGGCAGCCTGCTGGCGTTCGCGGACACGGTCCGGCGCGACCTCGCCGACCTGAAGCCGCGGGACATGATCGACGTGCAGTCGTTCCTCTGGGTGCAGGGTTCGGACGAGTACGCCTGACCCCCACTAGCCTGTCCGGCATGGACGGAGCCCGCCTCGTCCGCGCCCCGCGCGGAGCCTCGATGACCTGCCGTTCGTGGGGCGCCGAGGCGGCCCTGCGGATGCTGCACAACAACCTCGACCCCGAGGTCGCCGAACGCCCCGACGACCTCGTCGTCTACGGCGGCAACGGCCGCGCCGCGCGCGACTGGCGCTCGTTCGACGCGATCGTCGACTCGCTGCGGACGATGGCGCCGGACGACACCCTGCTGGTGCAGTCCGGCAAGCCGGTCGGCGTCGTGCGGACGCACGAGTACGCGCCCCGCGTCCTCATCGCGAACTCCCTGCTCGTCCCGCGCTGGGCCACGCCCGAGCACTTCCGCGACCTCGAGGACCGCGGCCTGATCATGTACGGGCAGATGACTGCGGGCTCGTGGATCTACATCGGGACGCAGGGCATCCTGCAGGGGACGTACGAGACGTTCGCGGCTGTCGCGCGCCAGCACTTCGGCGGGTCGCTCGCGGGCCGGCTGGTGCTGACCGCCGGGCTCGGCGGGATGGGCGGCGCGCAGCCGCTCGCGGTGACCGGCAACGGCGGCGTCGCGCTCTGCGTCGAGGTCGACCCGGCCCGCGCCGAACGCCGCCGCGACAACGGCTACCTCGACGAGATCGCGCCGTCGCTCGACGCGGCGCTGGACCGCTGCGCCGCAGCGGTCTCCGGCGCCGAGGCGGTCTCGGTTGCCGTGATCGGCAACGCCGCCGACGTGTTCCCCGAGCTGCTCCGGCGCGGCGCGCCGATCGACGTCGTGACCGACCAGACGTCCGCGCACGACGCGTTGAACGGTTACGTCCCGGCCGGCCGCACGCTGGCCGAGGCGCTCGAGCTGCGGCGCGACAAGCCGAGCGAGTACGTCGAGCGCGCCCGCGAGTCGATGGCGGTGCACTGCCGCGCAATGCTCGGCTTCCAGGCCGCGGGCGCGGTCGTCTTCGACTACGGCAACGGCCTCCGCGGCCAGGCTCTCGACGCGGGCGTCGCGGAGGCGTTCGACTACCCGGGGTTCGTGGCGGCGTACGTCCGGCCGCTGTTCTGCACCGGGACCGGGCCGTTCCGCTGGGCCTGCCTGTCCGGCGACCCCGCCGACCTCGCGGCGACCGACGACGCCGTGCTGAAGGCGTTCCCCGACAACGACGCCCTGCACCGCTGGATCGCGTTCGCCCGGTCGAAGGTCGTCGGCCAGGGGCTGCCCGCGCGGATCTGCTGGCTCGGGTACGGCGAGCGGCACGTCGCGGGGGAGGCGTTCAACGACCTGGTCGCCCGCGGGGTGGTCTCCGCGCCGGTCGTCATCGGCCGGGACCACCTCGACGCGGGGTCCGTCGCGTCGCCGGAGCGGGAGACCGAGGCGATGCTCGACGGCACCGACGCGGTCGCCGACTGGCCGATCCTCAACGCGCTGCTGAACACGGCCTCCGGCGCCTCCTGGGTCTCGGTGCACCACGGCGGCGGCGTCGGGATCGGCAAGTCCATCCACGCGGGCGTTGTGGTCTGCGCGGACGGCTCGGCCGACTCGGCCGCTCGCCTCGAACGCGTCCTCACCAACGACCCCGGCACCGGTGTCCTGCGGCACGCCGACGCCGGATACGAGACCGCGCTCGACGCCGCGCGGGACGTCGGCATCCGGATCCCGCTGGAGCCGGGGACGGGCGCGCCGGCCTGGCAGCGTTGAGCGCGCCGGCGGGGGCCGACCTGCTCGTCCGCAACATCGGCCGCCTCCTCCCGATGACCGGCCCGCCGGTCGAGTCGGCGGCGCTCGCGATACAGAACGGTCTCGTCTCCTGGTACGGGCCGGCGGCGGACCTACCGGAACGGCATGGGGACGTCTCGGAGCTCGACGCGGAGGGCGCGTGCGTGGTGCCGGGGTTCGTGGACGCGCACACGCACCTGCCGTGGGCCGGGTCGCGCCGGCGGGACCTCGAGGAACGGCTGGCCGGCGTGCCGTACGAGGCGATCCTGGCGCGCGGCGGCGGCATCCACTCGACGGTGGCGGCGACGCGGGCGGCGTCGTTCGACGAGCTGGTGGCGCTGACCACCGCGCGGGCCCGGCTGATGCTCGCGAACGGCACGACGACCGCCGAGGTCAAGACCGGGTACGGGCTGACCCGCGACGACGAGCTGCGGCTGCTGGACGTCGTTGCGGCCGTGGCGGCGGGGACGGCGTTGCGGGTGGAGCCGACGTACCTCGGCGCGCACGCGGTCCCGCCGGACCGCGACCGCGCGGACTACGTCGCCGAGGTCGTCGCCACGCTCCCCGCCGCGCAGGCGCGGGGGGCGCGGTGGTGCGACGCGTTCTGCGACAGGGGGGCGTTCACCGTCGGGGAGGCGCGGACCGTCCTCGCCGCGGCGCGCGACGCCGGGCTCGGGACCCGGCTGCACGCCGACCAGCTCGCGCGCATCGGCGCGACCGGGCTGGCCGCCGAGCTCGGTTGCGCCAGCGCGGACCACCTCGACCACCTCGACGCCGAAGGCGCGCAGGCACTGGCCGCGGCGGGCGTCGTGGCGGTGCTGCTGCCGGCGTGCACGTTGACGATCGGCGAGCCGACCTGGGACGCGGCGCGCCACCTGCGGGCGGCGGGCGCGACCATCGCGCTCGGCACCGACTGCAACCCGGGGACGTCGTGGTGCGAGTCCATGCCGTACGTCGTCCAGCTCGCCTGCCTGGCGTACGGGCTGCCGGTCGCGGAGGCGTTCCGCGCGGCCACGCTGGGCTCGGCGCAAGCGTTGCGGCGCAACGATGTCGGGCACCTCGGCGTCGGCGCGCGGGGCGACCTCGCCGTGCTGGAGGCGGAGCACGAGGCGGACCTCGTCGCGCACCTCGGCGCGCGCCCGGTGCGCGCGACAGTCGTCGGCGGCGTCGTCACGACATGACGAACGCCCCCGGGCGGGAGGTCGGGGGGCGTTCGACGTAGGGACCACCGCCGCGAGCGGCGGGGGATCAGGGGCGTTACGCGTCGGGGCTGTCCCAGAGCAGCAGGGCGAGCGCGGCGTCGACGTCGAGGTACTGGGCCTCGGAGCCGGTGGGGACGGCGGCGTACGAGCGGGTCAGGAACTCCACCAGGTCGGTCAGGGCGGCCTCGAAGAGCGCCTCGCCGGACGGGCTGGACAGCGACAGGCAGACGGCGGCGGCACCCTGCGAACGGGTCGGCCAGACCTTGACGTCGCCCTCACCGACGAGGCGGGTCACGCCGTCGGTCAGCAACTGCCGGGCGAACCGCCATTCGACGGTGCCGCGCTCGCCACCGGTGTGGAACGTCACCTGCACGGCGAACGGGTCGGCGGCGTCGTAGGTGATGCTCGCCAGGACCGGGAGAGCGGTGCCGCCCGGGACGACGAGGCGGAGCTCGAGGTCGGCGGTGACGGCGGCGGGTCGGGGGCTCATCGCGGGGTCGGCCCTTTCGCTGGCGGGGTGTCGCGTACAGCAGCAGGAACGAGGCTCGGCGCTCCGGGTGACGGGGCGGTCAGGGTTGCGGGGGACATACCCGGGCAAGCCCGGATGGATGCGATCCGGGCGGCAGCCAGCCGCCGCGCCAGTCGTACGCTCGGGCCCCCATCCGATCCGCCGTCCCGGCCGAACACCACAGCGTGAGGACCGCCGTCATGACGACCGCACGGGGGTACGACGCCCTGGAGGACGCCGCGCTGGTCGCGCTCGTGACGGACGGGGACGGCGCGGCGCTGGAGTCGTTGTACGGCAGGTACGGGCGCCCGGCATACGCGCTCGCCCGCCGCATCCTCGCCGACGAGCAGCTCGCGCAGGACGTGGTGCAGGAGGTGTTCCTGACCGTGTGGCGGGACGCGCGCAGGTTCGAGGCGAGCCGGGGCGGGTTCGCGAGCTGGCTGCTCACGATGACGCACCACAAGGCGGTCGACGCCGTCCGCCGCGAGGAGAACCTCCGCAAGCGCCGCGCCTCGGCCGACGCGCTGGAGTTCGCCGAGTCGCCGGACCCGCAGGTCGACGACGCGGTGTGGGGCCTGGTCCGGCGCGACCGCGTTCGTTCCGCCCTCGCCGAGCTGCCCGACGCGCAACGCGAGGCGCTCGGCCTGGCCTACTTCGGGGGGTATACGCAGCGCGAGATCGCCAAGCTGACCGACACCCCGCTCGGCACCGTCAAGACGCGGATGCTGGCGGGCATGAAGCGGATGCGCGGCGTTCTCCAGGGTCCGCTGGACCCGAGCGAGGGCATGGGGAGGGGCCGATGACCGCAGGACACGCGGTGTGGGAGGAGCTGGCCGCGGGCCACGCCCTCAGCGCGCTGGAACCCGAGGACGAGCAGGCATTCCTCGCCCACCTGCGCGGCTGCGACCGTTGCGCCGCCGACCTGGCGGCGCTGCGCGAGACCGTCGGCGAGATCGGGTACGCCGCCGAGCCGGTCGACCTGCCGCCGGACCTCGGCCGCCGCATCATGGACGCCGCGCGGGCCGAACGCCCCGCCGCCCTCGCGCCGCCGGCCGTCGCGCCGTTGCGGCGGCCGGGCCGGGCCGGGCGGGTCCGGCAGCCGGCGTTGCGCCTCGCGCCGCTCGCCGCGGCGGCCGCGGTGCTGCTCGTCGTCGCCCTCGGCGCGTGGAACCTCGACCTGCGTACCCGCAACGCTGCCACCACCGCCGCGATCGCCCGCCGCAACGCCGCCCTCGCCTGCCTCGCCGCGCCCGGCTCGGCGACGGTGCGGCTGCGTTCGACGGACCAGGCGCGGGGGACGGCCTGCGTTGCCGGTGACAGGGCGTACGTCGTCGTGGACCGGCTCCCCGAGAACGACACCGCCCGCTCGGTCTACGTCCTCTGGTGGCAGGACCGGGCGAACGGCCTGCACCCGGTCGAGCGGTTCGACGTCGAGGGGCCCGGCACGTCGGTGTTCGCGCTGCCGATCGCCGTCGCGCCGTCGGACGTTCGCGGCATGGCCGTCTCGCTCGAACCCGGCCGCGCCCTCCCGGCCCGCCCGACGGTCACCGTCGCGTCGGGCCCGGTCGTGGCGGCGTAGGGCGACGTTGCCGGACGGGGCACGAGCCGTGGCACCATGCCCGGCATGGACGAGACCACCGCCGAGCCGACCGACCCGTACGCAGGACTGCTCCGCGAGCTGCGCGGGCCGGTCGCGTCGATCCAGAGCTACGTCCGCACGCTGATCGCCCGCGACGACGACCTGGCCCCGACCGCGCGGGCGACGATCCACCAGGTGATCGCGCAGCAGGCGCAGCGGCTGGACTCGTTCGTGGACGACATCGTGCTGTACGTCCGGCTGCTCGCCGGCGGCGTCGCCGCGACGCCGGAGCCGGTCATGCTGGCCACCGTCGCCGAGGGCGTGCGCCACGACCTCGGCGAGCCCGACCGCGTGGAGGTCGCCGGCGACTGCGTGCTGGAGGCCGACCGGGCGGCG
This sequence comes from Frankiaceae bacterium, assembly GCA_030840645.1. GTDB lineage: Bacteria > Actinomycetota > Actinomycetes > BP-191 > BP-191 > BP-191. Next base: position 10,514 of record JAVEEC010000054.1, read on the forward strand.
TTGACGTCGGCGCTGCGGCGGCTGGTCCGCAACGCGCTCGTCTACGGCCCGCGCCACGGCACCGTCGCCGTCACCATCACGTCGGCCGGCGGCTGGGCCGAGGTCGCCGTCAGCGACACCGGCGTCGGCATCCCGGCGGAGAAGCAGGGGCAGGCGCTCGACCCGTTCACCCGGGCCCTCGGCCCCTCGGAGCGGCGCAAGGACGGCGTCGGGCTCGGCCTCGCGGTCACCCGCGAGCTGGTCCGGGTGCTCGGCGGCGAGCTGGTGCTGCGCGACAACGAGCCCGGCCTGACCGCCGTCGTACGGCTGCCCGCCTGAGCGGGCGGTTGTGTAGCATCGGCGCGTTCCCGGGCGTATAGCTCAGCGGGAGAGCGCTTCGTTCACACCGAAGAGGTCCCTGGTTCGAAACCAGGTACGCCCACCACGAATCCGCGCCCGGCAGCGCGAGGAGGAGCCCCCGCGGGGCGCGATCGTGTCGTTCGCGGCGGCAGCGACCCGCTCGACAAGATCCGGGCTCACGCGCTGCGTACGGGGAGGGCCTGGGCGCTGGATGCGCCGTCAGGACCGCTTCTCTCTCGTGGACAGCGCAGGACACCTTCGGCCTTCTCTCTAGTGAAAGTGCAGGGCATCCGTCGACTAAAAATAAAGAAGTGCTTGACGGCGCGATCCGCTTAGTCCCACCATGCCGTGACGAGGCGGTGGGTTACGTCACGGGAGGACCGCCATGAAATCGAGCGTTGTCGGCGCGGACGCCGCCACCTGGGTAGCAAGCTGCGATTTTGCCGCATTCGGCAGACGGACCGATCCAGGCTCGACATCAAGTTCTCGTTTCGGTGGCGGCGCGAGTCTCGGTGACGCATGAGCCCAGACCCACCGACCGACGCCGTCCGCGTGGTCTCCATTGCGGCTCTCTGGGCGACAGCGCAGGGCTCCGTCGGACCGAGACTGGCCCGGCTCGCCGGGCCTCCGGATCTCACCGCGCGGGCGGCGTCTTTGCGCCAAGTGCGCCGCGCGTCGGGGTGACCTCCATTTTTGTCACACCCCGTTGATAGACAGCACCCTCACTACTAACCCATAAGGGGGACGCAATGTCCACGCTTGCTGATCGCATCCTCGCGGAGGCCCAGGAGGGCCGTAGCGCCAGTGGTATCGCCGTCGCGGCGACGTACCAGCCGGCCGGCGGCCCCGACGAGAAGGTCATGCCGCCGACCTTCCCGAACGACGGGCGCGACACCCCGTACCTCGTCGAGCCCCGGTGGATCGACGGCGAGCGTCACGAGGCCGTTGTGCTCGACCAGGCGCAGTCACAGGCCAACCGTGTCGAGGAGGCGCTGCTCGCGGCGCGCGATGCTGGGCGCCTCCCCATGCCGTTGTTCGAGATGGTCGTGCCCACTGCGCGTGGTGCGGTCCGGCTCACGTCGCTCGACTTCCCGCACCGCTACGCGGACGCGTACCTGCGCGACAGCGAGATCGGCGGCGTGCGCTTCGACAAGACGCCCGCCGGCGCGCGGCTGCGCGAAGCCAGCACCGACGACGTACGGCCGCTGTACGAACGTGAGCCGTGCTCCTTGCTGTTCGGCGCATGGGACAGCCACCGCAAGGGCCGTTGGCCGAAGTTCGCGCGGGTGTACGCGTCCAGCGTCATCGGCATCGACCCGCTGCTGGGCGAACGCGCCGCGGGCCGGATGGACCCGGTGAACCTCACGGGCATCGTAGACGACAAGGAGAAGGCGGAGGGCGACTGGAAGTTCGCCCACGCGGGCGAGAAGGCCAAGGGGAAGAAGCTCAGCGAGATCGGGCACGGCAACATCGCGCCAGGCTCGACTCACGGCGGCGTGTCGGTGCGGTCGGTCCGCCGGACGGGGTGGGTGTCGTTCGCCGGCCTCGACCGGCTGCGCTTCGGGGACGCGGCTCCGGAAGCGGCGGCGCTGGCCCGGGCGACGCTCGCGGCCCTCGCGCTGGCCGGCGACCGGCTGGCGTTCGGGCAGCCCTCGGTGTGGCTACGGTCGGGTTGCGACCTCACACGCGTCGCCGAGACGATCGGCTTCGAACTCGCCGGCGGCACGGTGGACGCCCTCGCGGTCACCGCGGACGATGCCGTCGAGGCCTACGTCGACCTCCGCGACCGGGCCGCGGCCGCCGGCATCCCGATGGCGGCGGACAGCGTCGCCGTGGAGCCGATCGGTGCGTTGCGGTCGGCGGTCGAGTTCGCCGTGACGAGCGCGACTCCCGACGGGGAGTGACCGATGCCGTTGACCCTCGCCGTGCGCCTGCGCGACGGCAACTACGACGCCGCGGCAGGTGACGCGCGCCTCGGTGAGTGGCCGCCGCACCCGGCGCGGTTGTTCTGTGCGCTCGTCGCCTCGGCGGCGGACGACGCGGACCTCGACGCCCTGCGCTGGCTGGAGAGCGCGGGGCAGCCGCACGTGCTCGCAAGCCCGAGCAAGGACGCGCCCGCTGTCCTTGCCAACGGCTTCGTCGTCACCAACGCAGTCGAGCGGGGTGGTGGCAGCCTGACCTGGCCCGGCCGGACCAACAAGTTCCGCAGCCGGGCGGCGGTGCGGCCGCGTGACGGTGCGTTCGCCGTGGTCTGGCCGGACGCCGACCCGGACGACCCCACCCTCGGGCGGCTGGTACGGCTCGCGAACCGCGTGCCGTACGTCGGCCGGTCGACCGCCACCGCGGAGGTGACGGTCAGCGTCGCGGGCCCGGAGCTCCGCGACGGCTGGACGGAGTTCGCGCCGGTCCCGTACGGCGAGCCGTCGAACGGCGAGTGGCGGCTGCCGTACGCCGGCTACGTCGACGACCTCAGGAACGCGTACGAGTCCGGTCGCCGTGCCTGGGAGGTCGACCGCTCCGCGCCGTTTCGCGAGGGCGCGACGGCCGCTCCTCCGGAGCCGGCTGCCACGTCACCGTACGAACTGCTCGTGTGGGGTTTCTCCCGCCCGGTCGTGGCTCCAGACGGGCGGGCGTTGTTGGAGTACACGTCGGCGTTGCGGCGGGCGGTGCTTGCCAGGGTGGCCGACCCGGTTCCCCCCATGGTGAGTGGGCACGGTGCCGACGGCCTGCCGCACGTGGCGTTCCTGGGTCTCGTCGACGTCGGACACGACCACGCCGACGGCCGCCTGCTCGGGCTGGCCGTGGCTCTGCCCCGCGCGCTCACGGGCGAAGACCGCACTCGGGTGCTCCGGAGCCTGCTGGACCAAGCCGCTCCGTTCACCCGGCTCGATGTCGGGCGGTCGCGCCTGCGCCTCGAACGCGACATCGACTCGCCCCGGCGCGCGCAACGCTTGGAGCGATGGACGCGGGGTCCCGACGGGACCGACACCTGGGCCACGGCGACCCCGCTCATGCTGGACCGCTACGTCAAGCGCGATGCCGACATCGAGGTGGCCGTCGCCGACGCGCTCGTCACCGCCGGCCACCCGCGGCCCGATGAGGTCGCCGTCAGCCCGTCCGCTTTCGTCCATGGAGGGGTCACCAAGGTCCACTGGGGCCATGCCGTCCACGGCCGGCCGCGCCGGCCGACCGTCCACGTCCGGGTGCGCTTCCCGGCGCCGGTGGTCGGCCCGGTGCTGGCCGGTTCGATGCGGTACCTCGGTCTGGGTCTCTTCGTACCGCAACGGGGGCGGTCATGACCACAGTGGCTCTGGGGGACTTCGATGCCTTCGTGTCGGAGGTCCACGACCACCCACCCTTCCCGTGGCAGCGGCGACTTGTGCGGCGCATCGCCGAGACGGGCTGGCCCCCCGCGATCGACGTGCCCACCGGTCTGGGCAAGACGTCGGTCATCGACGCCTTCGTCTTCGCCGCCGCGCTGGCGCCGGAGGCGACGCCGCGACGTCTGTTCTTCGTCATCGACCGGCGGATCGTCGTCGACGAGGCGTTCGAGCACGCCACGGCCGTCGCCGCAGCCTTGGCGGAGCCCAGGGGAGTGGTGTGCCGCTCGGTCGCCGACCGCCTCCACCTACCCGACGACGGCCAGTTCGGCAACGCCGCCCAGCCGCTGGGCGTCACGCGGATGCGCGGCGGCGTCACTTGGGATTGGCGCTGGCTGGACCGTCCGGACCGTCGTGCGATCGTGGTCGGCACGGTGGACCAGATCGGCAGCCGGTTGCTGTTCCGTGGGTACGGCGTCGGCGAACGGCTCCGCCCGATCGACGCGGCACTCGTCGGTTGCGACAGCGTGATCGTCGTAGACGAGGCCCACCTGTCGCGGCCGTTCCTCGAGACCGCCGCGGAGGCCCAGCGCCTGGACGGCGGGGACGTCGGGAAGCCACCTGTCGTCGTCACGATGTCGGCGACGCCCGACGCCGCAGTGAACGACGTCGTACGCATCGACGAGGCGGATGCAGCCGACCCTGTCGCGGGCCGCCGGCTCACGGCGGCGAAGCGGGTCTACGGCGTCGAGGTGGCCACTACGGTCCGCCAGGCCGAGCCGACCGTCGCCGCGGCGCTCGCCGAGTGGGCACTGCGGATCGTGGCCGACGCCGACGTACGGCAGGTCGTCGGGATCGTCGCCAACACCGTCTCCCGGGCGCGCGCGGTTCTGGAGGTCTTGCGCGGCCGGGACGCGGAGGCGATCCTGCTCACCGGCCGTATCCGGCCCGTCGACCGGGATGCGCTGCTGGACCGCTGGTACGAACGCATCCGCGCCGGTCGCGCCCGGGGTACGGACGGCCCGCTCTTCGTCGTCGCGACCCAGACCATCGAGGTCGGAGCCAACGTCGACTTCGACGGCTTGGTCACCGAGTCGGCGAGCCTTCCTGCCCTGGTGCAACGTCTCGGGCGTCTCAACCGTCTCGGGTCGGCGCCCGTCGAGGCGCCGTGTGTCGTGGTCCACGACGGCTCGGTCACGGACGAGGACCACGTGTACGGCAGCGCCCGACAGGCCACGTGGCAGTGGCTCACGGGTCGCATCGCTCCCGTCGCGCACGCACCACGCGGCCAGTCGCTGGCGGACCTCAGTCACGGTATGGCCGCGTCGCCGGGTGCTCTCGCGACGCTCGTCCGCGACCTCGACCCGGACCGGCGGGAGCAGCTCGCGGGCGGGTCGTCGTACGTCCCGGTGCTGTTCGAGAGCACGCTCGACACCTGGGTCCGCACCGCGCCCGTCCCGGTGCCCGACACGCCGGTGGCCCCGTTCCTGCACGGCATCGACCGGGTCGTTCCCGAGGTCGGACTGGTCTGGCGGGCGGGTCTGCCCCCGCTCACCCAGGAGACGGAGGAGTTCTGGGGCGATGCGCTCGACGCCGTCCCGCCGGTCGCCGACGAGACCCTCGAGGTCACGCTCGCCGCGGCACGGCGCTGGCTGGCGCAGCCGAAGGCTTCGCCGTATCCCGTCAGCGACGTCGGCCCTCAGGGGCCCATCGAGCCCGACGTGGTCGAGCCGTCCGATCGTCGTCTCGTGCTGCGGTACCGCGGGGTCGGAGACGTCAGGGCCGTCCCCTACGCCGCGCTCGCGCCTGGTGACACCGTTGTCCTTCGCGCCGAGGACGGAGGCTGCGACGCGTTCGGCTGGCATCCCGAGAGCGGACGGCCGGTGATCGACGTCGCGGACGTGGCGATGCGCCGCGGCAAGCCGCTCGTCCGTCTCCGGCCATACCTGGTCGAGGTCGTCGTGCCCGCATTCGACCTGGAGCTTCGGGAGCACATCGAGCTGATACTCGCCGCAGCCGACGACCTGCGGGCCGCGGACGACGCGGACGACGACGATGCACGTACCGCCGCGAAGGCGCGGCTGGTGGCCGCCGTCACGCAGTTGCCCGACGGCGACAAGGAGAGCGTTCTGTCCCGGGCACTCCGGCGGCTCGCCGAGAGGCCGGTCGTGCAACGGACGACGGCCGGGTCCCGGTACACAGACCTGCTGCTCGGCGTTGCCCGTGCACCGCTGGGAGAGGACTCGACGGCGCTCGGCTCGTCTCTGGGAACGCCGGGCCGTCGGGTGACCCTGGCGGGCCACCAGCGGGCGGTCGGCGACCGGGCTGGGACGTTCGCGCGGAACCTGGGTCTCGACGATGCACTCGTGCGGGCTGTCGTCGCTGCCGCCCAGTGGCACGACGAGGGCAAGCGGGACCCCCGTTTCCAGGCGATGCTGCACAACGGCGACTCGCTTGCCGCGGAGGTCGCCGCCGAGCCGTTGGCCAAGTCCGGCATGAACGGTCTCGACCGACGGGCCTTTCGGCTCGCGCAAGTCCGGTCCGGTTACCCGGGGCGGATGCGGCACGAGGCTCTGTCGGCCCGCGCGGCCGCGCTTTACCTGGCGGAGCGCGACGACGTCGACGCCGACCTCGTACGGCACCTCGTGGCATCGCACCACGGCAGGTCTCGGCCGTTGCTGCCGCCGGTGACTGACGACTCTCCGGTCGACGTCGTCATCGAGACGGTCGACGGCGCGGTCGTGCTGCGTACGGACGAGTGTGTGGACTGGGAGCAGCCAGCCCGGTTCGTTGCACTCAACGCGCGCTACGGACGATGGGGCCTCGCGTTGCTGGAGGCGATCGTGCGGCTGGCTGACATCCACTGTTCCGAGACGGGTGAGGGCGATGAGTGAGCCGATCGAGCTGTCGGCCCTGCACGGCATGGACCCGCTGGGGTTCCTCACGGCGCTCGGCGTGCTCCGGCTCGTCGGCGCGTCGGCGGACCCGGGGGTGCGGCTGTCGTTCGCTCCGGAGACCGGCCGGGCGCTGCTCTGGTCGGACACGCTCAAGGAGGTCGATGCCGTCACCGATGCGCTGACCGCCGAGCTGGACGCCGTTGGTCCGGAGGCCGTCATCCCTCACGCCGGCCCCGACCTGCCCACGGCCAAGGCAGGGTCTGGTTCGGATCCCATGCGGGTCGAGCGGCCAGACTTCCCGGGCCTGGTGGGTCGGCTCCGCGCCGACAGCGGTGTGGTCGCGGACACCTGGCTGCCCGCACTACTTACCGACCTCGCTGTCGAACGCGACCGTCCTCGGGTCGCGCTGACGCCGTTCACCGCGCCGAGCGGCCAGCAGACGCTGCGGACGTTCTTCGAGAAGTCGCTGGAGATGGTCCGCGCACGACCCGAGTACCTGCGGGAGGCGCTAGTCGGCTGGCGGCGGGCGGGCGACACCCCGGCGACGGCGTTCAGTGGCGAGTACCTCGACCACCGGGCCATCCGCAGCGCCGCCGACCACCCCAGCGGCAAGTCGCTCGAGGCGGGTGTCCCGGGCGCGACGTGGCTCGCCATCATGGCTCTGCCGCTCCTGCGCGTCACCGGCAACGGTGGGCATGCCGTCACCGCCTCCCTCTGGCACCGCATTCCGAAGCGGTCGGTCATGGTCTGGCCCGTCTGGCGACAGCCGCTCGAGGTCCACGGCGTCCGAGTCCTCCTCGAGCACCCGGACCTGCGTCCGCGCGGCGCGGCCGCCGTCGACGGGCAGCGTCTGGCGGGGCTTGGTGTGTTCGCCGTTGGCGGGGCGACCCGGAAACGCCTGGAGGGCCGAACGTTCGCCGGCGTCCTCACGCCTTACCCGATCGAGATGTCTCTGCCATGACCATTCCCGACGGGGGAGTGCCGGACTTGGTCCCGGCGCGGATGCTCAACGAGTTCACCTACTGCCCGCGCCTGTTCTTCCTCGAGTGGGTGCAGGCCCGTTGGGAGGACAACGACGACACAGCCGAGGGCCGGTACGTCCACCGCAAGGTGGACACGCCGGCCGGCCGGGCGCCGTTGCCGGAGGACGGCGAGCTCACGACGGCGCGTTCGGTGATGCTCTCGTCGGAGGAGCTCGGCATCGTCGCCAAGGTCGATGTTCTCGAGGGCCGCGATGGTGCCGTACGTCCCGTGGACACCAAGCGCGGCAGCCCGCCTGACAACCCGATGCGCTCGTGGGAGCCCGAACGCGTCCAGGTCTGTGCCCAGGGCCTGCTGCTCCGGGAGCATGGGTACCGCTGCGACGAGGGCGTCCTGTACTTCGCCGAGTCGCGGGAACGGGTGGTGGTGCCGTTCGACGACATGCTGGTCGAGCGCACCCGCGCACTGCTCGCCGACCTGCGGCTCGCCGCCGCGTCCGACTCGGCGCCACCGCCGCTCGTCGAGAGCCCCAAGTGCCCGCGCTGCTCGCTGGTGGGCATCTGCCTGCCCGACGAGACGAACGCGCTCGCGGGCCGCCAGACGCTGCCACTGCGCCGGCTCATGCCGCGCGACCCGAACGACCGCCCGATGTATGTCACGGAGCCCGGCGCAGTCGTCGGCCGTCAAGGTGGTCGTGTCGAGGTCAAGCTCCGAGGTGAGCCGGTCGTGTCCGCTCGGCTCATCGACGTATCGCAGGTCTGCGTCTTCGGGAACGTGCAGGTCACCACACAGCTGCTGCGGGAGCTGTTCGCACGGGAGATCCCGGTGCTGTGGTTCAGCACAGGTGGGTGGTTCTCCGGGATTGCCGAGGGCCTGCCGTCGAAGCATGTCGAGCTGCGTCGTAGGCAGGTCGCTGTCGCCGCGCACGGCGCTCTACCGATCGCCCGCGCCATGATCGAGGGGAAGATCCGGAACTCCCGGACCCTGCTGCGGCGTAACGCGCGCTCGCCTCAGGATCCCGCGGTCGAAGGTCTCGGAGAGCTCGCGACGGCAGTGCGCGACAGCACGACGGTCGCGACGTTGCTAGGGCAGGAAGGGGCAGCGGCGCGCACGTACTTCCAGGCCTTCCCGGCCATGGTGCGACCCGAGCTTCGGCTACCGGGCCGTCCGTTCACCTGGAACGGGCGCAATCGGCGTCCCCCACTCGACGCCGTCAACTGTCTTCTCTCCTATGCTTACGCGCTGCTCGTCAAGGACCTCGTCGTCTGCGCGCTTGCCATCGGATTCGACCCGTACCTCGGCTTCTATCACCGGCCGCGCTTCGGGCGGCCGGCACTTGCGTTGGACCTGGCGGAGGAGTTCCGGCCACTCATCGGCGACTCGCTCGTCCTGACGCTGATCAACAACGGTGAGATCGGCGACGACGACTTCGTGGTCCGAGCCGGCGGTGTGGCGTTGACGCAGGACGGGCGGCGAGCCGTGTTGCGGGCTTACGAGCGCCGGCTCGACGTCGAGGTGAGGCACCCGGTGTTCGGGTACCGACTGTCGTACCGACGCGTCCTTGACGTCCAGGCCCGGCTCCTCGCAGCTCACGTGCTGGGTGAGGTCGCGTCGTACACGGCATTCGTGACGAGGTGAGCGATGGAACGCAAGCGGTACCTCGTTACATACGACGTGCGCGACCCGCGGCGCCTGCGCGACGTGTTCAAGGCGATGAAGGGGTACGGCGACTGGCTTCAGTACTCCGTCTTCGTCTGCGACCTCAGCCGCGCCGAGAAGAGCGCGATGCAGCTTCACCTCGGCTCTCTGATCAGCCACGTGGTGGACAGCGTGGCAATCATCGATCTGGGCGATGCGGACCGGTCGTGCTTCGAGTTCATGGGCACCAGGATGCCGCTGCCTCGACCGGGGGCGACGGTGGTATGACTTCGAGCGCTCACGTGCGGCCCTGTCACGCCCGCAGCGCTCGTTCGCAGGTCAGCGGCCTGTACGCTTCTTGACAACTCCACAGTGAACGCTCGTCAACGCGGTCCGCCTAGACCGCTCGCAGATCGCGCTAAAACCGCAGGTCAGGTGCCACAAATTCTGCGAGCGGTCCGCCCGTCCTTCAAGACGGGCCTCCATTGCGGCGTGAACTCCACGGCGCCGATGCTGATGACATCGTTCGTCCGCCCGTCCTTCAAGACGGGCCTCCATTGCGGCTTGACGACTTCCATCTGCCTCTTCTATCTTCTTCCAGTCCGCCCGTCCTTCAAGACGGGCCTCCATTGCGGCGAGCCGGATGCCCTCGCGTTCCTGGTCTGGCTCTTGGTCCGCCCGTCCTTCAAGACGGGCCTCCATTGCGGCGAGTTGCCGCCGGACGCGATTCTCAAGACGTTGGAGGGTCCGCCCGTCCTTCAAGACGGGCCTCCATTGCGGCAGGACGTGCTGGACCGCGCTGCCGAGCTGCCCACGGTGTCCGCCCGTCCTTCAAGACGGGCCTCCATTGCGGCCGCTGCGACGACGAACGCACCGCCCGCCGCACCCGCGGTCCGCCCGTCCTTCAAGACGGGCCTCCATTGCGGCTGCGCGGTCATCGCCGTGTCGGCGTTGATCTCCCGAGTCCGCCCGTCCTTCAAGACGGGCCTCCATTGCGGCGCGGCGAGCATCGCGGACGGAGGCTGGCATCACATCGGTCCGCCCGTCCTTCAAGACGGGCCTCCATTGCGGCCACGACTACCTCGCTGCCGCCCTCGCTCCTCTGCTCGGTCCGCCCGTCCTTCAAGACGGGCCTCCATTGCGGCCTCGACGACGCCACCGCGCAGACCTACACGGCGGCCGGTCCGCCCGTCCTTCAAGACGGGCCTCCATTGCGGCCGTCGTTGCGTCTGTCGCCGCCGCGCCGGTCGCCGCTGGTCCGCCCGTCCTTCAAGACGGGCCTCCATTGCGGCGTCGCCTTGAGGACGACGGCGACCGGACCCATCTCGAGTCCGCCCGTCCTTCAAGACGGGCCTCCATTGCGGCCATGTACCTGCTGTGCGTACGCGTCGCGGCGCCAAGGTCCGCCCGTCCTTCAAGACGGGCCTCCATTGCGGCTGCGGCTCGTGGCCGTCCACCGACGGCTCCCGGTTGCGTCCGCCCGTCCTTCAAGACGGGCCTCCATTGCGGCCACCAGCAACTAGGCGCGGGGCACGATGCGAGTCCTCGCGTCCGCCCGTCCTTCAAGACGGGCCTCCATTGCGGCGTCGCAACGTGGTCGCTGAACGCCGGTACGAAGTCCGGTCCGCCCGTCCTTCAAGACGGGCCTCCATTGCGGCGTGATGTCCAGTGGGGTGGTGCGGCGGTAGACGCCAGTCCGCCCGTCCTTCAAGACGGGCCTCCATTGCGGCTCGGGGACGAGGTGGGGACGAGGGGAGCACCAACGGTCCGCCCGTCCTTCAAGACGGGCCTCCATTGCGGCCAGATCGACTGCGCCGCCTCCCCCTGCGTGCTCGCCGGTCCGCCCGTCCTTCAAGACGGGCCTCCATTGCGGCAGGAACCCGACGTTCGCGGCGAGGGCTGTGGCGACCGGTCCGCCCGTCCTTCAAGACGGGCCTCCATTGCGGCGCACGAGGACGTGATGCGGCGTGTGGAGGCGATCAAGGTCCGCCCGTCCTTCAAGACGGGCCTCCATTGCGGCTCGTGGAGGTTGCCCGCAGCCGCGAGCTCGGCGGCGCGTGTCCGCCCGTCCTTCAAGACGGGCCTCCATTGCGGCGACCAGTCGAAGCTGGAGCTGCGTGAGGCGTACGCGGTCCGCCCGTCCTTCAAGACGGGCCTCCATTGCGGCGGCGGCGAGGGTCGCCATGTCGGAGACGTGACGCATGTCCGCCCGTCCTTCAAGACGGGCCTCCATTGCGGCTACGACCGCTTCGCGGCCTGCGGCTTACCCATGCCGTGTCCGCCCGTCCTTCAAGACGGGCCTCCATTGCGGCGAGAGATACGCCGGCTGGGCCGACACCTACATGAAGCGTCCGCCCGTCCTTCAAGACGGGCCTCCATTGCGGCCTCGTCGCATCCCGGGTCGGTCCGGCGCGGCTCCCGGTCCGCCCGTCCTTCAAGACGGGCCTCCATTGCGGCGCCCGGTACCACTCGCCGTCGCGTAGGTCGGTCATGACGGTCCGCCCGTCCTTCAAGACGGGCCTCCATTGCGGCATCTCATGCGAGCGAGTGCTGGACACCTGCTCGCGAGTCCGCCCGTCCTTCAAGACGGGCCTCCATTGCGGCATGGACCGGACGTGGCCGCTGTGGGTCAGCCTCGGCGGTCCGCCCGTCCTTCAAGACGGGCCTCCATTGCGGCGACACGCCCTCGGCCTGCGCGGCGCTGTAGATGCGCTGGTCCGCCCGTCCTTCAAGACGGGCCTCCATTGCGGCTACATGGGCACCCCGCCGAGGTCGACGGACCCGAGCGAGTCCGCCCGTCCTTCAAGACGGGCCTCCATTGCGGCTGCGCTACAACGGCCGCCAACACTCCCCCAGCGAACAGTCCGCCCGTCCTTCAAGACGGGCCTCCATTGCGGCGTGCCCTTGCCGACGATGCGCAGGATCGGCTCGTCGAGTCCGCCCGTCCTTCAAGACGGGCCTCCATTGCGGCGGTCTGAGCCCCCGGCCGGGCGAGATGCCCGGAAGCTGGTCCGCCCGTCCTTCAAGACGGGCCTCCATTGCGGCCGGGTCGGTAGAGGCGGGTGTCCTCCGCGCCGGTCGGGTCCGCCCGTCCTTCAAGACGGGCCTCCATTGCGGCTGGTTGTCCCAGTGGTCGCGACAGTCATCGCGCACCGGTCCGCCCGTCCTTCAAGACGGGCCTCCATTGCGGCGACCCGGTCGAGGACGCGGTCGCGGCGGACCTCGCTGGTCCGCCCGTCCTTCAAGACGGGCCTCCATTGCGGCGTCACAGTCCTGGGGTTGTCGCTGGCGTTGACGTGGGTCCGCCCGTCCTTCAAGACGGGCCTCCATTGCGGCATGGCGGACACCCGGCCGTGCGCGGAGAGGACGCGGGTCCGCCCGTCCTTCAAGACGGGCCTCCATTGCGGCGCCTGGTCACATCGGGGACCTCGCATCCAGGCACTCGCCGGTCCGCCCGTCCTTCAAGACGGGCCTCCATTGCGGCTTCGGAGTGCCGCTTCGCGTCGGCCCCGGCGAACCGGTCCGCCCGTCCTTCAAGACGGGCCTCCATTGCGGCAGCGGCACCGCGAACACGATCCCGCACCGATAGACGGTCCGCCCGTCCTTCAAGACGGGCCTCCATTGCGGCTACTGCTGGCCCAACCCGACGCCCTACGCACAGGTTCCGGGTCCGCCCGTCCTTCAAGACGGGCCTCCATTGCGGCGCTCAACGTGCCGGCGAGCGACGCGCAAACCTGCCGCGGTCCGCCCGTCCTTCAAGACGGGCCTCCATTGCGGCCGGCACGCCACGACCCGATCCGTGTCGGGGTCGGCGGGTCCGCCCGTCCTTCAAGACGGGCCTCCATTGCGGCACCAGGCGCGTCTCGGATGCGTCCAGCGGACGGCCTTCGTCCGCCCGTCCTTCAAGACGGGCCTCCATTGCGGCTACTGGGGGCTGGATCAGAGCGCGGCGGTCGGCGATGGTCCGCCCGTCCTTCAAGACGGGCCTCCATTGCGGCATGTCGATCGCCTCGCGGCAGAAGTGGGTGACGTCCGGTCCGCCCGTCCTTCAAGACGGGCCTCCATTGCGGCTGCCCGGTGTCGCCCGCCACCCAGTAGGCGACAGGGAGCGCGTCCGCCCGTCCTTCAAGACGGGCCTCCATTGCGGCATCGTGTTCGTCGCTGCCGCCTACCGCAGCCCCGACGGTCCGCCCGTCCTTCAAGACGGGCCTCCATTGCGGCATGATCCAGTCCCTCTCTCGGCGTCGGCTTGTCGCAGGGGTCCGCCCGTCCTTCAAGACGGGCCTCCATTGCGGCCGGCGTGCCGAGCACGGCGTCA
>JAVEEC010000136.1 GCA_030840645.1 Frankiaceae bacterium
ACGCCTGCTCGCCCGCGTGCCCCATCGCCATGGCAGCAGCGTGGCACGCGGGTAGGGTCGCTCCCCGTGAAACAGGTCGGGATCGCGGGCGCGCCGTACAGCGGCAAGACGACGTTCTTCAACGCCCTCACCCACGCCGGCGCGTCGTCGGCCGGCGGCGGCAAGGCGAACCTCGCGATCGTGCCGGTCCCGGACGAGCGGGTCGACGTGCTGTCGCGGCTGCACGCGTCCCGCAAGTCCGTCTACGCGCAGCTCAAGTTCGTCGACGTGGCCGGGCTCGCGAAGGGCTCCGGCGCGGGCGAGGGGCTCTCCGGGCAGACGCTCGGCGCGCTGCGCGAGGCCGACGCGCTGGCCGTCGTGGTGCGCGCGTACGGCGGCGACGCCGACCCGGCGGCCGAGCTGGCCGACCTGATGCTGGAGCTGACGCTGGCCGACCTCGGGTCGCTGTCCGCGGCGGCGGACAAGGCCTCGCGCAAGGTCCGTACCGGCGACAAGAAGGCGGCGGCCGAGGTCGCGCTGCTGGAACGCGCCAAGGCCGTGCTGGACAGCGGGCGGACGCTGCGTAGCGAGGCGTGGGACGACGACGAGCTGACGGTGTTCCGCAACTTCGCGCCGCTGACGTTGAAGCCGGCGGTCGTGGTCCTCAACGTCGACGACGAGGGCGCCGCGGCCGCCGCCGACCAGGCGAAGGCGCTGGCCGCCACGGTCCACCCGGACGCCGAGGGGCTCGCGGTGCCCGCGCGGCTCGAGGCGGAGGTCGGCGGGATGCCGCCGGAGGAGGCGGCCGAGCTGCTCGCGGAGTTCGGCGTGACGACCGGCGCGCTGCCGCTCGTCGTGGAGTCGGCGTACCGGATGCTGGGGCTCCTGACGTTCCTCACGGCCGGCGAGGACGAGTCGCGGGCGTGGGAGGTACGCCGCGGCGCCAAGGCCCCCGAGGCCGCCGGCGCCATCCACTCCGACCTGCAACGCGGCTTCATCCGGGCCGAGGTGGTCGGCTACGACGACCTCGTCGGCGCCGGCTCCTGGGACGCCGCGAAGGCGGCCGGCCGGCTGCGTGTGGAGGGCAAGGACTACGTCGTCGCCGAGGGCGACGTCATGAACATCCGCTTCGCCGTCTGAGGCGTCCACTCGGGCCCACACGCGTCCACACGCCGTCCCCAGGCGCGCCTCCCCGGTTTCGTCGGCCCCACTTGGCAGCATCGGGGACATGACCCTCCTGCTCCTCCTCGTCGGGCTCGTCGCGGGCGCCGTGGCCGGCCACGCCGTCGGCCGCGCCGGCAGCGCGGGCACGGCCGCCGCCGCGACCGCCCAGCTCGCCACCGCCCGCCGCGACCTCGACGCCGCCCGCGCCGCCGCCGCCGACGCGACCGCCCGCGAGACGGCCGCCAGGGAGCAGCTCGCGGCGGCCCGTACGGAGCTGGAGTACGCCCGCGCCGACGAGACCGTCACCGCCGACCGGCTGCAGGCGCTCACCGCCCGGCACCTCGAGACGAGCGGCCGCCAGCTCCTCGACCTGGCGACCGACCGGATGCGGACCCTCACCACCCAGGCCGACGGCGACCTCGCCAAGCGCGAGCAGGCCGTGGCCTCGCTCGTCGCGCCGCTGACCGAGCACCTGACCCGGCTGGAGGCGCAGGTCCGCGACCTGGAGACCAAGCGCGAGGGCGCGTACGGCGACCTGCTCGCCCGGATCAGCGAGATGCGCGCGTCGTCGGAGCAGCTCCGTTCGGAGACCGCGTCGCTCGTCACCGCGCTGCGGAAGCCGCAGGCGCGCGGGCAGTGGGGCGAGCTCCAGCTCCGCCGCGCCGTCGAGCTCGCGGGGATGCTCGAACGCTGCGACTTCGACGAGCAGGTCACCTACGCCGGCGACGACGGCGCCGTACGCCCCGACCTCGTCGTGCACCTGCCCGGCGGGCGGCACGTCGTGGTCGACAGCAAGTGCCCGCTGGACGGGTTCCTGGAGACCGTCGACTGCGCCGACGAGGCGATGCTCCGGACCGCGCTCACGCGGCACGCGCGGCACGTCCGCACGCACGTCGACCAGCTCGCCAAGAAGGCCTACGCCACCAAGGTCGACGACACCCCCGGCTTCGTCGTGCTCTTCCTCCCCGGCGAGGCGCTGCTGTCGGCCGCGCTCGACGGCGCGCCCGACCAGCTGGAGTACGGCGCCGAGCGCTCGGTCATCATCGCCACGCCGACGACGCTCATCGCGCTGCTCCGTAGCGTGGCGTTCGGCTGGCGGCAGGAGTCGCTGGCGCGCGACGCGCGGGACATCGCGGCGCTCGGCCGCGAGGTGTACGAGCGGCTGTCCACGATGGGCGGCCACTTCGCCGGCCTGGGCCGTAGCCTCAAGTCGGCGGTGGACGCGTACAACAAGACCGTCGGCTCGATGGAGACCCGCGTCTTCGTCTCCGCGCGCAAGCTCGCCGAGTACCGCGTCTCCGACGACGAGCTGACCACCCCGGCGCAGGTCGAGGTCACGCCGCGCCAGCTCGAGACGCCCGAGCTGGTCGACTCCGCCGCCGCCGCACGGCCCGTCGCGGTCGTCGCGGCCGACGCGCAGCCGGAGCTGTACGTGGACGAGGAGCTACGGCGGGCGGCGGGCCTGGCATGACGCGGTCCAGGGCGCGCCGCGCCGCGCGGCCCGGGTGTTTCCGGAGGGCCCGGCGGGCAGCTACCGTCGTAGGCAGCCGAACGGTGGAGCAGCGATGACGACGAC
>JAVEEC010000137.1 GCA_030840645.1 Frankiaceae bacterium
CTGCTCGCGCGGCGCGTCGAACACGTCGTTGAGCCGCTCCACGTAGCTCGACAGCACCTGCACCGACAGGCCGGTCGTGACGAGCGTGGCGAGCGGGCCGAGGAAGCCGACGGCGAGCGCGTTGACGGCCAGCGCCGTACCGAGGCTGATCGAGCCGTCGAGGACCTGCACGCCCGCGGCGGCGAGCACGACGAGCGGCGAGCCGAGGGAGAGTGCCCCTGTCAGCGCGTCGACCAGCGAGCCGAGCCGGCCGCGCGCGACGGCCACCGCGAGCTCGTCGGTGAACAGCCGGGAGAACTCCTCGACCGCCCGCTCCTCGGTGCCCGACGACTTCAGCGTGCCGATGCCGGCGAGGAGCTGGAACGCGTACCCCTGCGACCGCGCCTCGGCCCGCAGCCCCTCTCCCGCAAGGCGTTGCGTCGCCCGCCGCGACACGAGCAGCCCCACGACCTGCAACGCGCCGAGGCCGACGACGAGCAGCCCCAGCGGCGCGGACAGCGCGACGAGCAGCACGAGGTACAGCGTGGCGAACGCGCCATCGAGCAGCGCCGACAGCGTCGTCGTGGTGAGCAGCTCGCGGACCAGCGAGTTGCTGCGGAGCCGCATCATCAGGTCGCCGGACGAGCGGCGCAGGTGGAACGTGTACGGCAGCGCGACGAGGTGTTCGAGGAAGCCGAGCGTGGTCCGCAGGTCCACGCGGGTGCGCAGCTCCAGCAGCAGCAGCGACCGCAGCCACGACGTGAGGAAGTGGAACGCCACCACGACGACCAGCGACGCCGCGATGACCGCGAGCAGGCCGCGGTCGCTCGTCGGTACGACGCGGTCGACCAGCGCCGCGGTGAGCAGCGGCAGGCCGAGCGCGAGGACGCGGATGAGCAGCGACGTCGTGACCGCGCGGCGCAGCGCCGTGCGCTGTTCGAGCAGCGGCCGGACGTGGCGCCACATGCCGTGCTTGCGCCGCCCGCCCGGCTCGAACGACGCCCCCGGTTCGAGCAGCAGCGCGACGCCGGAGTAGGACCGCCGTACCTCGTCCATGCGGACGATCCGCCGACCGAGCGCCGGGTCGACGACCTCGATGGCGTTGCGGCGGACGCGGTCGAGCACCACGAAGTGGCTGAGGTCCCAGAACAGCATGGTCCCCGGCGGCAGCGCGTCGAGGTCCTCGACCTCGGTGCGGACGCCGCGCGCGTCGAGCCCGTAGTACTTCGCCGCCTCGATCAGCGTCAGCGCGTCAGTGCCGTCGCGCCCGGTGCCGCAGACCGTTCGCACCTCGTCGAACGGCACCGGCTTGCCGTGCAGCTCCAGCACCATCGCCAACGACGCCGCGCCGCAGTCGGCGAGCTCGACCTGCGCGCGGAAGCGCACGCGCTTACCCACCGCCGCGCCCCAGCAGCAGCTGCGCGAGAGTGTGCCTGCCGATGCGGACGACCGCGCCGCCGTGCGCGCCGGGTGGCAGAGCCGTGTCCAGCGTCGCCGTCACGGGCACCTGCGCGGAGGCGCCGCCCGCGACCGGGCGGCCGATCGACGTCACCCGCCCGCGCGCCGCGCGCCCGTCGACGGTGACGCGGACCGGCTGGCCGGGCGCGAGCCGCCGCAGCGCGCCGATCGGCAGCACGAGCGACACCGTCCGGCCGTCGCCGCCGACCGTCGCCGTGCCCTTCGCCGACTCGTCCGCGCGGACCGTGAACGCGAGGACGACAGCGGTCGCGACGATCAGCAGCAGCAGGCGGAACGCCCACGACGTCCGGCGTTCGCCGAGGTCCAGCACGCGGTGCTCGGTCTGGCCCCTGGCGTGGTGCGCGACGGCCTCGGGGCGGAACAGCGGGCGGCGCGGCTCCGTGTCGCTGGTGGTCACCTGGCCGCCTTCGCGCGGCCCAGGCGGGCGGCGTAGAGACGGTCCAGCAGGTCGTACACGACCAGCTCCTGCGTCCGCTGCGCGGCGCGGAGCAGGCGGTTGACGTACATGTGGCAGAGGCTCTGCACGGCCTGCTCCGGCAGGTCGCCGACCAGCGGCGCGACGACGGCGGACCGGCGTTCGAGAGCGGCGAGCCCGGCCGCCGTTCGCGGGTCCTCGGTCGTGCCGTCGAGCAGCGCTTCGAGGCCGGCGCGCTCGGTGCGGAACAGCTTGCCGGCGTTCTGCTTCGCGCTCTCGCCCACGGGACCGTGCTCGGCGACGAACCCGTCCCGCCAGCGGCGCACCGCGGTCCGCCGGGTCGCGACGTCGAGCCCCGCGTCGGCGAGCAGCCGGTCGACGCCGGCCACCGCGAGCCGCCACCGCACGCCGAGCCCCTCGTCGCCCTCGGCGGCCGCGAGGATCGCGAGGACCGCCTCGCTGTCGGCGCGGAAGATCCGCTCGGCGCGGACGATGCCCTCGGGCCCGCCGTACCGGCCCACCTCGCGGCGGTACGTGTCGACCACCAGCTTCCAGACCCGGCCGTCCGCGATCAGCGGGCGGACCGCCTCGCGCAGCCGTGGCAGCACCTGACCCGACAGCACCGCCGGATCGCCGGAGAACCGCAGGCGCAGGTGGTTGTCCGGGTCGCCGTAGCGGATGAAGAACCAGCCGTCCGCCAGCCCCTCGCCGAGGACCGCGGAGACGAGCGGGAGAACGGCTTCGCGCAGGACCGCGTCGGCCGTCGCCTTGCCGGTGTAGAGCTTGGCGGAGAGCCACTCCGAGCCCGGCGGGAAGACCGCCTCGATCTCGCCCTCGCCGTGCGGCAGCGACTGCGCCGCGTCGACGGGCGCCGGCTCGCGGCGGACCAGCGGCACGACGATCTCGTGCACGAACCGCCCCTCCGGCGACGTCACCCGGAGCTGGTCCGCGGCCGGGTACAGCTCGACCAGGCGCATCGCGCCGCGCTTCGCCTCGTGCGCGAACAGCTCGCAGCCGCCCGCGCCGTCGAGGTCGACAGGCAGGTCGTTGTCGCCGACGGAGACGACGACCCAGCGCGGCAGCCGCGCGCGCTCGCGCAGCGCCTGCACCGCGGCGCGGCGGGCCTCGGGTGTCTTGGCCTTGCGGAACGGTTCGAGGTCGGGGCCGCCGACGTTCCACTGGGCGAGGGAGAGGACGAGCCGCCCGTACGTCACCCGCGGCAGGAACGGCGCGTTCGACAGTGCGCCCCACGACCAGCCGAGCGACGCGGCGACGCCCTGGTACTGCAGCGCGCCGAGCAGCCGGTAGACGGCGAGCGCGCCGGTGTGGTGGTTGTGCGCGTTCGTGATGCGCGGCACGACCTCGCGGCCGAGCCGCTTCGACCGCAGGACAACGCGCTCGCCGACGACCGAGACGAGGAGGTCGTCGAGCGGCAGCCGCCCGTCGTCGCCGACGCTGGACACGGCGAGGAACGGGATCTCGTGCCCGCGCAGCACCGGCCGCGCCAGGATGTTGCCGATCCGGCCCTCCGGCAGGTGGACGACCTCCGCGAACGTCAGGTCAGGCCGGACGTTCTCCTCGGCCTCGACGTGGCGGCGGACCAGTGCCTCGATCCCGCTGTCCAGGTGGCAGAACCGGCCGAGCACCCGCGCGCCGGAGGGACCGTTCACGCCCTCGATCAGCACCCGCGGGCCGTCCTCGTGCTGCGCGACGACGGCGGTCACGGAGATCGCGTCCGGCAGCGGCGGCGGGCTCGGGTCGGCGAGCGCGTCGAGGTCGGCCTTGGTGACCTCGACCTCGGTGGCGCCGTTCGCGACGGCGTCGGTGAGCAGCCGCAGCAGGTACCCGTCCGAGGCGGTCCACGGCGGGCCGCCACCCGCGCGGCCGACGGCGACCAGGCCGTTGAGGAGCGGCGCGCCCTCGGCGGCGACCGACGCCTTGGGGCCGTAGCCGATGCCGATCTCCTCGTCCAGCGCCTCGGCGAGCGGGACCTCGCGGAGCTCGTAGCGTTCGGTGAACGCGTCGCGGAACTGCGTCAGCTCGTCCTCGCGACCGCTGCGCGCCAACGGGTGCAGCACGTCGACGGCGCGGTGGATCTCGTCGAGAACGTCGTCGCCGAGGACCAGCGCGTCCCCCGGCTTGCCGAGGTCGGCCTGGAACAGCCTGTCGATCCGCAGATCCGGGTCGATCTCGCGCAGCGTGTCGGCGACCGCGCGGTAGCGCGCGCGGTCCCCGCCGACACCGGCCGCGTCGAGCGACGCCAGCTCGGAGTCGGCGGCGTCCAGCGCGCTCGCGTACGCGGCGGTCTCGTCGTGCTGCTTGAGCGCGCTGACCATGCCGGGGACCGGCTCCTCGCCGGTCACGATCGGCCCCAGGTCGGAGACGAGGAGCTGCGCGCCGACCATCTCGCCGACGTACTCCGCGGCCTCCTCCAGCGTGATCTCGTCGTCGACGAGCGCGGCCGCGAGGTCGCCGAGCTTCGCGCCGCCGCGCGCGCGTTCCAGCGTCGCGCTCAGGGCCTCGTCCTCCTCGAACGTCACCCGGTGGTAGCGCACGCCGCGGTCCTCGACCCGCGCCTCGGCCATCCGCAGCCGGCCGCCGGCGCGGTAGAGGCTGCTGTTGGGGACGAGGGTGAGGAACGGCTGGACCTTCGGGTCGGCGCCGAGCGTCGCGACGACCTTGGCGAGGAAGCCGAAGTCGAGCCGGGTGTGCCGCGTCGCCTGGCCGCGCGCCGGCAGCCGCAGCATCGTCTCGCGCCCGATCGCGCCGACCGAGCAGCCCGCGAACAGCCCGAACGGCGTCGGCCGCCCGGCCATCCTGGTGACGTAGGAGAGGACCGGCCTGATGACCTCGGCCTCGTCGGGGTCCTCTCCCGCGAGCCAGCGGTCGATGCGTTCGTCCAGCGTCGGCGAGGCCAGGAAGATCGCCTCGCGGACGACGGGGTCGGCGAGCAGCACGCGGAGGCGTTCGCCCAGGGTCTCGACGTCCTGCGCGGAGCTGAGGTCGTCGAGCGTCGAGAACGGCAGCAGCGGGGTGCGGAGGACGAACGCGCCGTTGTGCTCGTACGTCTCCTTGGAACGGCTCACGCAGAGGATTCTGGCGGACGGGTCAACAGGACCGCGTCCCAGTCCGGGTCGCGGTCCTCCGTCGCCGCCAGCAGGGCCAGTCCGATGCCCGCCGCGCCTTCGAGGAAGCCGCCCAGCGGCTCGAAGTCGACGCCCCCGTCGTCCTTCACCCGGACCGAGCCGAACCCGGCCACCGGGTCGCCGTCGCGCCGCTGCTTCATCGCGAAGTCGAACCACCGGCGGGCCGCGTCGGCGAGCGCCTCCTCGCCGGTGCTCTGCCAGAGCCGGTTGAACACGTGCATGAGCCCGGCGGAGCCGTGGCAGAGCGGCACGTCGGACGCGCCGGCGTCCTCCCGGCCGCGGCCCGCGGAGAGCAACGCGAGCGACGTTGCCTCGTCCACGATCTCCTTGTCCCCCAGCGCCTGCCCGGCCGCGAGCAGCGCCGCGGCGACGCCCGCATCGCCGTAGCACCAGGCCAGCCGCCCGCCGCGCGTTGGCACCGGGCGCTTGTCGACCATGAGCGGGTACCGGCCGTTGCCGTCGTCCGGCAGGCGTTGCGCGAGCAGCCAGCGCGTCGCGTCCGCGAGCAGCGGCCGCGCCTCGTCGACGCCCGCCGCGACCATCCGCGCCAGCACGCCGATCACGCCGGCCTGCCCGTGCGCGACGCCGGTGTCGTAGTACCCCTCGGGGAACAGCACCCGCCGGTCCTCCAGCACCGTCGCCGGGTCGACGAACCACGTCGTGCCCTGCTCCTGGCGTTCGGCCATCTCGGTGAGGCGGTCGACCAGGAGCGACAGGCCCTTGCGCGCGGCCGGGTGCGGGAGGCGTTCGAGCAGGTACACCCCGGTCCCGGCGACGCCGCGGATCAGGTCCGCGCTCGGCCAGGGCGCGCCCGCGAGCGCGTGCAGCACCAGCTCGTCCACGTCGTCCGGCTCGGTCTCGTCCGCGTCGACTCCCTCGACGTACGCGAGCGCCCAGCCGACACCGACCGTTCCGCTGTACAGCAGCGCGGTGGGCGGGTCGGCGGCGGCGCGTTCGAGGGCGGCGTCGAGGAACGCGTACGCCGTCTGCCCGTCGGCCGGGTCGCCGCTGGTCTTGGCCAGCTCGTGGAAGAACAGCGCGACGCCCGCGCCGCCGCGCCCGAGGGACGCCTCGCGCAGGTCGGGGTCGGCGTCGTAGACGTCGGGGTCGCGCAGGGCGGTCGCGATGTCGCGGATGGCGTCACGGGCACGGTCGGCCTGCTCGCCGGTGAGGAGGGGGCGCACGGGCACCGGACTTCGCCGCGTTCCGGCCCACTCCCTGCCTGTCATCTGGTCGGAGGCAGGAGTCGGCGGTGTCGCACGCGAATCCAGGACGTACCGGCCCGTTCCCCCTACGACGGAAAGGCACCCCTCATGCGCAGAACGCTCGCCCTCAAGAAGGAGACGCTGACCGAGCTCGGCCCGGACGACCTCCGCGCCGTCAACGGCGGCTTCCCGACGACCACGTGGATCCTCCCGGAGATCCCGACGTACGACGTCTGTACCAGCAACAACACCGGCCTCTACCTGTCCATCCCGCTGAAGGGGTGCCTGCAGTGAGGCGGCTGGCCCTGGTCAGGGAGGCCCTGACCGAGCTGACGGCCGACGAGCTCGACGCCGTCGTCGGCGCCGACGGCACGATTCTGACCGGCGTCTACCCCACCATCCCGTACCGCGCCTGCCTGAGCGCGTACGTCAACTGCACCGGATAACGGAGGAACTGCGATGAAGAAGCTCACGCTCAAGAAGGAGATCCTCGGCTCGCTCGACCCGGCCGAGCTGCGCGCGGTGGTCGGCGGCGTACCGACCGGCACGGCCAACGGCATCCCGACCGTCGACGCCTGCCCGCTGACCGGCATCTGGCCGACGCTGCCCGTTCGCGGCTGCCTCGGGCTCACCGGCACCGGCTGAATCCAGAACGTTCGATGAGAAACGCCCCGAGGCCGGGGCGTTTCTCATTTCCACCGAAACCGGCCTTGTGTACCGTCGAACGGGGGCAACAATGAAGGATGTGGCATTTCAATGGCAAGAGTACGACGTTCTTGCCATGGCGGCCCTCGCGGAGTACAACATCGCGGGCCGCAGACGTGCCGGTAAGCATCCTTCGTCGGATTCCGAGGCGGAGACAACCTTGGAGGTTACACCAGTGTCGAAGATGCACGCGCCGCCATCTTGGGCCGCTAACCGCTCATCGATCAACAGTCCCGAAGTAATCTCGGGACTGTTGCGTCCCCACGACCGTCTTGACCGCGCTACCGCCCCTTGCTGGCCTCCCACTTCGCCACCAAGTCGGCCGACAGTCGCCCGCGCTCGCTAACCTTGAGCCCCTTCTTGCGCGCCCAGGTCCGAATGTCCTGCGTCCGCTGACTGTCGCCGGCGCTGCCCGTGCGCCCGCGGCGAGCCGCTCCCCCACGGCTGCTCACGCGACGCCCGGCCGCTGCGTACGGCGCGAATATGCTGCGCATTTGCTTGGCATGGGTATCGCAGACGTCGATCTCGTAGTTCGAGCCCTCGACCGCGAAGCGGATGGTCTCCGTCCCAGGCTTGTCACCCTCGTGCAGGTCACAGGTCAGCAGAACCTGCATCTTCTGAGCCATTGAAGGCCCCTTCTACTAGGTCGGAGCAGTCCCGAACGATTATGCCATTCCAGGGCGCTGCAACACGGAAGGCGTGGGTCCGGCGTTTCCCATGCTTGGCAGATACGCCAATCAGCCAAGCGGCGCCAGCTCCGACGCGTCTCCGGCTGGTGGCCACCACCCGAGGTCAAGACGACGCGCCCAGACGTATGTCCACCGTCGTAGCTCCGGCTCGGGGACCGTGACTGGCGGCAAACCGAACCGCGGTATCCCCGGGCCACGCCAGGCGTTGCCGTGGAACCAGGCGAGTTCGAGGACGCCTCGCCATTCGAGGCTGAGTCCCGAACGCAGGTGGTAGCTGAGCCCACCCGCGCAACGAACGAAGTGGCACCGGGCATCCCACGTCGTCGACCACACCTCGGTGAGCCGCGCGAGGCTGGCATGCACCTCCGCGACCGTCAGCGCCGGCGCGTCGACGGCCAGGAGTGTCGCTTCGCTCGCAGTGCTCCGGGCGTCGGCGCGGAGCAGAACGACGGCGTCGAGCTCAAGCAGTCTGGGGCAGGACGCGAATCGTGCGCGACATGGTCGGCCTCCGATGGTCTGGAGCGGCTCGACCTCCCGCGCCCGGCACCCTAACGCCTGGGTGCGACAGGGCGCATCTCCACTGCTGCCCGCCTGACGTCAGCCGAGCGGTTGGCCGTGGACACCACTCCGAGTTGCGCCCGCGCGCCTCCGCTCGCTACTGCCGAGCAAGGGTCCTGACGGGGCGAAATACCTACCCCTGGTACCCACCAGCGACTGGCGAGCCTGGTTCCGTGCGCGGTCGTCTGGGCCAGGCCGTTCGGCCTTGTTGTCTAGTCCCTTCGGGTCATGTCGGCGGATTGCGCCCTCCCGCGGCCGGAGTCGTCCGTAGCGTCTCGCCTCGTTGTTCTTGCTCTTCCAACTTGTGACGGGGTGCTAGAGATGCGCGTTCGGCGGCCGTTCGTCGGTGTTGTCACCGCAGCTGCGCTGGTGTTGGGTGGGCTGGAGGCCGTCGCACAGCCGGCCTTGGCAGCTCCGCCCCCGCCGGCGTCCAACACGGCCGCCGAGGCGGACGACACCGAGCGCCCCGACCTGCTGTCCGCGCAGATGACGGCGAGGACGTCAGGGCATCGGGTGCTGGTGACCGGCATGACGGACGAGACGTCGCGGACGTTCGCGAACCCGGACGGCACGTTGACGTCGGAGATCGCGTCCGAGCCCGTGCGCGTCCACCAGGACGGCGCGTGGACCGACATCGATACGACGCTGGTCTCCGACGAGTCGGGTGTGCATGCGACGGCGACGGACGGCGTGGTGTCGTTTCCGACCGGCGGTACCGGATCGGCCACGGTCACGCGGGAGGGTCGGGAGTTGTCGATGCGCTGGCTCGGCGCGCTGCCGGATCCGACGCTCGCCGGCGACACCGCGACGTACGCCAACGCGCTGCCGGAGGGTGACCTGACGCTGACGGCGTTGGCGTCGGGGTTCGAGGCGTCGGTCGTGCTGCACGAGCGGCCCGCCGACAACCTGGTGCTGCACCTGCCGGTGGACTTTGACGGGTT
Organism: Frankiaceae bacterium; assembly: GCA_030840645.1. Lineage (GTDB taxonomy): Bacteria > Actinomycetota > Actinomycetes > BP-191 > BP-191 > BP-191. The sequence continues at coordinate 9,118 of JAVEEC010000137.1, forward strand.
GACGGCGAGCGAGCAGTCGTCCGGCGCGGTGCTGCTGAAGGACGCGGCCGGCGCGACGATCGGGTCGCTCGACACGCCACGGATGTGGGGGGCCGGCGGCGAGAGCGACGCCGTCGTGGCGACGTCCGACCTGATCCAGACGCCGAACGGGCCCGAGCTGACGCTGACGCCGGATCCGGGGTTCCTGGCTACAGCAGAGTTGCCGATCACCATCGATCCTACGGTGTCGTTCGGTGTCGGCAACGACACGATGGTCGACTCGGCAAACCCGACGATCAACTACAGCTCCGGCGGGCAACTGCACGCGGGCCGGTGGAACGCCGGGTCGGTGACCCGCTCCTACGTCACATTCGGCACGCTGGGCCTCGCGAGCAAGCACGTGACGAACGCGACGTTCAAGATCTGGAACTACAGCGCCCAGGCGTGCAGCGGCGCCAACTCGGCGCTCTACAAGGTGACGTCGGCCTGGACCGCATCGACGATGACGTGGAACACGGGGCAGCCGACAGTCGATGCCTCGGTCACCGCGACGAACGGCGGCGCCCACGGCTACACCGGCGGTGGCTCGACGTGCACGGCGCAGGACTGGCTGACGTTCTCCAGCGCGAGCATGACCAGCCTGGTACAGGGGTGGGCGGACGGCTCGATCACGAACCGCGGCGTCCAGCTGGCCGGTCCGGAGGGCACCGGATGCACGGCGTGCGCGAAGGGCTTCCGCTCCAACGACTACGTCACCACGTCGGTGCACCCTGTCATGGAGGTGACCTACAACTCCTACCCGGCGAGCGTCTGGGGCCGTTCGCAGGGCCCGGGCGCCACGTACGGGACGACGAGCTATGTGACGTCGCGCACGCCGACGCTGCATGGCGTAGCGGCGGACGCGGACGGTGGCCAGACGCGGATCGACTACGAGATCTGGAACGACGCCAAGACGTCGATGGTCGTGTCCGGGTCGAGCGCCTTCGTCGGGCAGGGCACCGACGGCGCGTGGAACGTCCCGTCGGGGAGCCAGCTCACGGAGGGGACGGCGTACCAGTGGCGAGCCAAGGGCCACGACGGGACCGACGCGTCCAAGGCGTACAACACGTGGCTGCCGTTCACCGTCGACGCGACGGCTCCCGCAGCGGCGACTGTCTCCTCGACTGCCTACCCGGCTGGTACGTGGTCGGGCACGGACGGGCAGGCGGGGTCGTTCACGTTCGCGCCGAACGGCGCCACTGACCTCGGCGGCTACTACTACTGGCTCGACGACGCGGCGCAGACCTTCGTCGCCGCGACCGGGTCCACATCGGTGTCGCTGTCGCCCGCGGAGGGGTCGCACACGCTGTCCGTGCAGTCGGCGGACAAGGCCGGCAACCGCGCGACCGTGACGACGTACGCGTTCTCGGTCGGGCAGCTCGGCATCGCGTCACCGGTCACCGGGAAGCGGATCGAACAATCCGTGTCGCTGTCCGCGACCGCGCGGCCGGCGCAGTGGACGTCGCTGACGTGGAAGTGGCGCCGCTCCGAGATCGACTCTTGGTCGACGATCACCACGGTGACGCGCAGCGACGTGTCGCAGCCCTTCCCCGCCCACACGTGGAACGTCGCGAGCACCCTCCTGATCGACGGGCCGTTCGAGTTGAAGGCGACCGCGTCCGACGGCACGAACGTCGCCGACTCCCAGGTGCGGCCGGTCTCACTGGACCGCTCCGGCAACGACTCGGCGACGGAGTCGATGGGACCCGGAGTCGTCAACCTTTCGACCGGCAACCTCCAGATCAGCGCGAACGACGTGTCGGTGAGTGCGGTCTCGACCGATCTCACGGTCGGGCGGTCCTACAACTCGCGATCGTCATCGGCGGGCGCGAACGGTCCGTTCGGCCCCGGCTGGGTGTCTTCCGTCCCGGTCGTCGGGGCGTCGGCGGTGTACACGAGCCTTGCCGCCAGCGGATCTCTCGCGACGGTCACGCTCGTCGGAGGCACCACGATCGGTTTCACCAAGAAGGACCAGGTCGGCGGCTTCACGTCTGAGTTCGGCGAGGAGGAGCTGACGCTGACCTACGTCAGCGCGAGCGACAGGTACGACCTCAAGGACGAGGACGGCAACGTCACGAGCTTCACGAAACCAACGGGCGCGACCACCTACGTCCCCACCACAGTCACGCAGTCCGGTGATACGAGTTCCACGAGCTACTCCTACGAGACAGTCACCGTCGGGATCGACACGGTGACCAGAGTTACCGGTGTCATGGCGCCTGCTCCGTCCGGCGTCACCGGATGCAGCCTCACCGCACCGAGCGCGGTCATCGGCTGCCGCAGCCTCAAGATGACCTACGCACCAAGCTCGACCTCTCCGCCGACGGGCGGCCAGACCGGTGACTACCCGGACCGACTCCAGAAGGTCGAGCTAGTCGCCTACGACGCTGACCAGACGCCCACTCCGGGGATGCGGACCCTGGAGCTGGCGCACTATGCCTACAACCCGACGGGGCAGCTCGCGGAGGCCTGGGATCCGCGGCTGTCGGGCCTGAAGACCACCTACACCTACAACGCGGCGGGCCAGGTCGCCACCATGACCCCGCCCGCCGAGGAGACATGGGCGTTCGCGTACGCCGACCTGACTGGCGAAGGCGTCGCCGGCCGGCTGCGGTCAGTCACGCGAGCAACCCTGACGTCGCCGTCCACCGCGACGACAACCATCGTGTACAACGTCCCGGTCTCCGGCTCCGGCGCGCCGTGGAACCTTTCCCCGACCGAGCTGGACCGCACCGGGCAGGTTGACCGGCCAGCGACGGCGACGGCGATCTTCGCTCCGGACACGAGCACGTCCCTCGGCACCGACCCCAACTCCCTGCCCGGAGCCTGGCACCGGGCCGAGATCCACTATCTGGACGCCGATGGCCGCGAGGTGAACACCGCGGACGAGATCGGAGCGATTACAACCAGTGAGCATGACGGCCGTGGGGCGACCGTCCGGAGCCTGTCCGCAGGTAACCGGCAGCGGGCGCTCGACGAGGGTACGTCCACCGCGTCGGAGGCGTCGATCGCCGAGAGGCTGACGACGCGCAACATCTACACCGCCGACGGTGTGGACTTGTTGGAGACGTTCGGTCCCGAGCACGACACGATGCTCTCGACCGGCGAGATCGTCCGGGCGCGCGAACACACCGTCCGCACATACGACGAGGGCTCACCGGGCGGTGTGACCTACCACCTCGTGACGACTGTGAGTACCGGCGCTCGCGTCTCGGGCGAGTCGACCGATCGTGCCACCGAGACACGGAGCGTGAAGACCGAGTACGGCACGACGACCGCCTCGTGGGACCTCGGCCAACCGACGGCTTCGATCATCGATGCGGTCGGTGGCGGCCTGAATCTCGCGACGCGGATGACTTATCTGAGCGATGGCCGCATCGACAGCTCGACGCTGCCGGCCGGCGGGACGACGACGAACACCGCGGCGACGCGGCTGACCCGCTACTACACCGCGGGCACGAACGGCACCGACGCGGCGTGTGGCAACAAGCCCGAATGGGCCGACCGGATCTGCGCTATCGCGCCTGGCGGCCAACCCGCTACCGGAAGCCAGCTCCCGACCACCTACACGACGTACGACATGTTCAACCAGCCGCGGGTCGTCACCGAGAAGGTCGGGGGGACGACGCTACGGACCACGACCACGACCTACGACACAGCAGGTCGGGAGTGGAAGTCGTCGATCACGGCATCGACCGGCAGCGCACTCCCCACTGTCGAGACGTACTACGACAACAATGGCCGCGCCACCGAGACGCGTTCGCTCGATGGCACTGGCGCAATCACTGCGCGCGTGACCCGGGTGTACAACACGCTCGGCCAGCTCACGAGCTACACCGATACTGACGGCACGACGTCAACGACCACGTACGACGAGCTCGGCCGACCGCTCGTTACCGCCGACGGCAAGGGCACGCAGACAAGGACGTACGACCCCGACGAGCCGCGTGGTTTGGTCACGTCCCTGGTCGACAGCCACGCGGGCACGTTCACCGCGGCGTACGACATCGAGGGCACGCCGACCGTCGACTGGCCGAACGGCATCCGCGCCACGAGCACCATCGACGAAATCGGTTCCCAGACCGGGCTCGACTACACCATGACCAGCGGCTGTACCGGTTCGGCCTGTCTCTGGCTGTCGTTCGCCGTCGACGAGTCGATCCACGGCCAGTGGCTCAAGCACAGCTCGACCCAGTCCCAGCAGGCCTTTGCCTACGACGGGGCGAACCGGCTCAGCAAGGTCGAGGACACGGTCGCCGGAGACTGCACCACCCGGAAGTACACCTACGACGCCGGAAACGGGAACCGGACCAAGCTCGAGACGTTCGACCCCGGGACTGATGGCGCCTGCCAGGCGACGACCGCGGCGAGCACGGTGAACTCGACGTACGACACAGCCGACCGGCTCACCGCCAGCGGCACCGTCTACGACACCCTCGGCCGCACGACGACGGTTCCGGACGCGAGCGCGCTCGACACCGGTGCGCTGACCGTCGCGTACCACGTCAACGACCTGGTCGCGAGCATCAGTCAGTCAGGTGGTTCCAGCAAGACCTACACCCTCGACGTCGACCAGCAGCGTGTCCGCTCCTGGACCGACGCCGGCGTCACCCACACCAACCACTACGACGGCGACGGGGACAACCCGTCGTGGACGCAGGAGAGCGCGACCGCCTGGACCCGCGCCATCAGCGGGATCACCGGTGACCTCGCCGGGATCTACGACTCGGCCACGTCGACCGCGACGTTGCAGCTCACGAACCTGCACGGCGACGTCGTCGCCACAGCATCAACGAGCACGTCGGCAGGTGGTCCGGCGTCCACCTTCGAAGCGACCGAGTTCGGCACGCCGCGCGGCGCGACCGGCACTCGGTACGGCTGGCTCGGCGGCAAGCAGCGCGCCGCCGACACGCCCGGCGGGCTGTCACTCATGGGCGTGCGGCTCTACAACCCGGCCACCGGCCGCTTCCTCCAGACCGACCCCGTCTACGGCGGGAGCGCCAACCCGTACGACTACGCCAACCAAGACCCGCTGAACACCTTCGACCTCGACGGGCGCCGCGCGGTGGAGGCCGACGGGTGCAGCGCCCGGTGCGAAGCCGCCATGAATCGCCACTATGTCCGGCATCCCTACCAGGCTCCGAAGCCACCCAAGCGGAAGTGCAACTGGTTCTGTCGTCACAAGAAGGGCCTTGGCAGCTTGGCCAAGGTTCTAGCGACGGTGAGCTTCATCTCAGGGCTGGTGCCCGCCGCGTTCTGCCAGGTATGTGCGCTTGTCAGTGCGGGGACGGGTTACGCTGCCGCCGGGTTCTATAGAGCAGCCGGCAACAAGAGGGCCGCCGTGAACATGATCGCCATCACTACCGTCGGGCTGGTCGCCGGCCGCTGGACGCGGGTTGGCCGACACGCGACCCGTTTCGCCCGAGCGGGGTCCTACGTCGTGAGTCGTACGGTCACCTACGGATTCGGGGTGAAGCGCTGTGGGCCCACGCCGTGGTGCTGAGACGTGACGTCGCGCGGGAAACGGCGTCGGCGGGTTATGTGGAGCATCAGCGTGGTGGCGACGATCCTCGCGGCGTTGTTCCTCCCCCTGCTCTGGGGCTCGGACCTCTTGCTACGGAACGGGCGGACGGTTGGTTTCGTGATAGCGATAGTCGGCTTCGGTCTCGGCGAGCTGCTGTTCGGCGACCGCGACGGTGCCGAGCCCGCGCGCGCGGCGCCCCGGTCCGGTCCGGGGGACCACGAGGACAGCGGCCGGCATCGCGCGAATTGACTGCGACGCAGCAGAACCGGCAGGGCCGCGCGCGCCAGGGCTACCGCGAACCGAGCACCACGTTCCTCGACCACCCTGGCCGTCTCGGGCCTGCTGACCTCGGTCGTCACGGCAGCCAAGCGAGACGCCTGTCAGTTGCTGCGCTACGAACTGGAGCCGGCCGTCTGGCGGTCGATCCCCGGCTTCGGCCACGGGGAGACGCTGCGCCCCGATCTGCTGCTGGTACTGGCGCGGGGCGCGATGGAGTGGCACTGGTTCACCGAGGTCGACCTCGGCACCGAACACGGCCCGGCCGTCGCTCGTAAGTGCCGCCAGTACCTGCGCTACTACCAAACCGGCCGCGAACAGGCTCCGCACGGCATCTTCCCGAAGGCGCCTGGGTGACGACCACCAGCCGCCGCGCCGAGCAGCTGCGCAGCCTCGCCCAAGAGGTCGCCGGCGACCTGCCGCTGTTCGAGGTCGGATTACTGGCCCAACCGCTGCCGCTGCTGGTACCGAACGAGGCCGCCCCATGATCGAGACCAACCGCTTCCTCGTCGGCGACGCGCTCGAACGGCTGCGCGAGCTGCCTGCTGCCACCATCGACACCTGCATCACCTCACCGCCGTACCTGCTGCTGCGGGACTACGGCGTACCAGGCCAGATGGGCATGGAAGCCAGTGCCGACGAGTGGGCCGAGCCACGGTCTCTCCAAGGATCCGTGGTTCGAATAATGACTCTATGGTGGAGGTGGCGGGAATCGAACCCGCGTCCTCCGGCGAACAGTCAGGGCTTCTCCGGGCGCAGCGTGCTGTGGTTTTCTCGGCCCCACCGGTCACGCACGCAAGCCGGTGCCGGGCCCAGTCACTGCTTGGTTTCCCTAAGCCCCTCCGTGACCGAGAGGTTCGGTGAGCCTCCTGGCGACGCCAGCATCCCGGCCGGAGGCACTCCGGGGCTGACGGCTGCTAACCGAAGTTAGGCAGCGAGCGCGTAGTTATCGGCGCTTGTTTCTTTTGCGACGTTTCGTGGTTAACGAGATCATCGTCGCCTTCCTCGGCCCGCTTCCCCTGCCTCCTCGTCCGAAGTCGAGACCATTCACCCCCTGCTGGGGTCGTACGCGTACCAGTCTACGTCCCCGAGCCGACCGCCGCCGACGGCTCCTGCAACACGAGGGGCGGCGCGGGCGCGGCCAGCGCCACGGAGACGCGCTCCTGCAGCCGCGACCGCTTGTTCCGATACATCGCGGCGTCGGCGGCCTTCCACGTCTCCTCCAGGGACCCTGTCTCGTCGCGCACCGCCATGCCGACGGACGCCTCGACACCCACGTCGGCGAACGCCGCCGCGATCCGGTCGAGCAGTACGCGGCCCTGGATCTCCGACGACTCCACGGCGAGGACGGCGAACTCGTCACCGCCGACCCGCGAGACCTGGTCGCACATGCGGGACACCCGCCGCAGGGCCAGGGCCGCGTTACGGAGCAGGGTGTCGCCGGCGTCGTGGCCGTAGGCGTCGTTGACCCGCTTCAGCCCGTCGAGGTCGACCGAGAACACGCACGCGGGCCGCCCGTACCGCCGGCACCGCGCCTCCTCCTCCACGAGGACCTTGCTCCACGCCAGCCGGTTCCCCACCTGGGTCAACGGGTCCACATGCGCCTCGACCTCGGCGCGCTCGGCGCGCCGGGCCACCGCCGACACCCGGAGCTCGAGCTGGATCACCGCCGCTAGCAGCGCCCCGACCGCCTCGGCGGTCGGCAGCCCGTCCACGGCCGCCGGAGGGGCGGGGGAACGGTCCATCGCGCTCAACGTCCCGAACACCGCCCCGTCCACGACCAGCGGCACGCCGAGGTACGACCCGACCGCGAGCACCTGGGTGATCCCCGCCGTCGCGTACGCCGCCACGTCGGCCACGCGGGGCGCGACCCGGGGACCCTGGCCGTTGACCATCCGCCAGTCGATCGTCGCCGACCACGGCAGGACGCTCCCCGGCCGGAGCTTGTACGCGAAGTCGAGGCAGTCGAGCACGACCAGGTCCTCGCCGACGATCCGGGTGACCAGCCACGCGTCGTAGCCGAGCTGCTCGTGCAGCAGCCGCAGCGCGCGCGCGGAGGCCGTGGCGAAGGCGGGCTCGGCCGAGAGCGTCTCGGCGCGCGGGGTCCAGCTCACCTGCCCCGGTTCCTCGTCAGTCATGCCGCCCCCACTCCCCGCCACGACAGGGCGTGAAACGGACATTCAGCCCCATCGCGGTGCAGTCTGCCCGGTAGCGGCGCGTCGCGCTATGGCCGTGGGGCCAGTCCTCCCGCGGTCAGGACATGCCCTTGGCCCGGCGGCCGAGCTCCCTCGACACCTCGCGAGCGGCGTCGCGGGTGGCCATCGACTGGCGCTTGTCGTACGCCTTCTTGCCGCGCGCGAGCGCGATCTCGACCTTCGCCCGCCCGTCGAGGAAGTACATCTGCAACGGCACCAGCGCCAGCCCGCTCTCCTTCAGCTTTCCGCCGAGCCGGAGGATCTCGTGGCGGTGCAGCAGCAGCTTGCGCGGGCGGCGCGGGACGTGGTTGGTCCACGTGCCGAGGTCGTACTCGGGGATGTGCGCGTTGTGCAGCCACGCCTCGCCGTCCTTGACGGTGGCGTACGCGTCCACCAACGACGCCCGCCCCGCCCGCAGCGACTTCACCTCGGTGCCGACGAGGACCAGCCCGGCCTCGAACACGTCCTCGATCGCGTAGTCGTGACGCGCCTTCTTGTTCTGGGCGATCAGCTTGCGCCCGGTCTCCTTCGGCACCCGTCAGCCCCGCGGCACGGGCGCGCTGGCCACGGTCCCCGACAGCACCTCGACGGCGCGGCGCAAGGCCGCGGCGGCGTCGTAGCCGACCGGCAGGTCGACGTCGGGGGTGATGCCCACCTGCTCGACAGAACGCCCCGAGGGCGTGAAGTACCGCGCCACCGTGACCTCCAGCGCCGAGCCGTCCGAGAGGACGAGCGGCTGCTGGACCGATCCCTTGCCGTACGTGCGCCCGCCCACGACGAGCGCGCGGTTGTGGTCCTGCAGCGCCCCGGCCACGACCTCGGCCGCGCTCGCGGTCCCCGCGTCGACGAGCACGGCGAGCGGCGTGGTCGTCTCGCCGCGGCCGATGACGTCGTACGTCTTCTCCTCGACCCCGCGGCCGCGGTAGCTCACGACGAGGCCCTTGTCGAGGAACGCCGACGCCACCTGGACGCCCTCGTCCAGCAGCCCGCCGGGGTTGCCGCGCAGGTCGAGCACGACGCCGTTGACGTGCTTGGCCCGCAGCCGCGCGAACGCGTCGCGCACCTCCTTGCCGGTCCCGCGCGTGAACGCCGCCACGCGGATCCGCCCGACGTTCCCGCTCACGACGTCGGTCGTCACGTCCGAGGAGACGAGGTCCACCCGGCGCAGCCGCAACGTCTGGATGCCCGTCGCGCGCCGGACCGTGATCGCCACGACGGTGCCCACGTCGCCGTGCATCCGGCGGACGATCTCCCCCACCGGAACGTCGTCCACCGAGTCCCCAGCGACGTCCACGATGGTGTCGCCGACCCGCAGCCCGGCGGCCGCGGCCGGTGAGTCGGGCAGCACGCTGGTGACCTCGACCTGGCCGGCCGGCACCCGCCCCAGCCAGAGCCCGACGCCGGAGTAGCGGCCGTCGAGCAGCCGCTGGAACTGCGCGTAGTCGGAGGTGTCGTAGTACGCCGCGTACCGGTCGCCGAGGGCGGACAGCATGCCCCGGATCGCGGCCTCGTCCAGCTCGTGGCGGGAGACGTCGGTGGCGGCGCTGCCGCGGAGGCGTTCGGCGGCCTCGGAGACGACGTCCGGCGCCTCGGGCCCGGTCCGCCCGACGCGCCCGGCGAGGAACCCGAAGACGAACGCCGCCGACACCGTCAAGGCGCCCGCGGTCGCGAGGAGCGCGCGGCGGCGGCGCGTACCTGCGGGGGTCACGACGCCAAGGATACGGCTCGCGGTACGCCCTGGCCGCCGCTCAGTAGTACCGGAGCGGGTCCACCGGCTCGCCGTTGACCCGGGTCTCGAAGTGCAGGTGCGGTCCGGTCGCCGCGCCGGTCGCGCCGACCAGGCCGATCCGCTGCCCCGCCACGACGCGCTGGCCGGCCCGGACGAGCACGCGGGACTGGTGCGCGTACGCCGTCGCGAAGCCGTTGCCGTGGTCGATGACGACCAGGTTGCCGTACGTCCCCCGCGGGCCCGCGGACACGACGACGCCCGCCCGCACCGCGACGATGCCCTGCCCGGTCGGCGCCCCGATGTCGATGCCGGCGTGGAACCTGCGGTAGCCGTAGATCGGGTGGATGCGGTAGCCGTACCCGCTCGTGACCGGCCCCGGCGTCGGCCAGAGCAGCCCGCCGCGCCCGACCCGGCCGGTGCCGCGCGACGTCCGCCGGATCAGCTCCGCGAGCCGCCGCGACTCGGCCTGCAACGACCGGTACTGCGCGAGGTCGGCGGCGCGTTCGCGGGCGGCGAGGGCGAGGGCGCTACGCCGCGCGCTCACCTGGGCGGCAACCGTTCCCGCGGCATCGCGGGCCGTGGTGGCGAGCGCCTCGACGCGGGCCAGCGCGGCCCGCGCGTCCCGGTCGCGCGCGGCGACCGCTGCCTGGCGGGCGGCGACGACGCTGGCACGGTTCGCGAGGTCGATGCGGGCGGCGTTCGCGGCCAGGACCCGCCCTGACCCGTCGGCGAGCAGGACGTGGACGAACGTCGCCCGCGCCGCCAGGTCGGTCGGCGACCCGGCGGCGAGCAGCGTTGCGGCGAGCCCGGCGGGGCCTGCCATGTAGATCGACCGCGCCAGCTCGCCCGCGCGGTGCCGCGCCTGCTCCAGCCGCCGCGCGGCAGCGGCGTGGTCGCGCCCGGCCGTGGCCAGGTCGGCCCTCGCGCGTTGCGCCGAGGCCCCGGTCGCCGCCGCACCCGCGCGGGCCGCCGACAGGGCGCCCTCCGCCTCGGCCAGCCTGCTGCGTGCCGCGGGCAGGGCGACCTCGGTCGCGGCGAGGGCGGCGGCCGCCGTACGGACGGCCGCGCTGGACTCGTCCAGGTCGTCGTGCGAACGCGCCAGCTCGGCCGCGATCCGCCGCCGCCGCGCGGCGGGGTCGTCGGCGTTCGCCGCGTGAGGGGCGAGCAGCCCGGCGATCACGGCGCCGGCGATCGCGAGTCGCCGCACGCCGGACGCGCGCCGACGGCCGTGCGCGGCCGTCACGCCCGCCTCCGCTGTCTCAGCAGTCCCACAAGTCACATGGGTACCACGGATCGCGTCAGACGCGAAGGTACTTGCGCAGGGTGGCGAACGACGCGACCCCCGCCAGGAACACGCCGGTGACCACGAGCACCGGCACGATGACGAAGAACTGCTCCCACCCGACGAACGGCATCGCCCTGATGCTCGGCCGCAGGATCCCGTCGATCAGCCAGAACTGCCCGATCATCAGCAGGCCGCTCGCGAGCAGCGCGCCGACGGTGCCCGCGAGTACGCCCTCGAGCAGGAACGGCAGCTGGATGTAGAGGTTCGAGGCGCCGACCAGCCGCATGATGCCGGTCTCCCTGCGCCGGCTGAACGCCGCCACCCGGACCGTGATCCCGATCAGCGCCACGGCCGCCGCGAGGCTCAGCACCGCGAAGCCGACCATGACGACGCGGAAGCCGTTGAGCACCTTGAAGAAGTCCTTGAGCAACGCCTTCTGGTCCATCACGTTGTCGACGCCCGGCCGGTCGGCGAACGCGCTGCTCACGACCGAGAACTTCTTCGGGTCCTTGAGCTTCACCCGGAAGGACTCGGGCAGCACCTCGGGCGAGGTGTTCGTGACGATGTCAGGCGTGTCCTTGAACTGCTCCTTGAACCGCTGGTACGCCTCGTCCTTGCTCTCGAAGTAGACCCGCTCGACGTCGGGCATCGCCGCGAGCTCGGTGCGGAGCTGGTCGCGCTGGGCCTGCGTGACGTCGTCCTTCAGGAAGATCGAGACCTCGACCTTGCCGTACCAGTAGCCCTTCATGACGTTGACCTGGTTACGCACCATGAGCGACATGCCGAAGATGCCGAGCGAGATGGCCGCGACGACGATGACGGAGACGGTCATGGTGAGGTTGCGGCGGAGACCGATCCACATCTCCGAGGCGACGAACTGTGCGCGCACTGTCTCCCTCTACTTCGAGTAGCCGTAGACGCCACGGGCCTGGTCGCGGACAACGCGGCCCGCCTCCAGCTCGACGACGCGGCGGCGCATCGAGTCGACGATGGCGGCGTCGTGGGTCGCCATGACGACGGTGGTGCCGGTCCTGTTGATCCGGTCGAGCAGCCGCATGATGCCGATCGACGTGGAGGGGTCGAGGTTGCCGGTCGGCTCGTCGGCGATGAGGATCATCGGGCGGTTGACGAACGCCCTGGCGATGGCGACGCGCTGCTGCTCGCCGCCGGACAGCTCGTCAGGGAGGCGGCCGGCCTTGCCGTCGAGGTTGACCAGGTCGAGCACCTCGGGGACGACCTTCTCGATCGCGTGCCGCGGCTTGCCGATGACCTCCAGCGCGAACGCGACGTTCTCGAACACCGTCTTGGTCGGCAGCAGCCGGAAGTCCTGGAACACACACCCGATCTGGCGCCGCAGCGAGGGCACCTTCCAGTGCGAGAGCCGCGCCAGGTCCTTCCCGGCGACGAACACGTTGCCCCCCGTCGGGACCTCCTCCTTGAGCAGCAGGCGGAGCAACGTCGACTTCCCGGACCCCGACGAGCCGACGAGGAAGACGAACTCGCCCTTCTCGATGTCGACGCTGACGTCGTTCAGGGCGGGCTTCGCCGCGGTCGGGTAGACCTTGGTGACGTGGTCGAGCCGGATCAACGGAGGCAGCCCCTCGAGGGTGGCGGTGTGCGGGAGTCCGAGTCTACGGCCCGCGCGGGCACTAGACCTCGGCGGGAGCGTTGCGCCAGCGGACGCCGGCCTCGATGAACTGGTCGATCTCGCCGTCGAGGACCGCCTGGATGTTGCCGGTCTCCACGTGCGTGCGGTCGTCCTTCACCAACTGGTACGGGTGCAGCACGTAGTGCCGGAACGCCGAGCCGAAGTTGACGTCCTGCCGCCCGCCGCGGATCTCGTTCATCTTCGCCTCGTCCTCCTGGCGGCGCCGCTCCAGCAGCTTCGCCTGGAGGACCGCCATCGCGGAGGCCTTGTTCTGGAGCTGGGAGCGCTCGTTCTGGCAGGTGACGACGATGCCGGTCGGCAGGTGGGTGAGCCGGATCGCGGAGTCCGTGGTGTTGACGCCCTGGCCACCGGGACCCGAGGACCGGAAGATGTCGACGCGCAGGTCCTTCTCGTCGATCTCGACCTCGTCCGTCGCCTCGACGACGGGGGTGACCTCGACGCCGGCGAACGACGTCTGCCGCCGGCTCTGGTTGTCGAACGGGCTGATCCGCACCAGCCGGTGCACGCCGTGCTCGCCGCGCAGGGTGCCGTACGCGTATGGCGCCTTCACCGCGAACGTCGCCGACTTGATGCCGGCCTCCTCGGCCCAGCCCAGGTCGTAGACGTCGACCGGGTAGCCGTGGCGCGACGCCCACCGCTGGTACATCTCCAGCAGCATCCGCGCCCAGTCGCTCGCGTCGACGCCGCCCGCGCCCGCGCTGACGACGACCAGCGCCTCGCGGGCGTCGTACTCGCCGGACATCAGCGTGCGGACCTCGAGCTCGCCGACCGCCTTGTCCAGCGTGAGCAGCTCGCGTTCGACCTCGGCCCGGGCGTCGGCGTCGTCCTCGGACCCGGCCAGCTCGAGCAGCACTACGAGGTCGTCGAGCCGCTGCCGCAGCCCCTCGACGCGGCCGATCTCCGACTCGACGGCGGAGAGCCGCGACGTGACCTCGCGCGCCGCGTCGGGGTCGTTCCAGAGGTCGGGTACGGACGCCTGCTCGCGCAGCTTCTCCAGCTCGCCGCGCTTGGCGGCCAGGTCGACGAACTCCTCGACGGAACGCATCGTGGCGTCGAGGCGCTTCAGCTCCTCGGCGGGTTCCACGGCGGCCATGCGGCCCAGGGTACAAGGCGCGTCCGCCGTCAGCGCAGCGGCAGCCGGGCCCGCGCGGTCGCGGTCACGTCGACGCCGTCGCCGTACCCCGGCGGCGCGAGCGGCAGCGCGAGGTGCCTGCGCAGCGTCACCTCGACCGTCGTCCCGTCGACCAGGTCCACGGCGACGACCTCCGCGTCGTCGCCGTAACTGTCGACGTACGCCGCCACTGCGGCGTCGACTTCGCCGAGCGGCAGCAGGCCGTCGCCGGAGCCCTCGTAGAACGCGGTCAGGTCGACCGACTGCGCCGCCGCGAGCGCCGCGCCGTCCGCCGTTCCGGCGAGGCCGCGCCTGGCCAGGAACGCCGCAGACGCGTCGACCACGACGGCGACCAGCAGGAACAGCACCAGCGCGAAGAACGCCGTCAGGATCAGCAGCTGGCCCTCGTCGTCGCGCGGTCGCGTCACCGCCGGTACCTGTCCACGGTCGCGACGTGCGTCGCGGTGACCGGCAGCGTCGCGAGGCCGCCGGACAGCGGCAGGCGGACGCGGTACGTCACGGTGACGACGACCGCCTCGCCGGGCGTCAGGCCGTTCGCGTCGACGGTCAGGTCCGCGTGCGGCGCGCCGGGGAGCTGGTCGTCCAGGGCGAGGTCGGCGGCGGTCTGCGCGCGTTCGTCCGCGGTCGCGCCGGTGTCGGAGGTGACGTACGCGCGCCCGGCCTCGCGCGCCGCCGCGCTGACGGCGAACGCCGCCCGCTGCACCGCGAACACCGTCAGCAGGACGTAGACCAGCGGCACCATCAGCAGCACCGCGATCGTCACGAACTCCACGATCGCGCTGCCCTCGTCGTCGCCCGTCACCGCCCCTCCTTCACCGCGCGCGCGGTCGCGTCGATCGACACCGCGCCGACCGGCGGGAACAGCAGCGGGAGCGGCCCGTGCACGCGGATGCGGACGACATCGACGCCGTTCGCGGTCGCCTCGCAGCCGCCGTCCGGGACGTCGAACGTCAGTCCGTCCGCAACCCGCCGCCCGACTGCCGAGGCGACCAGGTCGTGCGCGCGGGCGACGCCGTCGTCGCAGGTCCGGTCGGCGTTCGCGGCCTCGCGCGCGCCCTCGGCGAGGCTCGCGACGACGACGTTGCGCAGGTGCAGGTAGAGCCCGACGGAGAACACGCCGAGGAACAGCGTCACCAGCAGCACGCCGACGAGCACGAACTCCACGACGGCCGCGCCCTCGTCGTCCCTCATCTAGCAGGACGCGCCGGAGCCGTTGACACCGATGGTGCAGAGCGCGCTCTGCAGGATGTTCGACAGCGCGCCCTGCGCGAACCCCCAGATGCCCGCCACGATGACCGCCGTCATCAACGTGATCAGCACCCAGCCCGGCACGTCGCCGCGGTCGGAACCGTTGGCCCGCAGACGTTTCAGCATCATCGAGTCCCCCTCATGGTGTGAGCAGCCGGAGTCCGTAGAAGCCCGGGAACAGCGCGAAGAGAACGGTCACGGGAAGCACCAGGAACACGACGGGGACGAGCATCCCGATCTCCTTGCGGCCGCCCGCCTCCAGCAGCGCCCGGCGCCCGGCCTCGCGGACGTCCACGGCCTGCGCGCGCAGCACGTCGGCGAGCGGGGTGCCGCGTTCGACGGCGATGGCGACGCCGTCCGCGAACCGCGCCAGCGCGGGCAGCGACGTCCGCGCCGCGACGCCCTCCAGCGCGCTCACCAGGGAGCCGCCTGTCCTGGCCTCGGCCAGCGCCATTGCCAGCTCTGCCGTGAGCTCGCCGGAGCCGATGCGGCACACCCGCTCCAGCGCGCCGACCGCGCCCTCCCCCGCCGTCACCGCGAGCGCGAGCAGCTCGGCGATCGTCGGCAGCTCCGCGAGCATCCGTTCCTCGCGGCGGGTCACCTCGTGCGCGAGCCAGCGGTCGCGGCCGAGCACGCCGAACGCCGCCAGCCCCAGGCAGCAGGCGAGCAGCGCGAGCGGCGCCGCTCTTTCCGTCGCCAGAGCGAGCCCGCTGATCGCGAGCCCGGCGAGCAGGCCGAGCGCGCCCCACACCACCTGCTCCGCGCGGAACTCCTCCAGCGTCATGCCCCGCCCGGCCTGCGCGAGCCTGCGCCGCAACGAGTTCGCCCCGCCGAGCCACCGGTCGAGCAACGCCGTCGCCTCCCGCAGCAGCGGCCGCAGCAACGGCTCCGCCAGCAGCCGCGACGGGCGCGGCGTGTCGCGCAGGTACGGCGCCAACCGGTCGTCGAGGCGCGGTGTCCGCAGCGGCGGCGCGTACGCCACCGCGAGCGCCAGCCCGCCCCCGCCCAGCAGGCCGAGCAGCACGCCGATCACCGCAGCACCCGGCGTTCCTCGGGCAGCCGCGCGATCCGCAGCATCAGCCGGTACGCGAGCAGCGAGACGCCGCCGCCGCCGAGCAGCACCAGCGCGCCGGTCGCGCTGGAGTACGCCTCGACCGCGCCGGGCCGCGTCGACAGCAGGAGCAGCAGCAGCCACGGCGCCGCCAGCGCGAGCCGCGCGCCGCTGACCGTCCAGCCCTGCCGCGTCTCCAGCTCGGCCCGCGTCCGCGCGTCCTCGCGGAGGAACGCCGACAGCGTGCGCAGCAGCCTTCCGAGGTCGGTGCCGCCGACCTCGCGGGCCATCCGCAACGACTCCACTACCCGGTCGCCCACGGGGTCGGCGAGCCCGGCCTTGAGCCGGTCGAGGCAGTCGCCGAAGCGCCCGGTCGCGCGGTGGTCGGCGGCGAACCGCGCGAACGCCGGCCGCAGCGGCTCCGGTCCCCGGGTCGCGAGCTGCGCCACCGCCTCGGGCAGCGAGAGCCCGGCGCGGATCGCGGACGCGAGGTTGTCGACGACCTCGGGCCAGACCTCGCGCAGCTCGGCCGCGCGCTTGCGGCGGCGGGAGCGGACGACGTTGACCGGCACGCTCGCCGCGAACGCGCCGAACGCCGCCCCGATCACCGCGACCCGCGACACGCCCGCGACCAGCACGAACGTCACGACGCCGAGCGCCGCGCTCGCGCCGAGCAGCCGCCCGGGCCGGACGCCCGCCATCCCGGCCTGGGCGAGCTGCTCGGAGAGCGTTGCGCGCCAACGGTTCCCGGGTCGTCGCGGCGTCGTGCACGCGCGGTGGACGAGGAACAGACCGGTGCCGAGCAGCAGCCCGAGGAACGCCCCCATCTACGGCCGTGCCAGGAGCGCGGGGAGGTCCAGTCCCGCGCGGGCGAACCGTTCCGGATGGGGCGGATACCCGTCCGCGCGGACCAGCGCGTCGCCGTCGGTGGCGAAGATCTGCGCGGTCTCGACCACGTCGCCCTCGACCCGGCCCGGCACGCCGACGATCTCGGTGACGCGGCGCTGCCCGGCCGCCGTGGTCTGCGTATGGACGACGATGTCGACGCTGCTCGCGACGGTCGGGACGACGAACGCGTGCGACACGTTCTCGCCGGCGAGCAGCGGCAGCGTGCACAACTTCACGACCGCCTCGCGCGCCGAGTTGGCGTGGATCGAGCACATGCCCGGCAGCCCGGAGTTGAGCGCGATCAACAGGTCCAGGCACTCCTCCTGCCGGACCTCCCCCACGACGATCCGGTCCGGGCGCATCCGCAGCGCCTCCTTGACCAGCCGCCGCAGCCGTACCTCGCCGAGGCCTTCGAGGTTCGGCTGGCGGGTCTGCATCGCGACCCAGTCGGCGCACGGCAGCCGCAGCTCGAATACCTCCTCGCAGGTGACGACGCGTTCGCGCGCGGGGACCGCGGCGGCGAGACAGTTGAGCAGCGTCGTCTTCCCCGCCTGCGTGCCGCCGGACACGATGACGTTCAGCCCCGCGGCCACGACGGCTTCGAGGAAGCGCGCCGCTTGCTGCGTCAGCGTGCCGAGGCTCACCAGCTCGTCCAGGCTGTTCGCGCGGACGACGAACTTGCGGATGTTGACCGACCAGTGCCGCCGGGTGATGTCGGGGATGACGACGTGCAGCCGGCTGCCGTCCGCGAGCATCGCGTCGACGAACGGCGTACTGAGGTCCACCCGCCGCCCGCTCGGCTTCACCATCCGCTCGACCAGGTCGCGGACCTGGCCCTCGGTCAGGATGGTGTTGGTCAGCTCGCTGCGGCCGCGCCGCGCGACGAACACCCGGCCCGGCTCGTTGATCCAGACCTCCTCGACGGTCGGGTCGTCCAGGTAGCGCTGCAACGGCCCGAGCCCGGCGACTGCGTCGTACACGTGCCGCGTCGCCGTGGTCCGGTCGGGCAGCGGCGGCAGCGTCGAGGCCAGCGCGCGGTCGTCGTAGTCGGTGATGACCTCGTCCACCAGGCGGCGGACGGCGGCCTGGTCGCACGCGGGGTCGAGCCCGCGCCTGCGGACCAGCTCGCGCACCTCGCGCTCGACGATCGCCGTCGCGTCCACGCAGGAAAGCCCCCGTCCCCGTTGCCGAACGGCAGGAGACTAGTGGCGCGACTACGCCAGCGGCAACCCGTTGTCCACAGCGGCGCTAAACCGCCACGACCTCCGCGCCGTCGGCAACGGGCAGCGGCATCGCCGTCCAGCCGCGGCCCGGGTTGACGTCCGCGCCGCCGAACGCGAGCACCGCCGGTCCCGCGCCGCTGACCACCGCGGCCACCCCGGCCGAACGCAACGACGCCATCAGCGCCGCGGACCGCGGCATCGCCTCCGCGCGGTACGGCTGGTGCAGCAGGTCCTCGGTCGCCGACATCAGCAGGTCGGGCCGGCGCCCCAACGCCTCCACCAGCAGCGCGGCGCGGCCGGCGTTGACGGCGGCGTCGGCGTGCGGGACGACGTCCGGCAGCAGCCGCCGCGCCTTCGCGGTGGACGAACGCGACCCCGGCACGAACGCCACCGGCGCGACGGAGGGGTGCACCGGCAGCCGGACGGCCGCCACGGACCCGCCGGAGCGCCAGGCCAGCGTGAAGCCGCCGAGCAGGCAGGCGGCGACGTTGTCGGGGTGCCCCTCGATCTCCGCGCAGAGGCCGAGCACGTCGGCGTCCGCGAGCCCGCCGAGGGTGAGCTCGCGCGCGGCGAGGACGCCGGCGACGATCGCGGCGGCCGACGAGCCGAGGCCACGGCCGTGCGGGATGCGGTTGGCGCAGACGACCTCGAGCCCGCGCGGCTGGCCGCCGAGCAGGTCGAAGCACGCGCGCATCGCCTTCACGACGAGGTTGCGCCGGTCGCGCGGCACGTCGTCCGCGCCCTCCCCCGCGACGTCGACGTGCACGCCGCTCTCGCCGATCCGCGCGACGACGTCGTCGTACAGGCCGAGCGCGAGGCCGAACGCGTCGAAGCCGGGGCCGAGGTTGGCCGCCGTCGCGGGTACGCGGACGCGCACCGGCGCGGCGCGGAACGACGGACCTGCCACCCTCATACCTCCGCGGGGACGAGCCCCTGGACCCGGCGGAAGCGCCGGGTCCACACGAGCCACCCGACAGCGTAGAGAAGAACGAGCGACCCGAACCCGAGCGACACCCAGCGCGGGTCGACGCGGTCGGCCAGCGACCCCGCGACCACCTGCGAGCAGGCGATGACGACGGTCGAGAGCATGTAGTCGACGGCGAACACCCGGCCCCGCACGTGGTCGGGCACGATCGACTGGAGGCCGTACGTCGAGAGGATCCAGTTGCCGCCGCCGCCCAGGTGCGCGACCACGACGACCAGCATGCCGAACACCAGCCAGTGCGTCAGCGGCAGCACCATGTAGCCGACCGCGAACACCACCATGCAGGCGCCGAGCACCGACCACAGGTACCGCTCCTCGCGCGCGATGAAGTGCCGCCCGAGGATCGGCCCGAGCAGCGCGCCGACCCCGCGCGCCGCGAACAACATCCCCACCGCGAACGCCACGCCGTCGGGACCGTAGCCGTAGACGGAGGCCGCGAGCAGCGGGTACATCGCGATGGTGCCGTGTCCGATGGACGGCCCGATCTTGCAGGCAAGCAGGCCGACGACGCGCGGGTCGGTCCTGGCGTACGCGACGGTCTCGCGCAGGTCCGCGCGCACGCCGGTACGCGGGAGGTGGCGCCGGTCCTCGCCGAAGGGCCGCGTCGTCCGCCAGGTCAGCCCCGCCGAGAACAGGAACGACACCGCGTCGATCGCGAAGCACCAGTGCGGCCCGACCACCGACGCCGCGAGCCCGCCGACGCCCGCGCCGACGGCGAGCATGGTGCCCCAGGTGGCGCCGTTCAGGACGGTCGCGACCGGCAGGTCCTCGCGGTCGACCAGGTTGGGCAACGCCGCGGCCGCGGCCGGCGAGTAGAACGCCTTCGCGCCCGCGACTCCCGCCAGCGCGACGAGCGCGACCCACGCCGTCCCCGACGAACGCACGAACAGCAGCAGCGAGATCAGCACCGCCGAGACGAGGTCGGCGATCACCATGATCCGGCGGCGGTCCAGCCGGTCCACGATCGACCCGGCGTACGGCGACAGCAGCGCGAACACCGCCGTGTCCGCCGCCAGCACCATCGCGCCCCACGCGCCGGAGCCGGTCAGCCTCGGCAGCAGCGCGAGCAACGGGACCAGCGCGAACCAGTCGCCGCCGAGCGAAAGCAGCTCCGCGACGAACACCCGGCGGAAGTCGCGTTCGCGACGCAGCAGGGAGACGTACGGCGTCATGCAAGCCCGAGCTCGACGGCCGCGCGGTCCGCGTCGACGGGGATCACGCGCGGCGGCGGCGCGCCGCTGATCGCCCACTCCGGGTCCTTCAGGCCGTGGCCGGTGACCGTGCAGACGACACGCGTCCCCGGCGCCACATCGCCTGCGGCGCAGGACATCAGCAGGCCCGCGACGGACGCCGCCGAGGCCGGCTCGACGAACACCGCCTCGCGCCGCGCCAGCAGCCGGTACGCCGCCAGGATCTGCTTGTCGGTCACCGCCTCGATGGCGCCGTGCGACTCGTCGCGGGCGAGGATCGCGGTGTCCCACGACGCGGGGTTGCCGATCCTGATGGCCGTCGCGACGGTCATCGGGTGGGGCACGACCTTGCCGGTCACCAGCGGAGCGGAGCCCGCCGCCTGGTACCCGCGCATGACCGGCAGGGAGGCGATGACGGAGTCTCGCGCGTACTCGCGGTACCCCTTCCAGTACGCGGTGATGTTGCCGGCGTTGCCGACCGGCAGGCAGTGCACGCCCGGCGCCGCGCCGAGCACGTCGCAGACCTCGAACGCCGCGGTCTTCTGCCCCTCGATGCGGAACGGGTTGACGGAGTTGACCAGCGTCACCGGGTGGTTCTTCGACAGGTCGCGCGCGAGGTCGAGGCAGTCGTCGAAGTTGCCCGTCACCTGCAACAACGTGGCGCCGTGGACCAGCGCTTGCGCCAGCTTGCCGAGCGCGATCTTGCCCTCCGGTACGAGCACCGCGCAGACCAGACCGGCCCGCGCGGCGTACGCGGCGGCGGACGCCGACGTGTTGCCTGTCGACGCGCAGATGACGGCCCTGCTGCCCTCCTCGACGGCCTTGGTGATCGCGACCGTCATCCCGCGGTCCTTGAAGGAGCCTGTTGGGTTCGCGCCCTCGACCTTGAGGTACACGTCGCAGCCCGTCAGCGACGACAGGTGCCGCGCGGGCAGCAGCGGCGTACCGCCTTCGAGCAGCGTCACCGCGGCGACGCCGTCGTCCAGCGGCAGGCGCGCGCGGTACTCCTCGATGACACCGCGCCAGGCGGTCACCCCTCCACCCGCATCACCGACGTCACCGCGCGGACCGCGTCGAGCGAACGCAGCACCTCGACCGTGCGCCGCAGCGCCTCGTCGGCCGCGGTGTGCGTCACGAGCACCAGCGTTGCGTCGTCGCCGTGCCCTTCCTGGCGGACCGTGCCGATGGAGACGTCGTTGTCGGCGAACGCCGTTGCCACGGCCGCCAGCACGCCCGCCTTGTCGGCGACGTCGAGGTTGACGTGGTAGCTCGTCCGCACGTCGCCCATCGGCAGCGGCGTCAGCGACGCGTACGACGACTCCCCCGCGCCGCGCGAGCCCGACCGGAGGTTCCGGGCGACGGCGACGACGTCGCCGAGCACCGCGCTCGCGGTCGGCAGGCCACCCGCGCCCCTGCCGTAGAACATCAGCTGCCCGACCGAGTCGCCCTCGACGAACACCGCGTTGAACGCGTCGCGGACGCTCGCCAGCGGGTGCGTCAGCGGGATCATCGCCGGGTGCACGCGGACCGACACCCCTGACGCCGAACGCTCGCAGATCGCGAGCAGCTTGACCGTCCGGCCCATCGCCTTCGCGCTCGCGATGTCGGCGGCGGTCACGTCGACGATCCCCTCGCGGTGCACGTCCGCCACGGTGACCCGGGAGTGGAACGCGATCGACGCGAGGATCGCGGCCTTCGCCGCCGCGTCGAACCCCTCGATGTCGGCGCTCGGATCGGCCTCCGCGTAGCCGAGCGCGGTTGCCTCGTCCAGCGCCTCCGCGAACCCGGCGCCGGTCTCGTCCATCCGGGTGAGGATGAAGTTGGTGGTGCCGTTGACGATGCCGAGGACCTTGGAGATGCGCTCTCCCGCAAGGCTCTCCTTCAACGGCCGGAGCAGCGGGATGCCGCCCGCGACGCTCGCCTCGAAGTAGAGGTCGACGCCGGCGGCGGCGGCCGCGTCGTGGATGGTCGCGCCGTCGGTCGCGAGCAGTGCCTTGTTCGCGGTGACGACCGGCTTGCCGGCGCCGAACGCCGCCAGGAGCAGCGACCGCGCGGGCTCGATGCCGCCGATCACCTCGACCACGATGTCCACGTCGTCGCGGGTGACGAGGGCGTGGGCGTCGGTCGTGAGCAGCGCCGGGTCCACGTCGACCTCGCGCCGCAGCGCCGGGCGGCGGACCGCGATGCCCGCGACCTCGACGGGTACGCCGATGCGGTGTTCGAGGTCGGTGGACTGCTCGTTCAGCAGCCTGACGACGCTCGACCCGACGACGCCGCAGCCGAGCAGGGCGACGCGCAGCGGGCGCGTCACCGGACCGCTCCTGGAAAGGGACGTCACGGGAGGACGTCCAGCGCCAGGAGGTCGGCCTCGGTCTCGCGGCGCACGATGACCCGCGCGTGACCGTCGCGGACGGCGACGACCGGCGGGCGCGGGACGTGGTTGTAGTTGCTCGCCATCGCGCGGCCGTACGCGCCGGTCGCGGGCACCGCGACGAGGTCGCCGGGCCGCAGGTCGGCGGGCAGCGGCACGTCGCGGATCACGATGTCGCCGCTCTCGCAGTGCTTGCCGCACAACGTCACCCGCCGCGGCTCGGCGTCCGACCGGCGCGACGCGAGCCGCGCGGTGTAGTGGGCGTCGTACAGCACGGTCCTGATGTTGTCGCTCATGCCGCCGTCGACGGAGACGTACGTCCGCAGCCCGGGCAGCTCCTTGATCGTGCCGACCTCGTAGAGCGTCACGGTCGACGGCCCGGCGATCGCGCGGCCCGGCTCGACCGCGAGCCGTGGTACGGCGATGCCGAGCGACGCGCACTCCTCGGCGACGATCGCGCGCAGCCGGGTCGCGAACTCCCCGACCGCGAGCGGCGCGTCCTCCGACGTGTACGCGATGCCGAGACCGCCGCCGAGGTTCAGCTCGGAGACGCCGTCGACGGTCGCGAGCAGGCCGAGCATCCGGTGCGCGGCGAGCGCGAAGCCCTGCGTCTCGAAGATCTGCGAGCCGATGTGCGCGTGCAGCCCGACGAGCGACAGTGCGGGCGAGGACGTGACCGCCTCGACGGCCTTCGCGGCGGCCCCGGACGCGAGCGAGAACCCGAACTTCTGGTCCTCCTGGCCGGTCTGGACGTACTCGTGCGTGTGCGCCTCGACGCCCGGCGTGACGCGGATCAGCACGCGCTGCGTGACGCCCGCGCCGGCGGCGACAGACGCGAGTCGCTCGATCTCCTCGAACGAGTCCACGACGACCCGCCCGACGCCGTACGCGACCGCGCGGGCCAGCTCGGCGTGGGACTTGTTGTTGCCGTGGAACAGCAGCCGCTCCGGCGGGAACTCCGCGCGCATCGCGACGGCCAGTTCGCCGCCGGTGCAGACGTCGAGCCCGAGCCCGTCCGCCTCGACCCAGCGCACCACCTCGTGGCAGAGGAACGCCTTGCCCGCGTAGTACGGGTCCCCGTCGGCGAACGCCTCCCGCCAGGCCCGCGCGCGACCGCGGAAGTCCGCCTCGTCGAGGACGAACGCGGGCGTCCCGTACTCCTCCGCGATGCGCGCGACCGACACGCCGCCGACGACGAGGACGCCCGACGCGTCGGTCGTCGCCGTCGCGGGCCAGACGGACGGCTCGAGCACCGTCACATGCGTTCCGGTGCGGTCACCCCGAGGAGGCCGAGCCCGTTGGCCAGGACGGTGCGGGTCGCCTCGCAGAGCCAGAGCCGCGCCTGCGTCACCTCGGGCTCGGGGCCGGCCTCGCCGGGCAGGACGCGGCAGGCGTCGTAGAAGCGGTGGTAGACGCCGGCCAGCTCTTCGAGGTACCGCGCGACGCGGTGCGGGGCGTCGAGCTCGGTCGCCGACAGCACGATCCGCGGGTACTCGCCGAGCGCGCGCAGCAGGTCGCCCTCGCGAGGGTGAGACAACAAGGCGGCATCGTAGGACTCGCCGCGCACGACGCCGAGGTCGGCGCCGTGGCGGAACATCGACGCGATGCGGGCGTGCGCGTACTGCACGTAGAAGACGGGGTTCTCCGGGTCGTGCCGCGTCGCCAGGTCCATGTCCAGGGTCAGGTCGCTGTCCATGCTTGAACGGACCAGGTTGTAGCGGGCCGCGTCATTGCCGATGGACTCGACCAGGTCGTCGAACGCCACGAAGTCGCCGGCGCGCTTGCTCATCTTCACCGGCACGCCGCCGCGGGTGAGGTTGACCATCTGGCCGATCAGCAGGTGGAAGTCGCGGTCCGGGTCGTCGCCGTAGCACGCGACCATCGCCTTCATCCGGCCGGTGTAGCCGTGGTGGTCGGCACCGACCTGGATGACGACCTTCTCGGCGCCGCGCTCGCGCTTGTCGAGGTAGTACGCGCTGTCCGCGGCGAAGTACGTCGGCGTGCCGTCGGAGCGGATCAGCACCCGGTCCTTGTCGTCGCCGAAGTCGGTGGTACGCAGCCAGACCGCGCCCGCCGACTCGAACACCCGGCCCTGCGCGCGGAAGCGTTCGACGGCCTTCGCGATCTCGCCCGACTCGTGCAGCGAGCGTTCGGAGAACCAGACGTCGAACGTCACGCCGAACGCTTCGAGCGACGCCTGGATCTCGGCGAGCAGCAGCGCGAGCCCGCGCTCCTTGAACACTCGGAGCGCGTCGGCCTCCGGCAGGTCGAGCACGTCCGGCCGCTCGGCGACGATCGCGGCGGCCGTCTCCGCGACGTACTCGCCGTGGTAGCCGTCGTCGGGAACGTCCTCGCCGCGCGCCCGGGCGAGCAGCGAACGGGCGAGCTTGTCGGTCTGCGCGCCCGCGTCGTTGACGTAGAACTCGCGGGTCACGTCGTGGCCGGTCGCCTCGAGCAGCCGCCCGAGCGCGTCGCCGCAGGCGGCCCACCGCGCGTGGCCGACGTGCATCGGGCCGGTCGGGTTGGCGGAGACGAACTCGAGGTTGACCTTGCGCTTGCCGCCGACGTCGCTGCGGCCGTACGCCTCCCCCGCCTCGACCACGGTCCCGGCGAGCCGGCCGAGCGCGTCGTCGGCGAGGGTGATGTTGAGGAAGCCGGGCCCCGCGACGTCGACCGAGGCGACGCCGTCGAACGCCGCCAGCCGCGTCGCGAGCAGCCCCGCGACCTCGCGCGGCGGGCGGCCGGCGGGCTTGGCGAGCTGGAGGGCGACGTTGGTCGCGTAGTCGCCGTGGTCGCGCTGCTTGGGCCGCTCGACGACGGCCGTCGCGGGCACGTCGACGGCCAGCTCGCCCGCGTCGACAGCCTGCCGCACAGCGCGGACGACGAGGTCGGAGAGCTCGGCCGGGGTCACACGCGCAAGGCTATCGGGTCACGGCCCGGCGGCCTCCCGGGTTACTCCGCGCGCGTCCTGCGCCGCACCACCAGCGCCGTCCCGAGCAGTACCAGCGCGGCCACCGAGAGCACGGCCGGCAGGCCGGTCGCGGGCAGCGCCGGCGGCTTCACGACCGGGGGCTTCACGACGACCGGCGGCTTCTCCGGCACCGGCACGAGTCCGCCGGGCAGGATCGCCAGCGGGTCGGCCACCTCGGGCAGCTGCACCCCGACGCCGAACGTCAGCCGCCCGAGCCCCGCGCCGCGCGGCGCGTAGGTCGACGCGGTGCCGGCCTTGAGGTAGTAGTCGATGCCGTCCGGCGTGGCCGCGAACGTCGGCAGCTCGCCGTTGAACGTGCCCGGCTCGTCGCCGCCCGTCATCTTCTGGACGTGGAAGCCGCCGAGGTTGTGGCGACGGTAGTTCAGCGTGTCCGGCGCGCCGGCCTTGCCGCCGAGCACCGTCGCCGTGATCGGCGTCGCGCGGCCCGCGACCTGGTCGCGGACCGGGCCGTGGTACACGATCGGCTCGGCCGTGCTGACCGTGTACGTGCCGAGCGGCACGCCGAAGTGCGCCAGCGCCCCGCGCAGGATGCCGACGCTCGTGTCGGCGGTCTTGTGCTGGGTGAAGTTGTAGCCGAGCACGATCGTCTTGAAGCTCTTGTGCGCGGTGTTGCCGTCGACGGAGACGCCGAGGAAGTGGCCCTCCGCGACGCCGTTGACGGACAGCTCGGGGCTGGCCGTGCCGAACACGTCCTCGGCCGCCGCGGGCACGATCGTCTCGATGAACTGCCGCGCCGCGAACGGCACGATCTCGCCCGCGAACGACGTGCCGTACAGGTGCCCGGTGCCCTTCACCTGCGACATGCCCTCGCGCGACACGGTGTCGTCCGGGCCGCCGTACGTTCCGCCGAAGTAGTTCTTGAAGAAGTCGACGCTGTCCTCGTTGCCGGTCTGGGCGGTACCGAGCGCGGACGCGACGCGGTTGCTCTGGATCAGCACCTTGCCGCCGCCGTCGAGGTACGCCTTGAGCGCGACGCGGTCGCCCGCGTCGAACTGGCCCTGGAGCCGCTCGACGCCGGTCTCCCAGACGACGGCCTGGTACTTCTTCAGCTCGGCCGCGGTCGGGTGCTCGGTGACGACGGCGTACGGCACGCCGAGCGCCGCCAGCGCGCCGAGCGTCGCCTGCTCGGAGTTCAGCTCGCCGTCGTCGTCCACGACGAGGACGCGCGGGTTCGCGGGACCGGCCCAGAGCGTCGCCTTCTGCGTGTTGTTCGCGGTGTTCGCGTCGAGGCCGACGGACGTCGTGACGTAGAGGTCGAACCACCCCTCCTGCGCCGGCTGGTAGGCGAACGCCACGTCCTTGCGGCCGTACGCGCCGAGGCTGACCGACTTCGTGGCGACGACCGGTCCGGCCGCCGAGCCCGCGCGCACCTCGACGGTGACGGGTCCGGTCGCCTTGCCGCCGTGGTTGAACACCGGCACGGAGAGCGCGTTGCTCCGGCCCGCGCTGACGACGCCGAAGCCGCCGCGTTCGTTCGGCGCGCCGTTCGCGAAGCCGGGCGCCGCGTCCGCGTCGCCACCGCCGTAGTGCATCAGGTCGAGCGTGATGTTCTCGGTGCCGTTCGAGTCGATGCTCGTGGCGATGCCGTCGGTGAACTGCGGCCCGACGTTGGTGAACGCCCAGCCGGTCGGCGCGCCGCTCCAGTTCGACCAGGTGTCGGCCGCGCCCTTCGTCGGCAGCTCGTCCGAGCCGTTGGAGAACGTCACCGTGCCCTCGTAGTCGACGCAGCCCGCGAAGTCGCCGACCTTGGCGCTCCACGCGCCGGGCTTGGGCCGGTTGACGACGATGGTCTCCGGGTCGCCGATGCTGCCGGAGTCCGCGACCTTGCTGAACGGCGCGCCCTCGTAGAACAGCTGGAGGGTGCAGTCGCCCGGCGTCGTCTTGCTGACCGCCGTGACGGTCATCCGGTAGTTGTTCTCGTTCGCCTCGACGGTGAACGGGTTGCTCGGGCCGTTGACCTGCGTGATGCCGGTGTAGGCGATGTCGGCCTGCGGCTCGCCGGTGAGGACGACGAGGTTCGGCTGCACCTTGCGGGTGCCGGACGAGATGCCGGCGGCCGCGCCGGACAGCAGGTCGCCGACGTTGCCCCGGCTCATGTTCAGCTGGAGCTCCTGGGTGTTGTCGTTCCTGTCGAACTCCATCGGGTCCATCTGCGGCCGGTTGGAGAAGCTCTGCGCGTTGTTGCTGTTGAAGTAGACGTTGGAGCGGAGCCAGTAGTCGAAGTGCCAGACCATCAGGCCGGACTGGTGCACCTTGCGGTCGAAGTAGCCGCCGCGCGAGAAGTCGTCGTAGGTCGGCGCGGTGTGCCACATCCGGTTGACGTTCTCGATGTAGAAGCCCTCGACGACGTACTTGTCCGTCACCGGGTCGAGCGCCAGGCCGTAGACGTCGTTCTCGGTCCAGGTGTGGTCGCGCGAGTCGGTCTCACCCACGGCGATCTCGTACGTCGGGACCAGCAGCAGGTTCGGGTCCGGCGCGTCCGCCGTGTAGCCGTCGAACGGCAGCTGGTTGCGCGGCTTGAGCGTCACGGCCTTCTTCGTGTCGTGCACGATCGTCGGCTGGAGGAAGCCCTGGAACACCCGGCTGGTCGGGTTGTGCAGCGACGGGTTGCTGCCCGCCGGGTTACCGAGGTACGAGCCGCCGGCCATGATGTCCCAGTCGCCGTTGCCCTGGGACGCGCCGGTGGTGTCGTAGTAGTCCGGCTCGCCGAGCGCGTGGCTCATCTCGTGCGTCGCGACGCCGATCGTGAGCGGCCCGGTCGGGCTGGCGAACTCCGGCATGGTGAAGACGCGGTTGACGTGCACCGGCTGGTTCGACGCGTTGACGTCGGACGTCTGGAGGCCGGTCATGATGCTGCCCTGGTCGAGGCCGAGGGTGCCCTCGATGATCGGGCCGGCGAGGTTCACCGTCGTCGCGTGCGACCAGGTGTTGCACGGGTTCCCGGTCACGGCCATGTCCGCGCCCGAGTGGATGATCGCGGTGAAGTCGACCTCGCCGTCGAGGTCGTTGTCGTAAGGACCGAAGTCGACGGTCGGGTCGGCCTGCGGGATCGACTCCAGGGCCATGCCGATCGCGCCGCCGCCACCCACG
>JAVEEC010000140.1 GCA_030840645.1 Frankiaceae bacterium
AGCCCACCGCGGCGCCCCGCCCCAACACCTCCGCGAGCGCCACCGCCACCGAACGTCCCCGCGGCGACGCGGCGGACCGGCACGACGCCCAGCGCCTCGCCGACGTCGCCGCCTTGCTGCGCCGCCGCGCCGCCGCGGTCCGCAACCACGACCGGGCCGCGTTCGCCGCGACCATCGACCCGAGGAGCACGGCGTTCCGCGCCAAGCAGCTCGCGGTGTTCGACGCGCTGCGCGAGGTGCCGCTCGGCTCCTGGGAGTACGAGATCGACCCGGAGGGCGACGTCCCGCCGAGCTCGCCGTTCCTCGCCAAGTACGGCGTCGAGGCATGGTCGCCGCGCACGACGCTGCGCTACCAGCTCCGCGGCTTCGACCCGGCGCCGACGCAGGTGGAGCAGTTCTTCACGTTCGTGCTGCGCGACGGCCACTGGCTCACCGCGAACGACGCGGACTTCCCCGGCACCGACCGGCAGACGGCGCGCGACCTGTGGGACTTCGGTCCGGTACGCGTGGTGCGCGGCGCCCGCAGCCTCGTCCTCGGCCACCCCGGCCACGCCGCGCTGCTGCGCGACATCGCCGCGCAGGCCGACGCCGCCGTACCGCGGGTCAGCGCGGTGTGGGGCACCGACTGGGCGCAGCGGGCGGTGCTCGTCGTCCCCGACACGCAGCGCGAGGTCGCCGCGATCCTCGGCGACGACTCCGACCTGTCGCGCATCGCCGCGGTCGCGGTCGCGGAGCTGCCGCAGGACACCGGCGCGCGCCACCCGGTTGGCAACCGGGTCATCGTCAACCCGCCGAACTTCCGCCGCCTCGGCCCCAACGGACGCCGCGTCGTCGTCACCCACGAGATCACCCACGTCGCCACCCGGCAGGCCAGCGGCCCGGGCGTCCCGACCTGGCTGGTGGAGGGGTTCGCCGACTACGTCGGCTACCTCGGCACCGGCCTGTCCGCCCGCGCGATCTGCCAGGAGCTGCGTACCGACGTCCGCGCCGGCCGCGTGCCGGCGAGCCTGCCGAAGGACCCGGAGTTCGACGGCGCCAACCCGCGGCTCGCCCAGGCGTACGAGGCGGGCTGGCTCGCCACCCGGCTCATCGCCGAGCGCACGGGCCGGGCCGGCCTGGTCGCGTTCTACCGCCGGATCGGCGCGGTGACGACGGGGGACCCGCTCCGTACGGCGCTGCGCGACGCGCTGCACACGACGCCGGAGACGTTCACCGCGGCCTGGCGCACCTACGTCCGCAACGAGCTCGGGTGACGCCGCGCGCCGCCGCCGCGACGACGTTCGTCGTGCTCGGCCTCGGGCTCGTCGTGCTGCTCGCGCTGGCCACGCCGTGGCACCCGCTCGGCGCGCACGCCCCGCACGTCCCCGTCGACCCGCGCCGCGACTTCACCGCCGCCGAGATCGCGAAGGAGCGCGCGTTCCACGGCGCGGTCCGCCCGCCCGCGTACGCCGCCCTGCTCGTCGGCCTCGCCGCCGCCCTCGCGCTCGGCTGCACGCGCAGCGGCGGGGCGCTCGTGCAGCGCGTCCCCGGTCCTTGGCCGGTCAAGGCGGCGCTGGGCGGGCTCGCCCTCGCGCTCGTCCCGCAGGTCCTCACGCTGCCGCTCGACGCGCGCGCCGAGGTGGTGCTGCGCCGCTACGGTCTGTCCACCCAGACCTGGTCGGGCTGGGCCGCCGACCAGGCCAAGGGCGCGCTCGTCGGGGGCGTGTTGCTCGTCGTCGTCGCGGTCGGGTTGGTCGGCCTCGCGCGGTGGCGGCCGCAGACCTGGTGGGCCTGGGGCGCAACGGGTGCGGCCCTGCTCGTCTGCCTGCTCTCCTACGTGTACCCGGTCGTCGTGGAGCCGCTGTTCAACCACTTCACGCCGCTGCCGCCGGGGCCGCTGAAGACCGAGCTGCTCGACCTCGCGCGCCGCGACGGGCTGCCCGTCCACGACGTGCTCGTCGCCGACGCGAGCCGCCGGACGACCGCGCTCAACGCGTACGTCTCCGGCTACGGCCGCACCCGCCGGATCGTCCTCTACGACACCCTGCTCGCGAAGTCGACGCCCCGGGAGACCGAGCTCGTCGTCGCGCACGAGCTCGGCCACGTGAAGCACCACGACGTCCGTACCGGCACCCTCGCGGGCGCGCTCGGCGCGGCCGTCGTCGTCGCCGGCCTGTACCTGCTGCTCACCAGCCCCGCCCTGCTCCGCAACGCCGGAGCCGACGGGGCGCAGGACCCGCGCGCGCTCGGCCTCGTCCTCGCCGCCATCGCGGCCGCGACCGCCGTCACGGGCCCCGCGCAGAGCCTCGTCTCCCGCCGCATCGAGGCACGCGCGGACGTGCACTCGCTCGACCTCACCGGCGACCCCGACACGTTCGTCTCGTCCGAAAAAACGCTGGCGCGCAGCAACCTCGCCGACCTCGAGCCCAACCCGGTCGTCTACGCGCTGTTCTTCACCCACCCGTCCAGCCCGGAGCGGATCGCGCTGGCGCGCGCCTGGGCCGAGCGGGCGGCTGCGCGCCGATGAGGACGCTCGTCGTCACGAACGACTTCCCGCCCCGCCCCGGCGGGATCCAGCAGTACGTGCACGCCCTCGCGTCGCGCCTCCCGGACGGCGAGGTCGTCGTCTACGCGCCGAAGTGGAAGCGGGACGCGCTGTTCGACAGCGAGCAGCCGTTCCCCGTCGTCCGGCACCCGACGTCGCTCATGCTCCCGGTCCCGGCGGTGCTGCGCCGCGCCCGCGAGATAGCGAAGGCCGAGGGGTGCGACAGCGTGTGGTTCGGCGCGGCCGCGCCGCTCGGGCTGCTCGCCGGCCGGCTGCCCGGCGTCGGCCGCTACGTCGCGTCCACCCACGGCCACGAGACCGGCTGGGCGCGGCTGCCCGCCGCCCGCCAGGTGCTGCGCCGGATCGGCCGCTCGGTCGACGTCGTGACGTACGTCTCGACGTACACCCGCGACCGGCTCGCCCCCGCGCTCGGCCCGCGCGCGACGTTGGAACGGCTGCCCAGCGGCGTGGACACCGACGTGTTCCACCCCGGCGCGGGGCGCGAGGAGGTACGCCGCGCGCTTGCGCTCGCCGACCGGCCGGTCGTCGTCTGCGTCTCCCGGCTGGTGCCGCGCAAGGGCCAGGACGTGCTCGTCCGCGCGCTGCCCGCGATCCGCCGGCAGGTGCCCGGCGCGGCGCTGCTCGTCGTCGGCGGCGGGCCGGACATGCCACGGCTGCAACGCCTCGCGGCCGACCACGACGTCGCGGCGCACGTACGGTTCACCGGCTCGGTGCCGTGGCCGGAGCTGCCCGCGCACTACGCCGCCGGCGACGTGTTCGCGATGCC
>JAVEEC010000021.1 GCA_030840645.1 Frankiaceae bacterium
GTAGACGACGAGGTGCACATCCGCAACGCGCTGCGTACCAGGCTCGCCGGCGCCGGCTACCGCGTCGCGGAGAGCGCCAACGGCCTCGACGCCGTCGCCGCCGTGGCGACCAGCGACGTCGCCGTCGTCATCCTCGACATGGGCCTGCCGGACATCCCCGGGCCCGAGGTGGTGCGGCGGGTACGGACGTTCAGCAAGGTGCCGATCGTCGTCCTCTCGGTCCTCGACAGCGACCGCGACAAGATCGCCGCGCTGGACCAGGGCGCCGACGACTACGTCACCAAGCCGTTCTCCGTGGACGAGCTGCTGGCCCGGCTGCGCGCGGCGTTGCGCCGCAGCGAGGCGTCGGCGGCGACGGGCCGGCCGACCCGGCTGCGGGTGGGGCGGCTCGTCGTGGACCTCGGGCTGCGTTCGGTCGAGGTCGACGGGCGGCCGGAACGCCTCACCGCGACCGAGTGGGCGCTGCTCGACCTGTTCGTCGCCGCGCCCGGCAAGCTGCTCACCCGGAGCATGCTCATCGACGGGGTCTGGGGCAGCGCGCACGGCAGCGAGGCGGCCGCGTTGCGGATCTACGTCTCGCACCTGCGCCGGCTCATCGAGGACGAGCCCGCCGACCCGCGCCACCTGCTGACCGAGGTCGGCGCGGGCTACCGCCTGGTCGGCGTCGAGCCGGCCTGACCCGGCGGCCGACCCGGCGACCGCCGATCGGCAAGCGTTTCGTGAACGCAACGCTGTCTTGTCAGCGTGAGGTTCACGAAACGCTTGCACATCGGGGATGGGCGGGCGGCCCGGCGCGCGACCCCGGGCGGGCGGCCTACGCGGGCGGCTTGACCGGCC
Source organism: Frankiaceae bacterium (assembly GCA_030840645.1). Lineage (GTDB taxonomy): Bacteria > Actinomycetota > Actinomycetes > BP-191 > BP-191 > BP-191. The sequence continues at coordinate 838 of JAVEEC010000021.1, forward strand.
CGGCCGGCACGCCGGGCGGGTCCGCGGTCGGCTCCTCCGGCTCCGGCGCCGTGGACAGGTGCCACGGCACGCTCGTCACCATCACGCCCGGCTGGAACAGCAGGAACGCCTTGATCCGCAGCGCGCTCTGGTTGTGCAGGAGCTGCTCCCACCACTTGCCGACGACGTACTCCGGGATGATCACGGTGACGACGTCGCGGTCGCCGCCGGTCTGCCGCAGCCGGCGTACGTAGTCCAGCACCGGCTTGGTCACCTCGCGGAACGGCGACGCCACGACCTTGAGGTCCACGTCGATGCCGGCCGCGTCCCAGTCGGCGACGAGCTTGCGGGTGTCCTCCGGGTCCACCTCGACGTAGAGCGCGGTGAGCGTGTGCGGGTGGATGGACTTCGCGTAGTTCAGCGCGCGCAACGTCGGGTTGTGCAGCTGCGAGACGAGCACCACCGCGTGGTTACGCGCCGGCAGCACCGGCCGCGTCGACGCGAGCCGCAGCTCCTTCGCGACCCGGACGTAGTGCCGGTTGATGCCCTTCATGAGCAGGAACAGCAGCGGCACCGCGATGACGACGATGTACGCGCCGTGCGCGAACTTGCTGTACAGCACGATGACGAGCACGACGGCGGTCGCGGCCGCGCCGAGGGAGTTCAGCGCCTTGGACCGGTTGATCGCGCCGCGGTCGGCGTCCGGGTCCTCGCGCAGCTTGGTGTTCCAGTGCCGGACCATGCCGATCTGGCTCAGCGTGAACGACACGAACACGCCGACGATGTAGAGCTGGATGAGCCGGGTGACCTCGGCGTCGAACAGCACGATGAGCAGCGACGCGAACGACGCCAGCAGCACGACGCCGTTGGAGAACACCAGCCGGTCGCCGCGGTTGTGGAGCTGGCGCGGCAGGTACCGGTCCTCGGCGAGGATCGACGCGAGCCGCGGGAAGTCCTGGTACGCCGTGTTCGCGGCCAGGATGAGGATGGCCGCGGTGAAGATCTGGATGTAGTAGAAGCCGAGCGACTTCGCGCCGAACACCGCCGACGCGATCTGCGCGACGACCGACTGCTCCATCCCCTCGTGCGCGTGCACGTGGATCTTGATCGCCAGCGCGGTGATGCCCGCGAACATCGTCACCGACAACGCCGCCATCATGAGCAGCGTCTTCGCGGCGTTCTCCGCCTGCGGCTTCTTGAACGCGGGCACGCCGTTGCTGATCGCCTCGACGCCGGTGAGCGCCGTACAGCCCGAGGAGAACGCGCGTAACAGCAGGAAGACCGTGGCGAGGCCCATGACGTGGTGCTCGACGGGCAGCACGTCCTTCGACGTCGCCGCGACGAGGTGCGCGCCCGTGGCGATCCGCACGAAGCCGACGCCGAGCATGACGACGATGCCCGCGACGAAGCCGTACGTCGGGATGGCGAAGAACGTGCCGGACTCCTTGACGCCGCGCAGGTTCATCAGCGTGATGAACAGCACGAACGCGAGCGCGATCTCCACCCGGTGCGGCTTGAGCGAGTGCACGGCGGAGTACATGGCGTACACGCCGGCCGCGATCGACACCGACACGGTGAGGACGTAGTCGATCATCAGCGACGAGCCGGCGACGAGGCCGGCGTTGGGGCTGACGTTCTCGTGGGCGACGATGTACGCGCCGCCGCCGTTCGGGTACTCGCGCACCGTCTGCCGGTAGGACACCGTGACGATCGCGAACAGCGCCACGACGGCCGCCGCGATCCACGGTGTCGAGGTGAGGAACGCCACGCCCGCCGTGCCGAGCACGAGCAGGATCTCCTC
>JAVEEC010000082.1 GCA_030840645.1 Frankiaceae bacterium
CCCCCCCCCCCCCCCCCCCCCCCCCCCCCCCCCCCCCCCCCCCCCCCCCCCCCCCCCCCCCCCCCCGGTGACGGCTCTTGACCCCGTCCCCGTCAGCCCGCCGAGCGGAGGGCTGACGTGACGCCCAACTACCCGCGCCGCATCTTCATCGCGCTAGGCGCCTACATCGTGTTCGCGGCGGCCTCGATCTTCGGCCCGCCCCGGCTCGCTTTCTGGCTCGCCACCGCCGCACTCGTCGGCTACTCGCTCTGGACCGTGCAGACCATCCGGCGGAATCTGCGCCAACACACCAGGCCCGGCCGCGCAGGGCCGACGCAATGACCAACCTACGCAACGGCGAGTGGTACCGGGCCAACGACGGCTGGTTCTACTGCTGGCCCAACCCGACGCCCTACCGCGAGGTTCCGGCCGGCGGCGACCTCCCGGGGGCGGCACCGTGGACTACCGGGGCGCCACTGCCACCGCGGGGACCCAGCGGTCGCAAGGTGCTGATGTGGGTCGGCGTGCCGTTGGTCGTGGTGATCGGCGGTCTGGCGCTGCTCGGTCGAAACTTCGACGCACCGCCTCGGGGTTGCGCGACGGCTGACCAGGCGGCTGTTCGCGCCGAGGACCTGCTGCGAGGCTTTCGCGAGCACACCGTGACGACAGCCGATGCCGCCGCCTCGTTCGCCCGCATTCGGAGCGACCTTGAGACAGTCGCGTCCGTAACCAATGACGCGGCGGTAGCGAGCAGCGCCACGATCGCGGCGCGGAGCGCGGGACGCCTGCGGGTCGCGGTCCTCGGCGAATCCAGTGGCATCGACGCTGACTTCGACCTCTTCGTCGACAACGTCCGGGTCGTCGTTGACCGCTGTCACCATCACCACGACGACGGCTGAGGAGTACCGAAGCCATGGCCCGCCGCGACAAGGACGGCCGCTGGATCGCCGAGTGGCGGGTCGGCTACGGCCGGGACGCCCCCCGGCGGACCCGGCGGATGCCAACCCGGGCCAGCGCGGTCGCGCTGGAGGAGCGGATGCGCGACGCGCAGCGGCGGGGCGAGTACGTCGACCCGGCCGACGGGCGGACCACGTTCGAGTCCTACGCGCGGGCATGGCTCGCCGGCCGCAAAGTCCGTCCCGGCACGCTGGCCGTGTACCGGCACGCCCTGGAGCACAACGTCATCCCCGCGTTCGGGCACCTGCCGCTGGCGTCCATCCGCGCCGGGCACCTCGATGACCTCGACCGCTCGATGACGCACCTCGCGCCCGCGACCCGGCGCCAGCGGATGCTCGTCGCCGCCATGGTGCTCAAGCGTGCGACCCGGGACCGGCTCATCCCGGTGAACCCGATGAACGACGTCGAGCTGCCCGAGGTCGGGCCGTCGCGGAACTTCCGCTGCCTGACCAGCGACCAGCTCGACGCACTGCTGACGCACGCCGGACCGGCGGCCGGGATGGTGGCGCTGGGCGCCGGGGCAGGGGCGCGGCAGGGCGAAGGGCTCGGCATGACGGTCGAGCGGGTGCGGTTCCTGCGGCGCGAGGTCGAGTACGTGGACCAGGGCCCGGGACGGCCCCTCAAGACCGCCGCGTCCCGGGACTCGGTGCCGGTCCAGCAGTGGGTCTTGGACGCCCTCGCGGACGCCTGCACGGGACGGGCAGGCACCGACTTCCTGTTCACGACCCCGACCGGGCGGCAATGGAGTCGCGGCCGGTGGAACCTCGACGTGTGGAAGCCCGCCCTGCTGCGCGCGGGGCTCGACCCGACGCTCGGCTTCCACGTCCTGCGGCACACCTACGCGACGCTGCTCATCGCCGCCGACCTACACCCGAGGATCGTCCAGGCGCGGATGCGGCACGCCTCGATCACCGAGACGATGGGCACCTACGGGCACCTGTTCCCCGAGGCTGCGGAGGAGACGCGCCGAGCCATGGACGCGCTGTTCACCCGGCACTCGGAGGAGCGCAAGACGAGGCAGGGACGAGGGCACCCCCTCTGACCTGCGCGTTCGACTGTCCCCGGCTTACAGGCCGGCTCGTTCGCCCCACCTCGCTGATTCGTGTTCAGCGAGGCGTTTCCGCAGGTCAGAGGCCATCTCGGCCATCCGGTCGTGTCGCGTCCAGTGCCCTTGTATCCGGCTCAGTATGGCCCTGTCCGTGACATCGGTGTGACAACGGCGAGGGTCGTGTCAGCGGCGCCAAATCCGCTGCGCCGCAGGTTCGTCAGGGTACTTCAGGCGCCCGCATGGCGGCCTCGGTGTGATACCGGAGCCGAGCGACCAGCCGTTTACTCGGCGCGGCGGTAGACATCCGAGCGGTGCGCATCGTCAAGACCGTCACGACGCGGGCCTCGTCGTCGATGACGTGGAGAACGCGGTAGTCGCCGCGGCGTGCGCTCCACGTGCCGGCGACCTCGCCGACGAGCGCCTTGCCGACGCGCCGCGGGTTCCCCGCGAGCGAGCCGTACAAGAACTCGACAACGGCGGTGGCGACCTTCTCCGGCAGTCGCGCGAGGGCGCGCTGCGCGGGAGACGCGAACGCGACGGCGTACGCCGCCAATCAATCCTGCCTGATGAGGGCGAGAGCCTCGTCCTTCGCGAGAGCCGTAGCGAGCCCCCTGTTGATCTCGCGCAGCGCCTCGTGGATGTCAGCGACGGCCTGGTCGTCGGAGAGGACGTTCAGCGTCTCCTCCAGGGACTCCAGGTCATCCACGCTCAGGACGACGACTGCTGGCCGCCCGTGCTTCGTGATGACAACACGGCTGTGCTCGCGTTCGACGCGCTCGACGTACTCGGACAGTCGGTTCTTCGCGTCACCCAACGGCACATGGTCTGCAAGACTCATGGCGACAAGTATGGCCATGACCTCGCCAAGCCTCGACAGGGCGTGCGCGGGGCTATACGACGGCCCGGGTGGGCGCCAAGGTCTCATCCCGACGACACGGGCGGTCGCCAAACGACGATCGGCAGCTACCACCCCAAGGCGCAGCATCAGTGACAGACGCAGACCGAACGTGAGATATCTTGCCTCGTGGTCACCGCGCCTCGCTTCAGTAGGAAGTTCCGCCGCCTGTGTCATGTCGCTGCGCTAGCCGGTACTGACCGACTGCAGACGGTTCTCGATGGCCTGCTTCCGGTCGTGATGGTGTACGACGATCGACCGTGGCGATCAGCGGACGACTGGGCTGAAGCTATCGAGGAGTTGTTCGGGCTGCGGCTTGCGGAGGCAGACCTTGTCGGGGCACAGGAACGCGCGATCAATGCTGGGGTTCTCGTCTACAACTCGTTCGCCAAGACGTACACTCTTTCGAGCAGCGCCCGCGCGGCGACGTTAGAACGAATTGAAGCCGGCGAAACACTGGAGCGAGAGGCGCAGGAGTCGTGGCTGACGGAACTCAGCGAGAATCTGGCTAATGTCACAAGTAACAGTCTGTGGGATTGCTTACTTCGCTACGCCGGAAGAATGCTCCTCCAGCATGGAGCAGCCGCAATTGAGCTCTTTGCTGGGCGAGACTCGGACTCCGATGCAAGCGATGATGCGCCGAGCGCCATTCTCAAGCAGGCAATACAGGACGCACAGTTGGAGGCTTCGCTCTTCTCCGATATCGCTGTAGCCATCGCGACGTTCTTTGATGGCCGAAGTGCCGTCCGCACGCGATACGTTGTCGAGTTAGCCGATAGTATGTTCAGCTTATTCGCACTGGGAGTCGACACTGATACACGGTCGGTCCTTGTCTCGAACCTGCCTGCGCTGACAATATTCGTTGATACCAACGTAATCTTCGGCGTTGTCGGGGCGCACCAGGCGCCATCCGCGGCGGCTGCGGCCGATCTTTTCAACATCATTCGTGACAATAGCCTTCCATTCAAGCTTTACTACCACGAGAAGACCTTAAATGAGTTGGATCGAACCATCTCAGGTATCGGGGATCGACTCAAGCGTAGACGCTGGACGCCCGCTATCAGCCGTGTACTACTCAACATACCCCACGCGATTAGCAGCATCGAGGTCAAATTTCACGAATTGAATTCGACCACGCCAACTTCGCCAGACATATTCCTGAGCAGGTACTCGTCGCTGCCAGGATTGCTCGCCGAGTATGGTCTCGTTATCTACCGTGATCCAACGTCTGGATCAGAAGGCGAGGTGAACCGTCGAGCGAGCCTGGTAGCAGAGTACAAAGCGTTCGCAAGGGCTGAGCGACCTAAGGATAGGGAGAAGCCATATTCGGCACTAGACCATGACATTTCAATCTGGGTCGCCGGTCTCGCGAAGCGTACCTCCACCAACAAAGGACCGCTATTCTCAGGCTCATTGATTCTGTCGGCAGACCGACTATTCCAACGGTTCGACCGAGAGGTGTTGGCACCGGAATATGCCGAACGGCGAAACCTCGTCGTGTTTCCTCACAGCCTGATGCAGGCGCTCCGACCGTTCACTACTTCGACCCAGGATTTCGACCAAACGTTCATGGCGACTTTTGCGTCGGCCGATTTCAGAGGTATTGGGTCCGGTATGGAAGAAGCTGTTACCTCTGTCGCCGCTTACCTTGCTACCTATGCTGATCTGCCCGAAGCAACCGCAACTAAGCTCCTGTCCAACTCACTTCTGATGTCTAAGGTGCACGGGCTTAACGAAAAGAGCGACGAGTTCCGGCACGCTGTAGATGACGCACTTGTGCAGGAGAATGAAGCGTTGACGCGGGAGCGTGACGCCATTCAATCCGAACTTCAAGGGGCACGCGAACAGAGCGGACAAACGGTTGCGCAGTTAGAAGAGCAAACGCGCCACTCTGTGGCTCGCGTCGCGGAATTAGAGGCCCGTCTGGCGCAAGTCGACGCCACCGCACAGGAGACTGAGCGGATGTTGCGTACGGACCTTCAGCGTCAGCGCGACGAGCTCGATAAGTTGTCGCGCGACCGAGATGCTTCCATCCGGCGGCGCCGTTGGTACAGCGCTGTTGTCGGTGTTGCGGCCATCATCGTTAGCTCCATCATCCTTGGCTACGTGCGACCACCCCACTGGCTCGCGACGCATCAGAATCGCCTCGGCCTTGTCGTGTCGACTGATGTGTGCCTCGCAAGCGGTGTTGTGGCGGTGGCAGACCGGCGCGCTCTGAAGGTTGCGCTGACGGTCTTCGCGGCGGCCCTGTGTGCCTTACTGACGATCATCAGCAGGATCCTGTGAGTCCGCCGCGTTAAGTGGGACCTCGGCCGACGGGACGCGGTTACGGGCGCCCCTCGCTACCTCGGCGCGGAGGCGGGACCCTAACAAGATCATTTCGGTCGACCGCGCCACCCCGCTGACCTGCGGTTGTGCCCTCGGCTGGGCGGTCGTGCTACTTGTTCGAGGCTGCTCCACGTAGCCGCTCCGCACGCCCGAACAAGTAACGCGCGAGTCGCTCGCCGCCGTCGTCGCGAACGACGCCGCGTAGGGGATGCCGATGACGACGACTGACCAGACCGGGTGTCGCCCGACGCTGACGAACGGGCATGACGAGCCGTACACGTCTTGGGTGCGGCGGGCGCGGCGCGCCGGGCACGTCGGGACGTTCGCCGACGTCGAGCGTGCCGACGAGGCGGTCGCTATCTGCGGCATGTGCCGGGTACGGCGGCAGTGTCGGCGGTGGGCGCTCGTCAACGCCGTGGACGGTGTTGCCGGAGGCATGACGGCGCAGGACCGGGCGGCGTGGCGCAGGGAGGCGAGCATCCCCGAGCCCACTGTGAGCGTCGAGGGCTTCCTGCTCGCCGGAGGTCGTACGTGCCGACAGGACGTAGGGGCGTGGCCGCTTCGAGGTGATCCTGGGCGCGGTCGCGCGGTGGACCGACGACGGGTACATGGCACGCGAGATCGGACTGCACCTCGCCGTGACGCGGAACTCGACGACCGCCGTGCCGACCTTCTCCGGCAGCCTCGCCAACGCGCGCCGAGCGGGAGCCGCGAACGCGATGGCGTAGGCGAGCACTCAGTCTCGCCTGACGAGCGTGAGCGCCTCGCCCTTGGTGAGCAAGGGAGCAGTGATCTCGCGCAGCGCCTCGTGGATGTCGGCGACCGGGCGCCCAGGCTCAGGCCGAGCGGCACTGGGGACACGCCGACGGCTTCCGTCCGCGGGTCCGTACCCGCTCGAAACGTGCCCCGCACACCGCGCAGACGAGAGCCTCGACGACGCGGCTGGCGCCCACCGTCGGGAGCACCGCACCGGCTGCCGGTCGCGTCGTGGTCGCGGGGGCGATCTTCATCTGGGCGTAGTCGCGCCGCCTGACGAGGTCTTCGACGGCGCCGTCAACGCCGATGCTCGTTCCATACACCGCGATCCCACGCTCGGTCCACCATAGGACTGCGGGCCAGTCCTTCGCCTTCTGGTGACGGATAGCCGCCTGGCGATACGTCTCGAGCAGCGGCACGCTGCCGAGCTTTGTTCGGAGCTCGACTGCCATCGCGTCCATCTCGTCGTCGTGCGCGTGGCAGGTAGCGTCGTACTCTGCCAGGGCCGAGCCGAATACGTCTCGGCACCTGTAGAGGCGCTTCTCCAGCTCGCACATCAGGTAGTGCCTCTCGATGTGGCTCGTCGTCGTCGCCAACCACTCATGAAGTTGCGCGATCGCGGTCGTGTCGTTCTCGGACAGCGAGCCGAACCACGACAGGTCGTAGCTGTCATCGTCAGCGTCTGCCGTGCAGGCGTGCGAGAAGCCCGTGCGGAAGCCGGCGCTGTGATGTCCAGGTAGTGACTGGACATCGAAGTCCGCGGGGTCGTGGTCGAGAAAGACGCCGAGCATGCGTTGTCTGCCATCGGCATCCTTTCCACCCCCGACGATGTGCCCAGCGAGCGCGACCGGCCGGCCTCCGCTGGTCTCGAGGAGCCGGAGGAGACCCGGGCGGTATCGGAGCGCGTCGACCCGACTCAGGTGTCCGACGATGAGGCCGCTGATCTCGATCCTGATGGCGTTGGGATCGCAGGGATTCTGCGGATCGGGCAGGAGAGTCGCGTGCACCGGCGAGCGAACCCGGTCCACAGGTCTGCCGCCGATGATCGTTTCTAGCGCGTCCTGGTAGTTCGACTCTCCGACGACTTGGAGTGTGTCCGCTCCGGGGTAAAGGAGCGGCGGCGGCGACGCGGCGCCGAACAGCTTCTTGAGGAGACCCATTAGTGCGCCCCGCACCTATGCGAGATCGTCCCCCGGCTCATCGTGCCAGTGTGCTCGCACGCGGCCATGTGTGCGAGGTCTTCCGGCCGCGGTCACCCGGCTCGCTCGCGCCATCACTCAACTCTGGTCGCGACGACCTCCAGGTACTCGCTCGGGATCCGCGACGTTCCGGTGGTCGAGGTGTTGGACTCCTCGGCCAACGCGAGCAGGTCGCGCTCCAACGCCGCGCGCCCGCCCTCGTCCAACGCGGCGAACGCCTTGAGCGTCGGCCCGTAGTACGTGCGGAACGTGTCGAGCCAGTGCTCGGCCGACCGGTACCTGAACACGAAGTCGCGGCGCCGCACGTCGACCTTCGCGCCGCTCCCGAGCAGCGACGCGAGTCGGTCCTCGGTGCCCCACAGCAGCGGTGACGCGACGCCCGCGGGCGGCGGCACGTAGCCGCCGATGACCTTGAACATCCGGCCGACGAAACCGGTGGGCGTCCAGTTGGCCAGGCCGATCCGCCCGCCGGGACGGCAGACCCGCAGCAGCTCGGCGGCGGCGCGCTCCTGGTCGGGGCAGAACATGACGCCGAACGTCGACACGACGACGTCGAACTCGCCGTCGCCGAACGGCAGCGCCTCGGCATCGGCCTGCCGGGTCTCGACGGCCAGCCCCTCGCAACGCGCCCGCGCGGCCGTGCCCTCGAGCAACGCGCCGACGTAGTCGGACGCGACGACGGAGCCGCCGCGGCGGGCGGCCGCGAGGGAGGCGTTGCCGTTGCCGGCGGCGACGTCGAGCACCCGCTCTCCGGCGGCGACGTCGAGGGTCTCGCACAGCGTCTCGCCGACCATCTGCAACGTGGTGCCGATGACGGCGTAGTCGCCCGACGCCCACGTGTCGCGCTGGCGGGTCTTGACGGCGTCGTATTCGACGCTCACGAGACAGCCCGACCGGTGAACGCGACCAGCCGCTCGATCGGCGTGGCGCCGGCCGGCGCCTCGACGGGAGGCGCGAACATGCCGGCCGCGCGCATGGACGGAACGATCGCCTCCCGGGCGTAGGCGTCGACGGCCGCGACGAGCGCGTCGGGCGGCGCGTACGGCTGGCCGGTGGCGGTGGCGAGGTCCCAGCCGTGGACCAGGCCGTCCAGGACGACGAAGCCGGCGAACGTCGCACCGGGCACGTCGCCGAACGGCGCGGCGATGGTGCGGTCGAGGGCGCCCGGCGACTGTACGGCGCCCGCGAGCCCGCCGAGCGCCTCGCCGAAGGCCGCGACCGGGTCGGCCGCGACGGCAACGTCCGGGGCGGGCTCACCGCGGAACGCCGCGGCGAACGCGGTCGCGCCGCCGATCATGTGCTCCAGGACACCGCGCACCGTGAGGTCGGCGCAGGGCGTGGCCCGGTCGAGGTCGTCGGGACCGATCGTGGCCACGACGCCGCCCAGTACGGGCCCGAGCCGGTCGAACTGTTCGAGCGGGTCCATCGGTCCTCCTGGTAGTGGGCGGGACAGGTGGCGTACGGCCAGCGCGGCGGCCTCGCGGTCGCGCCCGTGCTCCACCAGCCGTTGTACCTCACGGTCCCATGCGGTCATGGCGCAGATGGTTCCCGGTCCACCGGCGCAGCGGCATCGGGCAGAGCACCCATTCGGTCAGGCGGGCCACTGCGTCGAACGACCCATCGCCGGGTCCGCGCGACGTGACCAACTGGGTGGTTCCGCCGATGCGCGGCAACCGCGGCCGCGTCGACGATCGCATCGAAACCCGACCACCAACGAGAGGACACGAGCATGCGCAGCGACATCGCCGGGATCCCGGTCGAGATGAAGGTGGACGCGATCGAGACGCGCGGGGCACAGTGGGGTGACGTCGTCGTCCGGCACCTCGACCTGCCGGCCGGGGTCGACTTCACGCCGCTGTTGAAGGGGCTGCCCGACGACCGGTGCGCCTGCCCGCACTGGGGCTACGTCCTCGCCGGCGCGATCACCGTGCGCTACGCGGACGGCACGGAGGAGACGACCCGGGCCGGTGAGGTGTACTACTGGCCGGGCGGCCACACCGGCTGGACCGAGGGCGGCGTGACGTTCCTCGAGTTCAGCCCGGCCGAGCAGATCAAGCCGGTGCTGGAGCATCTCGCGGCACAGATGTCGACCGCCTGACGGCGGGCAGAGGAGGGCGCGTGGATCCGCTCGCGGGCGCACACGACGCTCTCGAACGCCACGACTGGCAGGCGGCGTACGACGCGGCCGCCGGCGCGCAGGGCGAGGCGGCGGACGAGGCCGCCCGGCTCGCCGTGCTGGCCGACGCCGCGTGGTGGCTCGGGTACCTCGACGACTGCATCGACGCCCGCGAGAGGGCGTACGCGATCTACGCGGAGAACGACGACCGGCGGGCGGCCGGCCGGTGCGCGGTGTGGCTCTACGAGCACCACTGCTTCAAGGCCCGGCCGGCCATCGCGGGGGCGTGGCTGCGGCGTGCGGCGCAGGCGCTGGGGAACGACTCGGAGTGCGCCGAGCACGGCGCGCTGCGGCTCCGCGAGGCCGAGGCCGCCCACGGTTCTGGCGACCTGGCGCGGGCGGCCGGCCTCGCGCGCGACGTGGTCGAGCTCGGCCGGCGGCTGCGGTCGCCGGACGTGGAGGCCGAGGCGTTGCAGACGCTCGGCCGTGTCCTCATCGACCGCGGCGACCTCGCCGAGGGGCTGGCGCACCTGGACGAGGCGATGCTGTTCGCTGTCGAGGGCCGGCTCGGCCCGTACGCCACCGGCAAGGTGTACTGCAGCCTGATCAGCGCCTGCGAGGAGCTCGGCGACCTGCGGCGCGCAGCCGAGTGGACCGAGGCGACCGGCCGGTGGTCCCAACGTCACCCGATGGCGGTGTTCCCCGGCCTCTGCCGGGTGCACCGGGCCTCGGCGCTGCGGTGGCGCGGGGAGTGGGCCGACGCGGAACGCGAGGCGGCGCTGGCGTGCGACGAGCTGGCCGGGCTGCACCTGCCGAACGCCGCCGCGGGGTTCGCCGAGATCGGCGAGATCCGCCGGCGGCTCGGCGACCTCGCCGGGGCCGAGGCGGCGTTCGGCAAGGCGGAGGAGCTCTGCGGTCGACCGCCGGCCGGGCTCGCGCTGCTGCGCCTCGCCCAGAACAAGGCCGGCGCGGCGACCGCGATCGTGCGCGGGGCGCTCGACGCCGAGACGTGGAACCGCCTCGCGCGGGCCAGGCTGCTGGCGGCGGCGGCACAGATCGCGATCGTCACCGGCGACACGGCGGCGGCAGGCGCGGCGGTCGACGAGCTGGAGGCGATCGCCGAGGACTACGACAGCCCGGCGCTGCTGGCGTCGGCGGCGATGGCGCGCGGCCGCGTGCAGCTCGCCGGCGGTGACGACGCCGCCTGCGCGACACTGCGCGCGGCGCTGGCCCGGTGGCAGGAGCTGGAGGCACCGCACGAGGTGGCGACGGTCCGTACGCTGCTCGGCCTCGCCTGCCGCGACGCCGGCGACCATGACGGCGCGGTGGCGTCGTTCGCGGCCGCGGAGTCGGTGTTCGACCGGCTCGGCGCGACGCTCGACGCGCGGCTGGTCCGCGACCTCACGACGCCGCCGCGGCTGCCCGGGGGCCTGACCGAACGCGAGGCCCAGGTGCTGCGCCTCGCGGCGGCGGGCGGGACCAACCGGGAGATCGCCGCGGACCTCCACCTCAGCGAGAAGACCGTCGCCAGGCACCTGTCGAACATCTTCACCAAGATCGGCGTCTCGTCGCGTTCCGGGGCGACCGCGTACGCCTTCGAGCACCGGATCGTGGAACGGACCTGAGGCTGCCATGCGCAAGATCGTGCTGATGATGTCGGTGTCGCTCGACGGGTTCTTGGAGGGGCCGGACCGCGAGCTCGACTGGCACCTCGTCGACGAGGAGGTGCACACCCACTTCAACGAGTACCTCAGCACCGTGGGCGCGTTCCTGAACGGGCGCGTCACCCACGAGCTGATGGCGGGGTTCTGGCCGAGCGCGGACGAGGACCCGGCGAACGCGGGACCGGTCGCGGACTACGCCAGCATCTGGCGGGACACGCCGAAGATCGTGTACTCGACGACGCTGCGGGACGCCGGCTGGAACACCACCGTCGTCCGCGACATCGTCCCCGACGAGGTCGAGGCGCTCAAGGCGCAGCCCGGCGGCGACCTGGCGCTCGGCGGCGCCGGCGTCGCCGCGACGTTCCTGCGGCTCGACCTCGTGGACGAGTACCGGATCTACGTCCACCCGGTCCTGATCGGCCGCGGCAAGCGGCTCTTCCCGGACCTGACCGCGAAGAAGGACCTCAGGCTGGCCGAGACGCGGGTGTTCGGCAACGGCGTCGTCCTGCTCAGGTACACGCGCGCGTAGCAGCGATCTCCGGCAATCCCGCACGGGCGGCCCGGACGCCCCTTACCGTCGTCGTATGCACGCGACGCCGGTCCTCGCCGCGGCCTGCGGGCTGGTGCTCGCCGCGGGCGGCGCGGTCGCCGTGTCCCGCGCGACCGATGCGCCGCACGCCGCCGCGCGCCCGACCCCGACCCCGGCGGCGAGCCGCACGCCGGCCGCCGCGCCGCCGACGATCACCGACTTCCTGCTGCCGCTGGACGAGGCGATCCCGCGCTACGACAGGGAGTCCGACACGACCTCGCAGACCGGCCCGATCGACCTGGCCCGGGCGGCGCAGCTCGGCAACGGCAACGCGAAGCCGACGGCCGCGGAGAAGCAGGCGATCCAGCGGCTCGGCTTCCTGCGCGGCCACAGCCGCGCGTACGCCGACCCGTCGCAGCTCGTCGTGGTGTACGTCTACGAGTGGCGGACGGCGGCGCAGGCGAAGACCTACGTCGCGTCCGCGCCGCACCTCCAGCGCGAGACCGGCCGCTGGCGGCCCGGGCCGCCGAACGCCGGCGGCTCCTGCCGCATCCGGCAGGGGCTGGCCATCGACACGGTGACGATGGCGGTCGGGCGGCACACGTTCACGGTGACCGACATCCGCGACGGCGACTGCGCGACGCACGCGGAGGCGGCCCGCATCGCGACCCTGCAGTACGGCCGCGCCGTGCGGCTGCACGCGTAGGGGGCAGAGCAACGAAGTCGTGACCGGCGGCGCTACAGCGGTATCCGTCATATGCCGATATGGCCGGGGTAGGGGGTGTCCATACGGGGGGCGAGGAGCCGGGCCGTGTCGCACTGTCCCCGCTGCCACCGCGAAGCGCACGACCTGCTGCGCCCGCGCCCGGACGTCGCGCTCTGCGCGGGGTGCTGGGACCTGCTGCTCCTCGTCGCGGCGGGCGACTCGGACGACGTCGACGCGCGCTGACCGTACGGCGTTACCGCCAGGCGGCGGCGTACAGCAGGGTCTCCGTCGCGTCGGCGAGGGTGTCGTAGCGCGGGATCTCGACCCGCTCCGCGACCAGCAGCTCGCGGACGTGGTCCGGCACCCGGCAGAGCGCGAGCGCGCACCCCTGGAGCTTGCACCGCGACGCGGTGTGCAGCAGGGCGCCGACGCCGTTCTCGTCCAGCTTGGTGACCAGGGCGAGGTCGAGGATCACGGCCTGCGGCCGGGTGGCGAGCACCGCAGCGACCGAGGACTGGAACGCCGGTCCGGTCTCGCCGACGACGGGGCCCGCGACGCCGACCATGGCGAGGTCGCCGTACGTCCTCGCCGAGAGCTCCAGCACACCCGGAGTCTGCCCGCGCGGCGGTGCCGCCTACCCGACCCACGAAAGTCTCACGCGACGGCAACGTACGCTCCCGCCCGAGGAGGTACGCCGATGGCGCAGCGCGTCCTGACCGTGCAGGCCGGTGAGCTCGCGACCGGGTTCGCCGCGATCCGCCGCGAGCTCGGGCTGCCTGCGACGTTCCCCGAGGAGGTCGTCGCCGAGGCGGCCGCCGCCCGCGCCGCGCACCCGCGCGCCGACCGGACCGGCGTCGAGCTGGTCACCGTCGACCCGCCGGGCAGCACGGACCTCGACCAGGCGTACGGCGCCGTACGCCGCCCGGCCGGGTACCGCGTGTCCTACGCCATCGCCGACCCGGGCGCGTTCGTCCGCCCGGACGGGCCGCTCGACGCCGAGTCGCGGCGGCGCGGCTCGACGCTCTACTGCCCCGACGAACGCGTCCCGCTCTACCCGCCGGTCCTCGGCGACGGGTGCGCGTCGCTGCTCGCGGGCGAGGTGCGGCCCGCGGTGCTGTGGACGTTCGACCTCGACGCCGAGGGCGAGCCGACGAGCGTCGCGGTCGAGCGCGCCACCGTCCGCAGCCGCGTGCAGCTCGACTACGCGACCGTCCAGCGCGCCCTCGACGACGGCACCGCCGCCGAGCCGCTCGTGCTGCTCCGCGAGATCGGCACGCTGCGCCAGGAGCGCGAGCGGGACCGCGGCGGCGTGTCGCTGCGCACGCCCGCGCAGGAGGTCGTGCGGACGCCCGGCGGCTACGCGCTGGCGTACGTCGCTCCGCTGCCCGTCGAGGACTGGAACGCGCAGGTCTCGCTGCTCACCGGCATGTGCGCGGCGCGGATCATGCTCGACGGCGGGGTCGGCCTGCTCCGCACGATGCCGCGACCCGACCCGTCGACCGTGGAACTGCTGCGGCGCAGCGCATCCGGACTCGGCGTGGACTGGGCGGGCGAGCCGTATGCGGCGTTCGTCCGCGGCCTCGACCCGGCGAAGCCCGCGCACGCGGCGCTGCTCAACCTCGCGACGACGCTGCTGCGCGGGGCCGGGTACACGGCGTTCGACGGCGCCCGGCCGGCGCAGCCGGAGCACGGCGCGATCGCGGCGCCGTACGCCCACGCGACCGCGCCGATCCGCCGGCTCGCGGACCGGTTCGTGTCCGAGACGGTGCTCGCGCTGCACGACGGGCGGGACGTCCCGGACTGGTGCCGCGCGAGCCTGCCCGACCTGCCGGGGCTGATGGCGCACGCCGGGAACCTCGAGCGCGAGCTCGAACGCGCGGTGCTCGACTACGTCGAGGCGGCGGTCCTCGCGCACCGGGTGGGGGAGACGTTCGACGCGGTGGTCACGGCTGTCGACGAGCGCGGCGCGACGATCCAGCTCGCCGACCCGGCGGTCCGCGCGCGGGTCGCCGGGCGCGCGCCGCTCGGCGAACGCGTCCGGGTGCGGCTGGCGCGCGCGGACCCGGCGACGCGGACCGTGGCGTTCGCGCTGGGCTAGCCCTCCGAGCGGTACCTGCGGAACTCCGGCAGCGCCAGCGCCAGCACCGCCGTACCGGCGAGGCAGGCGAGGCCGCCGCTGACGATGGAGAACGTCGGGCCGCGCAGCCGCGAGACGAGCCCGGCCTCGGCGTTGCCGAGCAACGGCCCGCTGGCGACGTTGGCCAGCTCGATGCCGGCGAGGCGGCCGCGGAGCGCGTCGGGGATGGTCTGGTTCCAGATCGTGGAACGGAACGTCGCGCTGACGAAGTCGCCCGCGCCCGCTGCCGCGATGAGCGGCAGCGCGACCCAGAGCGAGTGCGCGAACCCGAACGCCGTGATCGCGACCCCCCACGCGGCGACGGACCAGATGATGGCGAGGCCGTGCCTGCGCACCCGGCGGACCCAGCCGGACGTCATGGTGCCGAGCAGGGCGCCGGTGTACGTCGCGCCGTGCAGCAGCCCGAGGACGGTGGCGGGCGCGAACCCGCTGCCCGCGAACCGGTTCGCCGCCAGCTCGGGGAACAGCGCGCTCGGCATCCCGAAGATCATGGCGTTGAAGTCGGCCAGGTAGGTGCCCATGAGGATCGGCTGGCTGCGCGCGTAGCGAAACCCCTCGACGACGGAGCGGAGGCTGGGTCGTTCCGCGTCGTCGGGCGGGGGTGACGCCTTCATCGCGCGGATCGTGAGCAGCGAGACGACGAAGCTCAGGACGTCGATCAGGTACGTGCCGGGCAGGCCGAACGACGCGATCAGCACGCCGCCCGCGGCCGGTCCGGCGACGGCGCCGAGGTTGACGTAGAGGCTGTGCAGCGCCGTCGCGCTCGGCAGCTCCTCCTTCGTCACGAGCCGCGGCAGCAGCGCCCACAGCGACGGGCGGCCGAGCCCGTCGAGCCCGGCCGCGAACGCGATGAGGACGTAGATCGGCCAGACCAGCGGCCGGTCGCGCAGCGCATTGAGGAGGAGCAGGAGTGGGACGAGCGTCAGCGCCGCCTCGGTGCGCAGCACCAGCTTGCGGCGGTCGACCGCGTCGGCGAGCGCGCCGCCGACGAACGACATGGTGAGTAACGGCACCAGCTCGAACAGCGCGATCAGCCCGACCGCGAGCGAGGAGTGGGTGAGCTCGTAGACCTGCCACTGGACGGCGACGTAGGTGATCATCGAGCCGAGGAACGACACCACCTGGCCCGACCAGAGCAGCCGAAACTCCCGCGACGTCCGCAGCGGGGAGACGTCGATCGCGACCGAGCGCAGCAGCCCGAGCACGCCCGCGCGCCCGGGGGTCGCGGCGACGACCGGTTCGAGCGGGCCCGGGTCGGCGGGGTCGCGCGGTTCGTCGGCCATCTCGGGACCGGACGGTACCGGGGCCGGACCCGCGCGGCAGCCGCTTTACGGCGGCGAACGTAGGATGGCGGCATGCCCCCAGAGCGTTGCCTGCGGTGCGGCACGGCCCGCCGCGGAGACCTGCAGGTCTGCGTCCGTTGCGAGACGCCGTTCGAGCCGGCCGAGGACGTCGACCTCGCGCTGCCGCGCCCGGCCGCCCCCTCGCCGTCGCAGTCGCACGGCACGGTGATGATCGCGCTGATCGGCGGCTTCGTGCTGATGGGCGTGCTGCTGGCGTGGAGCGTGCGCGGGGTGGGGCCGTTCCAGGGCCGGCTCGTCTCGGTCACGCCGGTCGCCGGCAAGACCGTCGTGACGGTCGCGGTCACCAACGACGGCCGCAAGGCCGGCCGGGCCAAGTGCCGCGTCCACCGGATCGGCACGAGCGGCGACGCGGCGCCGGAGTTCGCGTTCCTGTCGCAGCGGGTCGCGCCGCACGCGACGGAGACCGAGACCGTCGAGGTTCCCGACGCGGACGGCGCGACGGTGGCTCAGGTCTCCTGCTGATCCTCGGGGGCCTCGTCCGGGGGCGGCTCGGGCGGCGCCTTCTTCGCGCCCGCCCGGAGCAGGAACACCACCAGCGCCAACGGCACCAGCACCGACAGCGTCTCGGGTACGCCGCCGCCGTGCGCCTGTGGGATCACGTCCCGAGCAGCAGCAGGACGCCGCCGAGGGTGTAGACGACCATGACGGCGAGCAGCGGGTACTGCCCGCGGATCGCGCCCCGCCCCTTGAACAACGCGACCGCGCGGTCGTGCGCCGCGACGACGCCGAGGATGTGGCCGATGACGATGGCGCTGATCTGGGTGACCGCGATGAAGCGGGTCGAGACGACGGTGAAGTCGATGGTCCAGTGCGCCGTGCCGAACCAGTTCGCCCCCGTCGCGAACGGGTCCGACGCGAGGATCCACGCCTGCTGGCCGTCGAGGACGAGCAGCGAGAAGTAGTGGGCGATGGCGTACCCGACAGCGATCGGGACGACGGAGTGGGCGAACGCCGCGGGCAGCGGCTTGGGGTCGGCGCCCGCGTAGCGTCCGGACAGGCGGGTGGCGACGACGTACGTCACCCCGACGAACGCCGTGCAGGCGAGGAGCCCGAGCGTGGCCTTCGGTACGGCGGTCCAGCCGCCTGCGCTGCCCGCGAACGACTTCCACTGCTTCGTCCGCGTCAGGCCGTCGTACGCCGTCGAGCCGAGCAGCACGACGACGACGCCGACCAGCCCGGGCTCCGGCCGCAGGCCGGCGAGGCCGTCGAGCGGGTTGCGCAGCGCGAGCCGCCCGTCGGGGCGCCGCCCCACCGGCGCGAGCCGGCCGATCAGCGCGGAGTACACCTCGAACCCGTCGCCGCGGCCGAACCACCGGGCCCCGTACACCGCCGCGGCGAGCAGGTTGACGACCGCGTAGCCGAGGATGAGGACGCCGAGCAGCCGCGGCTCGGTGCGCGACGGCAGCACCAGCTCCACCCACGCGAACGCCGCGAGCCACGCCGCCGCGGGCCAGTAGCCGAGCCGCGCGGGCAGCTCGCGCAGGCCGCGTTCCGGGTCGCTCAGCGCCGCCCGCGACGCGAGCTCGTGCAGCGTCCGCAGCGGGTTGACGACCTGCCACACCGGCCCGAACACCAGCGACAGCGGGACCAGCCCGACCCAGAACACGATGAACAGGAACCAGGGAACGGGGTTGGACTCGACGCCGTTCGAACCGAGGAACGCCGCCGACAGCAGCACCACCGACACGACCAGCGCGACCGCGCGCAGCGGCCACCGGAGCAGCGGCGAGTCGACGACGCGCTGCAGCCGGGGGAGCGGGCGGCCCTTGTCCGGGCGGAGCCGCGACGTCGGCCAGAGCACCCCGAGCGCCGCGAACGACAGCACGACCGCGATGCCGGCGCCGTATACCGCCAGCCAGAACGGCACCGGCAGGTCCGCGCGCCCGCCGACTCCGTGCAACGGCAGCGGGATCGACGGCAGGGTCGGCAACGGCATCAGCTCGCCTTGATGTCGAACAGGTGCAGCTTGGCGTTCTCCAGCTCGACCTCGACGGTGCCGGGGATGTTCGCGGTGAAGTCGATCGCGGTCGGGCAGCCGGGCGTCGTGTCCTGCTTCTTGTCGTAGCTGTGGACGTGCACCTCGTCCGCGACGTCGGCGGTGACGGCGACGCGGACGGCGGAGCCGAGCTTGACGCTCCACTGCGCGTGCGGGGTCGTGACCCGCCCGCCCGTCACGGTCGCCGTGACCAGCGTCGCGCCGTTCGGCAGCGCAGCCGCGGCCGGGCAGCTCGGCCCGCTCGCCGACGGTGTGGCGGCGGTCGTGGTCGTGGTCGCGGGCGCGGGCGTGGTGGCCGGTGCCGAGGTGGACGGCGGGCCCTCGACGGTGCTGCCGTCCCCACCGTTCGTGCAGCCGCTCAGGGCGGCCGCGAGGGCGAGGGCGGTGGCGGCGTACTTCATCCGTGCGTACTCCTCACGTCGGGTCCCGCTCATCCTCTCGCACGCGCGGAACGAGTGGCGGCCCGGGTTCGTGCCACGATCGCAGCGTGCGCCGTGCCCCCGCCCTGCTGCTCGCGTTCGCGCTGCTCTGCGTCGCCACGCCCGCGTACGCCCACGTCCCCGCGCGGGTCCGCCTCGCCGCGCCCGCCGAGAACGCGCGCGTCGTCGGCACGGCCGTGCGGATCGTGCTCGTGGGGGAGGGCGGTACGGCGGCGGCGACGTTCCGCCTCGACCTCGATGGGCGGCCGGTCGGCGCGGACGGAAAGCTCGGCGGGCTGTTCACGACGCTGCACGTCCGGCCGTCGAGCCAGACCGTGATCACTGTCGACGGCGTCGCGCCCGGCGAGCACGCCCTGCGGATGGTGCCGGACGCGGACACCGACAGCACCGCGCCGGTCGTCGTACGGAGGTTCCGCGTCGTCACCGACGAGAAGGGTGGCGGCGGCCTCGGGCTGGTCCTGGTCGGTGTCGTCGCGGCGGTTGCGGCGGGCGCCGCCGTCGCGGTTCGCCGCCGCGCGGCCGTCGCCTCGTGAGCGTGACGCAACGCTCTACCGGGGCGGGCGGGGAACGCCCTGCAGGTCGTCGAGGAGGCGGCCGAGGCGTTCGCGGACGCCGCGCCTGCGGCGTACGGCGCCCGGCGCGGTCGCGCTGAGGACGTGCTGCACGACGTCGAAGTACGCGGCCACCGGCACCGTCAACGCCTCGTGGGCGAGCCCGCGCAGGTCCTTGTCGCCGGCCTCGACGGCGAGGACGTGCGCGCCGCCGCGCCGCGCGCGGTCGACGTCGTCGAGCAGGCGTTCCGGAGCGGCGCCGGGCGCGACGACGAGCAGCGTCTCGCGCGCGTGGACGACGTGCAGCCGGTCCAGGCCGACGGCGAGGTGCGCGGGCGCGCCCTCGGGCACCGCCCAGCGGACCAGCGTCGGCGACAGCTCGGCGCGCCCGGCCCACTCGGCCTCGTCGGTGAGGTGCGCCGCGAAGTGCCACGGCTCCTCGTCCGGCGTGCCGACGAGCAGCAGCCCGCCCGGGTCGGTGGGCGCTGTGCCGAGCGCGCTGGCGAAGTCCACGACCGCGTCGTCGAACGCCGTCCCCTCGAACGCCGCCCGCAGCAGCGCCGCGTCCTCCGTGTTCATCCGGGGCCCCCGCGGGCGCGCGGAGCGCGGTCGTGGGGAGTATTCATGCCGCGAGGACGTGGTCGTCGAGGCCGGCGGTACGGCGCAGCCCGCGCAGCCCCGTGACCGCGAACGTCAGCGCGAACACCACCGCGCCGGTCAGCACGATCATCGTTCCGGAGGGCACGTCGAGGTGGTAGCTGAGGTTCATCCCGACGAAGCCGCAGACCGCGCCGACCGCCGTGGAGATCCAGAGCATCCGGGTGAACGAGTTCGTCAGCATCCGCGCGATGACCGGCGGCGTCACGAGGATCGCCGCGACCAGCGTGACGCCGATGACGTTCAACGTCACGAGGATGCCGAGCGCGAGCACCGCGGTGAGCAGCGCGTCGGTCCGCGCGACCGAGACGCCGGAGACGTCGGCGACCTCGGGGTCGAACGTCGTGAACAGCAGCGCGCGGTACCGCAGGAACACCAGCGCCCCGGCGAGCACCGCGACCACCAAGACGGCGAGCACGTCGGTGTTCGAGAGGCCGAGGATGGAGCCGAAGAGCGCCGCGTCGAACGACCGCCCGCGCGCCCCGAACATCCGCAGCAGCGCGACGCCGAGCGCGAACGACGCCGTCGTGATGACGCCGATCGCCGCGTCGGCACCGATGGCCCGGCGGCGCGAGACGCCGTTGATCATCAGCGCCGACGCGATGCCCCAGATGCCGGCGCCGACGTAGTAGTTGAACGACACGATGGTGCTCGCCGCGAACCCGCCGTAGATCGCGTGGGAGAGCCCGTGGCCGATGTAGGACATCCCCTTGAGCGTGATGTAGACGCCGATCAGCCCGAGCAGCGCGCCGGACAGCGTCGCGACGACCAGGCCGCGCGCGAAGAACGGGAACGTGAACGGGTGCAGCAGGTTGTGCAGCACCCCGTTCATCGCGTCGGCACCGCCTCGTCGCGCGGCAGTGGCACGGCGGCCCGCTCGTACGAGTCGACGACGACCGGCATCCCGCCGTGGATCAGGACCTCCATCTTGGCGCCGAACGTGCGCTCCAGGACGTCCGGCGTGATGACGTCGGCGGGCGCGCCGACGCCGATGACGGACGTCTGGAGGCAGACGAGGTGCGGCAGGTGGGCGGCCATGCCGTTGAGGTCGTGGGTGGTCAGGACGATGCCGAGGCCGCCGTCGTTCAGCTCGCCGAGCAGGTGCAGGATCTCGTGCCTGGTAGCGACGTCGACGCCGGACGTCGGCTCGTCCATGAGCAGCAGCCGCGGCCGGCGGAGCAGGGCGCGGGCGATGAACATGCGCTGCTGCTGGCCGCCGGAGAGCTGGCGGATGTGCCGCTTGGCCAGCCCGGAGATGCCGAGGCGGTCGAGGACGTCCGCGACCTCGGCGCGCTCGTGCCTGCTCGGCCACGGGAGGACCCGCCCTGTGCGCGACATGAGGACGCACTCCTCGACCGTGACGGGGAAGTTCCAGTTGACGGTCTCGAGCTGCGGGACGTAGGAGACCGCGACGCCCTTGGTCCGGTGAACGCTGCCGCGCACCGGCTTGACGGTGCCGAGCAGGACGCGGAGCAGCGTGGTCTTGCCGGACCCCGACGGGCCGACGACGCCGGTGAACGTCCCCGCGCGCACGTCGAGGTCGACGTCGCGCAGCACCGTCTCCGCGCCGTAGCGGCAGGTGACGTGCTCCAGCCGGAGCAGCGAGCCGGTCACTGCGGGTACCTCGCCTGGTCGTCCGGCGTCGCCCCGGGCACCAGGCCCGCGAGCCCGGTCGCGTCGCCGCCGAGCGCCGAGACCATCGTCACGTAGTCGTTGCGCATCAGGCCGAACCACGAGTGGTCCGCGTCGCCCGGCTTCCCCGGCAGGTCGTCGTCGCGCAGGGTGTCGACGTACCGCGCGCCGGTGGCCTTGCCGATCTGCTCGAGGACGGTCGAGGGGAACACCTCGGAGCCGAAGATCGCGGGGACCCGGTGCGCCTTGATCTGGTCGATCAGCGAGGCGACCTCGCGCGGGCTCGGGTCCTCGAAGTTCGACGGCTGGATGGCGCCGATGACGGTCCAACCGTAGTCCCGCGCGAAGTACGCGTACCCGTCGTGGTAGGTGAGCAGCTCGCGCTTGGGGACGGTCGCGCTCGCCTTCTTCACGGCGTCGGAGAGGGCGGTCGCGTTGGCGGTGAACGCCGCGAGGTTGGCGTCGTACGTCGCCTCCCCGGCGGCGTCGCGGGCGACGTACTCGTCGCGGATCACCCGCGCGTACTTGATCGCGAACAGCGGGTCGGTCCAGAGGTGGGGGTTCGGCTTGCCGTCCTTCTTCGGGAACGAGAAGTCGTAGATGTACTCGGACTCCGGCAGCACCCTGGTGCCGAGGGCGACGACGGTCGCGCCGGACTTCTTGTTCTCGGCGGCCAGCTCGGCCGTCGGGTCCTCGAGCTTGAGGCCGTTGACGATGATCAGGTCGGCCGTGCTCAGGACCTCGGCGGCGCTCGGCGGCGGCTCGAACGTGTGCGAGTTGGTGCCCTCAGGGACGAGGCCGGTGACCCGCACGCGGTCGCCGCCGATCGTCGCCGCGATGCTGGTGATCGGTGCGACGGTCGTGACGACCGCGAGCCGCCCGTCGCTCGGGGCGGCCGTCGAGTCGCCGCATGCGGGAACGGCCAGGGCGAGGGCGAGCAGGGTCAGCGGGATGCGCGGGCGGGGCATGCCCTCAGCCTAATGCGCCGTTCTGGTAACTGCCACAGGTTCGCAACAAGCGACTACGGCGCGTGGATCGGCCCGCCGTCGGTGGGGCTCGGGGACCCGCCACTCTTGTTGCTGGTGCTCGTCGACTTCGGCGTCGGGCTCGCCTTCGACGACGGGGTGGCCTTCGGGGTGGGCTTGGCGGACGGCGCGGGCGTCGGCTTCGGCTTCGGCGACGCGCTCGGCTTGGGGGTGCTCACCGCGTCGAGCAACGGCGCCACGGTCGCGCGCACCCCGGCGGGCGCGTTGCGCTTGAGCATGCTGACCAGCCGGCGCGCCTGCTCGATCGCCTGGTGCGCGCCCGCGGGCTGCTGCATCTGCAGCAGCGAGATCTCGGCCTGGAGCAGCTGCGCCGCCTGCTCGGCGACGCCGGGGTCGCCGGCGTGCTGCTCGATCAGTGTCGTCAGCGTCGCGTGCAGTTGCTGCGCGGCGTCGTGAACGGCGCCGGGGGCGGAGCTGGTGACCGCGCTGCTGAGGTCGGCGTACTGCGAGTTGGCGGTCGCGAGGGCGACGTTGTTGCTCGCCAGCTCGCGGGTGTGCTGCTGCTGCGTGGCGACCCGGCCGGCGCTGAGCAGCGCGACGGCGGCCGCGGCCGCGGCGACGTAGCGCGACACGCCCTTGGGCCGGCGCCGCTCGCGGCGCAGTGCCAGCTCGTCGGTGGCGGCGGCGTCGGCGAGCCGGTCGAGCAGCCGGTCGTGGAACGTCGCCAGCTCGGCCCGCTCGCCGTCCAGCACGTCGGAGAGCAGCCCGTCGGACTCGGCGTCGGCCGCGGCGGCGGCGATGATCATGTCCGTCTCGAGGGCGAGCCGGAAGTCGGCGACCTCGCGCAGCACGTCCTCGACGGGCAGGTGCGCGTCGGCGGCGATGGCGCTCATCCGGTCGGATGCGCTGCGCGGCAACGGCGTCGCTCGGGAGATCAGGCGGCGCAGCACCCCCGGGCGAGGCGGCGTGCCCCGCTCGTCGTCAGGGTTCCTGCTCATGCCCGCTGCTTCCGGTAGGGAACGGGTCCTGCCCCGTTCGACACTGCGTTCGGCGCGCTCAGGGTGAGTCCTGCCGCTGTGACACAAATCGTCCGCCGCCGCGAGCGGCCGCAAGACGAGAGGATGCGCACATGGGAGAGGGTTCGCCGCGCGAGGCGCTCGGCCTGCTGGTCGTGGGCCACGGATCGCGGCGCCCGGACGCCAACGCCGTCCTGCTCGCGGTCGCCGCCGCCGTGGCCGAACGCCTGCCGCGCGTCGTCGTCGAGCCGGCGTTCCTGGAGCTGCTGTCGCCGACCATCGCCGACGGGTACGCCGCCCTCGTCGCGGCCGGGTGCACGCGCCTCGTCGTCCACCCGTACTTCCTCTACCCGGGCAACCACTCGACGGTGGATATTCCTGCCGCGCTGGCCGCCGCGGCGACCGTCTCCGGTGTGGTGCCCTGGGTGCTGACCGAGCCGTTGAACCTCGACCCGCGGATCGTCGACGTCGTCGCCGACCGCGTCGCGCACGCGTTGGAGGACTCGTGACCGTCATCCCGGGTGGCCAGATCGTCAACCTGGAGGGGCTGTCCATCGGCGTCCTCGGCGGTACGGGGCCGCAGGGCAAGGGGCTCGGCCTGCGGTTCGCCATCGCCGGTCACTCGGTCCTGCTCGGCTCCCGCGACGCCGCGCGTGCGGCCGAGGCGGCGGCGGAGGTTCGCGCGCTGCGGCCTTCGCTGCCGCTCGACGTCCGGGGCGGGACGAACGAGGAGGCGGCGACGTTCGGCTCGGTCGTCGTCCTCGCGGTGCCGTACGACGGCCATGCCGCGACCGTGACCGCGCTGGCGCCGTTGCTCGACGGCAAGATCGTCGTCGACTGCGTCAACCCGATGGCGTTCGACAAGGCGGGTGCCGTGCCCGTTCCCGTCCACGAGGGCTCGGCCGCCGAGCAGACGGCCGCGCTGGTGCCCGGCGCGCGGGTGGTGTCGGCGTTCCACGACGTGTCGGCGCGGCGGCTGTTCGGGACCAACTCCTCCGTCAACACCGACATCCTCGTCTGCGGCGACGACGCCGAGGCCAAGACGCTGGTGATCGGGCTGGCGACGCAGGTGCCGGGCATGCGCGGCATCGACGCCGGGCCGTTGCGCCTCTCGCGCGAGCTGGAGGCGTTGACGACCGTCCTGCTCGCAATCAACAAGCGGTACAAGACCCATGCCGGCGTCCGGATCACGGGCGTCTAGCGACGACCTCGGCTACCCGGTCGCGGTGCCGCGGCCGGTCCGCCGGGTCGTCTCGCTGGTGCCGTCGCTGACCGAGTCGGTCGCCGCGTCCGGGCTCCTGGTGGGCGCGACCGACTGGTGCACGCACCCGCCGTCGCTCGACGTCACGCGGGTCGGCGGCACCAAGAACCCGCGCGTCGCCGACGTCCTGGCGCTGGCGCCCGACCTGGTCCTCGCGAACGAGGAGGAGAACCGGCTCGCCGACGTCGCCGCGCTGCGCGCGGCCGGCGTCGCGGTCTGGGTGACGGCGCCGCGTACCGTCCCCGCCGCGCTGACGTCGTTGGGCCGGCTGCTCGCGGTCTGCGGCATCGCGTCGCCGCCGTGGTACGCCGCCGCCTGCCGCGCGTGGCCGGGCGGCCCGGTGCCGCTGCCGCGGGTGCGCGCGCTGGTGCCCATCTGGCGGAAGCCGTGGATGGCGCTGGGGTCCGACACGTTCGCGGGCGACGTGCTGGCACGGCTCGGGGTGTCCAACGTGCTCGGCTCGTCGCCCGAGCGGTACCCGAAGGTCGACCTCGACGACCTGCCGCCGTACGACCTGGTCGTGCTGCCGGACGAGCCGTACGCGTTCGCGCCGGAGGACGCGGCGGCGTTCGGCGGGGTGCGGTGCGCGTTCGTCAGCGGCCGGCACCTGACGTGGTACGGCCCGTCCCTCGCCACGGCTGCTGACGTGCTGGGCGCGGCGCTCTACTCGTAGGCGTGCTCGGGCCCGGGGTACACGCCGTCGCGCACCTCGGTCGCGAACGCCTGCGCCGCCTCCGTCATCAGCCCGCGCAGGTCCGCGTACCGCTTCACGAACCGCGGCCCCGGCTCCGGCGTCAGCCCCATCAGGTCCTGCCACACGAGCACCTGCGCGTCACATGCCGCGCCCGCGCCGATGCCGATCGTCGGGATCGCGAGGCTGGCCGTGACCCGCGCAGCGAGGTCGGCCGGAACGCACTCCAGCACCACGCTGAACGCGCCCGCCTCCTGCAGCGACTTCGCGTCCGCGAGCAGCAATTCGCCCGCCTCGCCGCGGCCCTGGACCCGGAACCCGCCGAACGCGTTCACGCTCTGCGGCGTCAGCCCCAGGTGCCCCATGACGGGTACGCCGGCCGCCGCGATCGCCTCGACCTGCGGCAGCACGCGGGCGCCGCCCTCGAGCTTCACGGCGTTCGCCCGGCCCTCCTTCATGAACCGCGCCGACGTCTCGACGGCCTGCTCGACCGAGGTCTGGTACGAACCGAACGGCAGGTCCGCCACCACCATCGCCCGGCTCGTTCCCCGCGCCACGGCGCGGACCAGCGGGACCAGCTCGTCCACGGTGACCGGCAGCGTCGAGTCGTGGCCGTACACGACCATCGCCGCGCTGTCGCCCACCAGCAGGACCGGGATGCCAGCCTCGTCCAGGACGCGGGCCGTGAGGGCGTCGTACGCCGTGAGCATCGGCCACCGCTCGCCGCGCGCCTTCGCGGCGGCCACGTCGAGGACGGTGACCCGGCGGCCGGGGGCGCCGCCGTAGAGGGTTGCGGTCATGACGACCACCTGTCTTGTCATCGAGGCTCCCCAACGGAGTCCCCGTGCGCGCACAATGCTTGCATGCGGACGCCCGCCTGGGGAGTACCCGTACTGCTCATCTCCGGCTGTGCCCTCGGCCTCACCGCCGGGCCGGCCCCCGCCGCCCTCCCGCGCTCCGGGTGGCTGGCCGCCGGCCAACAGGCCGCCCTCGCCCCCGGCCCGGCCGCTGCCGCAGCCGCTGTTGCGCCGGCCGCCGCGACGACCGTGACCGCGATCTGGTCCGTCGTCCGGGCCGACCCGGCGTCGCGTGACGTCCGGGTGGAGTTCGTCGCGGCCGCCTGCTCCGTCGTCAAGCGCGTCGTCGTCGAGCAGTCCGCCGAACGCGTCGTCATCACGCTCGACCAGGCCGGTCGCGAGGGGAAGGACTGCACCGAGCCGCTCACCCGGCACCGCGACGTCCGCCTCGCCGCCCCGCTCGGCACCCGCGGCCTGTATGACGGCGGCATCGCGCCGCCGGCCCTCATCCGCCCCGGCGGGGCTTGAACTCAGGTCAAGAGGCACCTGCGCCAGGTGTCGAGGGCTGCTGTCCGGACCAGAAGAGTCCGACCAGGAGCCTTCGTCATCGTCCCCGGCGGCTGCTCGTGCCGCCAGCGTCGGGACCTACCCCAAGTCCGAACCCGGCCGCGCTCCAAGAGCTCCGAGCAGAGCACAGTCAATCGAGCACCGATGGTCGTGCTGCCCTGGAAGTACAGGCGCTCGAAGATCGCTCGGTTGCCGAGGCGCCGGGGTGGACCAGGAGCCCGCTGGTAGAGGTCATGGAAGTTGTCGATCACCACGCACGCCTTGGCGTACAGCGCCTCGTAGTCCATGGTCCACGACCTGTAGGCGCTCGATCTGAGTCTCGGCGCCGTAGATGCCGTCCATGATCCGCTTCTGCTCGTCGCGGTAGAGCTCACGCGAGACCTCTTCGGCGTACTTGAGCTGTAGCAGCTTCTTCTCTTCGACCTGCAGCTTGCCGATCGGCCGCCGCAGGATGGCAATCTGGTTCTGGCCGTCCACGCGCAGCCAGTCGAAGTAGGCGGCGATGCCGGCCCGAAGCTCAGCCTTCTTGTCGTTGGGTAGTTGGACTCGTGCCCAATAGTCAACGATGGCCTGCTCGACCTTTTCGGCCGGTGTGTAGCGCTGGATGCGGCGGGGGTGCGGTTCTGGCCTGTCGCCCTCGCGCTGTTATCGCGAGCGGGCTGACCGAGCGGTCCGGCGGGGAACGGGTAGCTCGGCGTCCACTGCATCAGCGAGGTCACAGGGACTCTCGGGTGGGTCGAGCGTGTCGATGCGGGTGGCGAGTGCCCGAACTTGGGCG